>CAYZJE010000620.1:0-3071 GCA_964478485.1 uncultured Syntrophobacter sp. | reverse complement strand
GGATAGAGTTTGAAGATGCTGCGCATGGGGCGACCGTCTAGATCGATGAAGCAATTTTGTCGCTCGTCCCAACCGATGTCGTCGATGCGCATGAGCACGGTTTCGATGCCCGCTTGGCTGGCGACGTCCATCAAGTAGCTCACGGTCATGAGGTCTTCGCTATTCTCGACGTCCGGCGGTTCGAGATAAGCGAAATGCAGCGGATTAGCCACATAACGTTTTAGCTCTTGCCATTTGGCCAAGAGTTTCTCGTGGATCGAGTTGAATTGGTCGAGTTTGGGAAAGAGTTCTTGCAGCCAATACCACTGCGCTACTGAGGCTTCGAGCAAAGCCGTGGGGGTATCGGCGTTGTATTCGAGCAATTTAAGTTGATCGCCATCGTAGGCGAGGTCGAAGCGGCCATAGAGCGCCGGCGGTTCGTCTTCCCAAGCTTGCTTGATCGCTGGTATGGCCGCATCGGGAATCGCCAGTTCTTTGAAGCGGTTGTGGTCGATAATATGTTGCGCCGCTTGCAAGCACATTTCGTGCAGCTCGTTGGTGGCCAATTCGATTCGCTCGATTTCACTTGAGCGAAAAGAGTAGTAAGCGGACTCATTCCAATACGGCCGGCCTTCAGAGTGGTGATAGATTAGGCCGATCTCTTCGACTTTCTTTTCCCAGTCTGTGCGTGGTGTGATGGCGACTCGTTTCATGTGGATTTAGTAGAACTGGATATGTCGACTTTCGTTCTCCGTCATTCCGGCGCAGGCCGGAATCCAAGCCAATGATGCGGTTCCTTTCAGGTCACCGCATCCTACCCGCTAATCGTCACCTGGATGCCGTTTTTCAACGGTATGACGGACTCTAACTTAGCCCCCAAAATAAGAAGTTTAGTCTCCATGGAAAGAGATATTAACTACCGATGGAACTGCCGGCGCGGCTGACGAAGGCTTTCCCGGTAGAGCCGAAGCCGCCGCGCGGGACGCGGCTGGGACTTTCGTAGCGTACGCCGCCTTGGGGGACTCGACCGCCGCCCGAGGCGATGTTCCCGGGGTAGTAACCTCTGCCGCCATAGTAGAAAAAATGGCTGCCATGACCGCCGCTCCGGCCGCTCGGCTCGTCGCACATGCGGTCTTCGACCACGACATTGTTGTTGTCGACGCAGCGCTTCGCCTCGACCCAGTCACCGCCGTCGTTGCTGTCGCAGCCGTTCATGACGGCGGCCGCGAATGACGAGAGAAAAATTAATGAAACCTGCGCCGATTTCTTCATCGCGGTTTAACCGTGAGTGTAGCCTAGGGTCACGGAGATAAAGACAACCGCTTTGAATAAAGCGGCAGCGATGTTGCGCTGCTCGATTACCTCTTCACCGAGGCGCGTCGAGCGAAAGGACAAGTGGTCGGAAATCACGTGCGCGACGAGCATCAAGACCAGCCACGCGCCAAGATAAAGCGCGACGATTAGCACATCGCTGCGCCAGCCCTGAGACGGACCGCTGATGACAGCGCCGCAGACCATGCCACCGGAAAGTAAAAAGCTGCCGAGGGCGATACCGGCGGCGAGGTTTTGTGCGTCAAGCGCGGCATCGACGCCTTTGCCGACGATTCGGTATAAAGACGCCAATATAATGAGCAGGAGCTGGCCGATTACGAACCAGAGGAGAGCGACCGAGAGGCCGTTTTCCCAATCATAAAATGCGCCGGCGATGACATAGGCGCTGGCGAGGTAGGTGGCGCCTTCGACAAGCGCCACCGCGACATTTTTTTCCTGGACCACTTCGCGGTTGTTGCTGAAGTGATAGAGGATGAACCAGTCGTTGAGATAGCGCGAAAGATAGATCAGCAGCACGGCCAAGAGCGCGTGCTGGGTGAAGAACCATGCGCCGCTGTCGCCTTGGCTGTGGTCGAAAATACCGAGCAAGGCGAACACTACGGCGAAGACAAACAGCGCATAGCGAACTCCTAACGCGGGATTGTCGCGAAACAGCATCTCATTGACCGGATCGTAACCTTCCATTTTTCCAGTGAGCCAGAGAAACCCGGCAAGAACGATAAGCAGCAGTAAAATACCCGCTGCCAAGGACAGCGGGCCGATGAGCATGCTAATAGACGCCATTCTGTTCTCCGTTCTTGCTTATTGCGCGCGCGTCGAACCCCGTGTAAGTTTGCGCCTGCGTACGGTGAAAGAAAATAGACCGTCAAGCAAACTATAATACTTTTCTTGATCTTGGTGCATCATGGCGCAATCAAATAGCTCGGAATCTTATTCAGCGATTATCGGTCGTTTTGCCAGAGAACTCCAATTGGCTGATGTACCCGAACCCGTCATCGGCAAAGCTAAGCTGGTATTTCTCGACACCCTCGGCATCGCGCTGGCTTCATCGACGATGGATTTCGGCGCCATGGTGACGCGGGTGGCGCATAAGCTCGGCGGCGACAAGCAGAGCGTTGTCATTGGCTCACCGCACCATGTGGCGGCGGCCAACGCCGTCCTGGCCAACGGCACGCTGGCCCATGGCTTGGATTATGACGACACTTTGGAAGAGGCGATCGTGCACACTGGTTCTTGCGCCTGGATGACCGCGCTGGCTGTGGCCGAGGCGGCGCACGCCAGTGGCAAAGCGCTCGTGGAAGCGGCAATCGTCGGCACGGAAGTGTTGTGCAAAGTAGGACTAGTCGCGCCAGGCAAGTTTCACGCGCGCGGATTTCATCCGACCGCGATTTGCTCGACCTTCGGCGCCGCCGCGGCGGCCGGCAAGCTTTACGGTCTTAATTCAGACCAGTGGGTCGATGCCTTCGGGCTGTGCGGTAGCCAGAGCTCAGGCATTATCGAATATCTCGCCGATGGCACCTGGACCAAGCGTTTGCACCCCGGCTGGTCCGCTCATGGCGGTGTGATCGCCACCATGCTAGCGCGCGAAGGATTCCGCGGGCCGGCTAAAGTCTTCGAGGGGACCCATGGTTTTTTCAATTCATTCGGCGGCAAGATTGAATTGCGCCTGGAGAAAATTTCCGAGCTGGGCCAGCTTTGGGAGATCCCCAAGCTGACTTTTAAATCCTATCCCTGCGGCTCGATCTCCCATCCTTACATGG
>CAYZJE010000619.1:0-12970 GCA_964478485.1 uncultured Syntrophobacter sp. | reverse complement strand
TTGGCCGGTTTGAGCATCGGTGAGCTCAAGACTTCCTTCAACACGCGAATCTCCACGATATCTTCCTGCAATCGGGTCAGCCCTTCCTTGGCGCGATGGATTTCCGCGAGCATGGAATCCAGCTCGCCGATGCTAATCGATTCCAAGGCTTGGCGGATCTTGCGGTTCATGCCGAAAAGATTTTGCACGCCGCCCTTATCGGCCATCTTATTGTCCAGTTCGGTGTAAGTTCGGGTAACGCCTTCCATCTGGTTTTTCACATCGTCCATGCGGTTCTCCTCGCGCGCTTGCGGTGTAAATTTGCTTGTTGTAACTAGGTAAAATCATATACACGGTGAGAACACAAGCAATCGAACTTTTTTTCAGGAATTCTTAGCAACTCAAGAATCTTAGCGGAGAATTCCTGGCGCCGAGTTTGACTGGGAGAAAAATTTTTACGGAGGTGATGGCTGATGGCGGAGATTCGTAGCGTTGGAATTCCTAGTCCGAGAGTCGAAGGGGAGCAAAAAGTGGCGGGCGCAGCGGTGTACGCGGTCGACGTTAGTCTGCCCGACATGCTCTGGGCCAAGGTTCTCCGAAGCCCGCTTGCCCACGCGCGGATCAAGAGAATCGATATCGCCAAGGCCGCGGCGCTGCCCGGCGTGAAGGCGGTCTTGACCGGCGCCGATCTCGCCGGCGCCAAGATCGGCAAAAAGATCGTCGACATGCCGCTGTTGGCCGAGGATGTGGTGCGCTTCGCTGGCGAGAAAGTCGCGGCGGTGGCGGCGGAGAGCGAGGCGATCGCGGCAGCGGCGCTTGATCTGATCGATGTTGACTATGAAGCGCTGCCGGTGGTCAACGATCCGGTCGAGGCGATGCGCGCTGACGCGCCGCTGCTTCATCCAAAGGTCGCCGACTACAAGGGGCTGCTCCATAAAATCGAGACGCCGAGCAACGTCTTCGTCCATTTGACCTGGAAGAAAGGTGTAGTGGAAGAAGGCTTTCGCCAGTCCGATGTCGTAGTCGAAAATACTTACACAGTTGCCGCGGTGCACCAGGGCTACATCGAGCCGCATTCCTCGCTGGTACGCATCAATCGAGATGGCACGGCGCGCGATGGCACGGCGGAAGTCTGGTCGTCGAACAAGAGTCCGTTCGGCATGCGCGACGCGGTTGGCAGCGCATTGCAGATCCCACCCACGAGCTTGATCATCCATCCCTGTTACGTCGGCGGTGATTTCGGCGGCAAAGGCGACGGCAACGACGTCGCGCTTTGCTACGCGCTGGCGCGCCGGGCCGGGCGGCCGGTCAAGTTGCTGATCGACTACACCGAGGAGCTGATCGCCGGCAATCCGCGCCACGGTGCGGTGATCAAGATTAAAACCGGAGTCAAGAAAAATGGCCTCATGATCGCCGAACATATCGAGTTCATTTTCGACAGCGGCGCTTACGGTTCTTATCGGCCGCAAGGCTATCTGGTCGGGGCGCATGATGCTCCCGGTCCATACCGCGTGCCCAACTGTTTGGTCGAAGAGAAATACGTTTACACCAACAAAATGCCCGCCGGCTACATGCGCGCGCCTGGCCATCTGCAAGCGATGTTCGCTTCCGAGAGTCAAGCCGACCTGATCGCCAAACGATTAGCCATGGACCCCAGCGAGTTTCGCCGCATGAACTTCATGCACGACGGCGATACTTCGCCCTTGGGCGAAGTCATTCCGCACGTCAAGGCGACTGAAACTTTGGCGCGCGCATTGGACGCCTCCGGCTTCAAAAAACCCAAAGCCAAGAACGTCGGCCGCGGCTGCGCGATCGGCGACTGGGTGTCCAAGGGCGGTGAGTCGTATACAATTATTAAGATCGACGAACAAGGCAAGGTCACGTTGTCGTCGGCGGTGACCGACACCGGCCCCGGAGTCTTTACCATGATGCGTCAGATCGTCGGCGAAGAACTCAAAGTGCCGCTCGATGCCATCGCGGTGGAAATGCTGGACTCCGACAAAGTCGTTAAAGACACCGGTGTGCGCGGCAGCAGCAGCACAAGAGTGCACGGCGGTTCGGCGCTCGACGCGGCGCGCAAAGCCCGTGAGGAAATTCTCAAAATCGCCGCTCAAGCGATGCAGGCTGTGCCCGACGAATTGTTGCTCTTCGATGGCGGTGTGACCCATGGTCGGGCTGAGCGGCGCATGACCTACGGGGAAATCGCCCGCGCCCACGGCAAACCGATTGTCGTTGAAGGTCACTACGTCAACATGTCCGATGGCCCGGAGGCGTCCTTAGTCGCCCAGGTTGCCGAGGTGGAAGTAGACGACGAGACCGGCCAGGTGCGGCTAACCAAGCTCACCACGGCGCACAACACCGGGACGATACTCAATCCCTTGACGCACCAGGGACAGATCGATGGCGCGGTGGCGATGGGATTTGGCTACGGCTTAATTGAGAACCTCGCCTATGACGAAAGCGGCAAAGTACTGGCGACCAACCTGGGCGAATACAAGCTTCCCAACATCAAAGACATGCCGCCCCTCGTGACGACGATCTTGCAGTCCGATTTCGGCAGCGGCCCTTATCACAGCATGAGCATCGGCGAGACCGCGCTGATTCCGACCGCGGCCGCCATCGCCAACGCGGTGGAAGACGCCGTCGGCGTGCGCATTAGATCCTTGCCGATCACGGCGGAGAAAGTTTTAAATGCGCTCAAGGGGAGGGCGTAAGACGCCCGGTTTCGGGTCTCGGGTTTCGAGTTTTCGCTGCATCGAGTTTTGGTTTTTATCATGAGCCGGAATCACGTCGGAGCCATCGAGCACTTGATCAGCGCGACGCGCTATTCATTCCAAGGGCTGTGCTATGCTTGGGCGAGCGAAGCCGCTTTTCGCTACGAGATCTACGTGTTGGCGGTGGCGCTGCCTACGGCATGGTTCCTCGGCAAGGGCGCCGTCGAGCGCGCTTTGTTGATCGGTTCGGTCTTGCTGGTCGTGGTCGTGGAACTAATCAATTCCGCCATTGAGACCAGCGTCGATCGTGTCGGCAAGGAGCCCAACGAGTTGTCCGGCTACGCCAAGGACTTGGCTTCGGCGGCGGTATTTGTTGCCATCGTGCTTGCCGCCGTAGTTTGGCTCATTCTCTTGCTGGCTTGATGGAAAGGAACCGCATCCTACGCGACCGGTAACGGTTGTGAAATCAAGAACGATGCGGTTCCCCGTGGTCACCGCATCCTACGGGATTGTCACCCATTATCCTCGATCAGTTTTAGCGTTTGTGCCAAATCCTCCGCCAGCGACGCCGTCCAGCAATGGCGCTTGCCAGCAAAATTAATAGCAAGATTGGCGGCGTGGAGGAACTGGCGCTTGAGGCCATACAGTTTGCGAAAGCGTTTATTGAAAATAAAATCGCCGTGCTGCTCGTCCATGACGACAGGGTAGCCAAGCTTGGCGAAGTGGAGGCGGATCTGGTGGAGCCGGCCAGTTTCGAGGATCACTCGCACTAAAGTTGTTTCGGAAAAGCGCTTGACGATCCGGTAGCGGGTCATGGCGCGGACTAGATTGCCTTCACGTCCCGGCAGCAAAAAATCAATCTTGCCCGCGATAATTGGCAGGCGACCGACGACCAGGCAGAGATACTCTTTGTCTATCCTCCCGCTTTCGAACTGACTTGCTAATTCAGCTAAGGCGCTTTCGTTCTTGGCGAGTACCAGTAAGCCGGAGGTGTCTTTGTCCAAGCGGTGCGCCAGCTTGGGGCGAAATTTCTGCTCTTGGTATTTTCGCTCGATGAACCCGGCGAGTGATTCTGCTTTACTTACGGTTTTGCCTTCATTGACGGCCAGACCCGCAGGCTTGTCGACCACCAGTAACGACTCATCTTCGTAGATGATATCGATAGCGCGGAGCGAGCTGCTTTGAGTTGGCATCGAAGCTTGTGATTCGAACGGAATGTAAAGTTGGATTCGGTCGCCGACTCGGAGGTCGTCGTCCGGTTTCGCCCGTCGGCCGTTCAGGCGTATGCCATTTTTACGAAAGAGCTTACGGACATAGCCAATGGGAAATTTTTTCTTTAAGAAATTTTCCAGTTTTTTTGCCGCTTCGCTAGCCGGCACGACAATTTCTTCCATACCGTTTTACAAATACCGGCAGGGCCCCGCTTGAGTCAAGCTCGCCGACTAGCAATATTTGCTATTCGCTAATTATTAAGCTAGGTTACGTCCACGGTGCCGAGGAATTCGTCCAGCTTGGCTGGTTTGCGCCGGGTGAGGTCGTCATTGAGTCGAAATGAGTCGGTCGATGTCTTAAGAAAAAAAATCGATCAGATTGATGAAAAAGTCGTTAACCTTCTAAATGACCGGGCGGTACTGGCAAAACGCATTGGCCAGACCAAGAGCCTAAGCAACCAAGAGGTTTACGTTCCGCAGCGCGAGCAGGAAATTCTGCATCGGCTCGCCGGCCAGAGCCGTGGGCCGCTGCCTTCCTCCACGATACGTTCGATTTATCGCGAAATCATTTCCGGCTGCCGCTCTATGGAAGCGCCGCTCAAGGTGGTGTTCTTCGGCGCGGAGGCGACCTACAGCCATCTTGCCGCCAAAGAGAAATTCGGCTCGTCGTCCGAGCTTCGGCCGACGGCGAGTATCCCAGAAGTATTTCAAGAAGTCACCCAGGATCGGGCGACCTTCGGCGTCGTCCCCATCGAAAACTCGACTGAAGGGGTGGTGGCGCACACGCTCGACTGTTTGGTCGAGTCCGATTTGCAAATCTGCGCGGAAATCTTTCTCGACATTCATCACAATTTACTTTCACGGAGCGGGCGCGCCGAAGGGGTGCGGCGGATCATTTCCCATCCGCAGGCGTTGGCGCAGTGCCGCGGCTGGCTCGGCGCGCATTTCCCGAATATCGCCGTCGAGGAAGTGGCGAGCACGGCCCATGCCGCGCTGGCCGCCAGTAAGGATGGCAGCGTCGCCGCCATCTCCAGCGCATTGGCGAAAGAAGTTTACGGCTTGGAATCGGTGGCGAGCAACATTGAAGATCGAACCAATAACATCACACGCTTCCTGGTAATCGGTAAAATGTCCACCAAGCCGGGCCGCCGCGATAAGACTTCGCTGGTTTTTTCCGCTAAGGACAAGCCCGGCGTGCTTTACCAAATGCTCCAACCCTTCGCCAAGAGCCGGATCAATCTTTCGAAGATTGAGTCGCGGCCGATCAAAAACAAGCCTTGGGAGTACCTGTTCTTTCTCGACCTGCTCGGCCATCGCGAGCAGCCCGCGGTAAAACGGGCGATCGCCGGTTTGGAGAAGAACTGCGTGTTCATGAAAATCTTGGGCTCTTATCCGAGCGGCAGATGAAAACAGTCGACCAAGTACCTGAATATATCCGCTCGCTCATCCCCTACGAGCCGGGCAAGCCGATCGAAGAAGTGGAGCGTGAGTTCGGCATCGCCAGCTCGGTAAAGCTCGCCTCTAACGAAAATCCACTGGGGCCGTCGCCCAAAGCCTTAGCGGCGATTCGCGCCAAGCTCGATCAGCTCCATCTCTATCCCGACGGCGACTGCTTTTATTTGAAACACGGTTTAGCCAAGCAGCTTGGCATCGCGCCGGATAAGCTGATCATTGGCAACGGTTCCAATGAGATCATTGAGTTGGCGGCGCGAACTTTCCTGCGCGCCGGCGACGAAGCGGTGATGGCCGAGCAGGCTTTCGTGGTCTATCAACTGATCGTCCAGGCGGTTGGCGCCAAGAGTAATCAGGTGCCGCTCAGCAATTACACCCACAATCGGGAGGCGATCGCCGATGCGGTATCGGCGCGCACGCGAATGGTCTTTTTAGCCAACCCGAATAACCCGACCGGAACGATCTTTCGCCGCGCCGCATGGGAAAAATTTCTCGCCAAAGTGTCGCCAGATGTTTTGCTCATCGTCGACGAAGCCTACTTCGAATATGTCGAAGATTTTGATTATCCCGATTCGCTCAAATATCACGAGCCCGGCCGAGCGATGCTAACGTTGCGGACTTTTTCTAAGCTCTATGGACTCGCCGGTTTGCGCATCGGTTACGGTATCGCGCCGGCGGAACTCATTGCCATGATGCAGCGGGTGCGCCAGCCGTTTAACGTCAACGCGCCGGCGCAGTGGGCGGCGCTGGCGGCGTTGGGCGATGCCGATCACGTCGAACGCAGTTTGACCGCCAATCGGCAGGGACGCGATTTTCTTCAGGGCGAATTTAAGCGCTTGGGCTTGGAGTTCGTGCCCAGCCACGGCAACTTTGTCTTGGTACGCGTCGGCAAGGGCCAGGAAATATTCAAGCAGCTGCTTAGTCAAGGCGTGATCGTGCGCCCGATGGGCGGTTACCGGTTTCCCGCGCATATCCGGGTGACCGTTGGCACCATGGACGAGAATCGGAAGTTTATCGAAGCGTTACAGAAAGTCATGCAGAATTCCTGATTTTATTAAACCCCGCCTTCTGAGGCGGCTACAATTAAATGGGGTTTCCAAAGGGGGTGAGCATCCCCTTTGGTCGCGAGCGGGGTTCAAACCCCGTTCGCGAATTAAATTGTTTAACTAGGAAGAGATCAAGGAAGTGATATTGTCGTGGCAGTGATGTTCGAAAAGATGGTCCTGGCGGGCGTGGGGCTGATTGGCGGTTCCCTGGCGCTCGATATGCGCCGGCAGAAATTGGTCAAAGAGATCGTTGGTTATGGCCGCAGCGAAGCCAATCTCAAAATCGCCAAGCGGAAGGGCATCATCGATAGCTACTTTTTGCATGACGACGCTTTCCCCGGCGGCGTGGATTTTCTCATGATGGGCACGCCGGTGCAGACCATCGTGCCGCTCACCAGGGCTTTCTTGCCCAAGCTCGAAGCGGGATGCATCGTCAGTGACGTCGGCAGTGTCAAAGGCGAGATTGTCCGTAGTATGGCAAAAGTGCTGCCGAAAGAGATCTTTTTCGTCGCCGGCCATCCGATCGCCGGCAGCGAACAGTGGGGCGCCCAGGCAGCGCGGGAAAACTTATTCGTGAGCCATCGCACGGTGCTTACGCCGGTCAAGAAGACCAATGAAAAGGCTTTACAGAAGGTTGCCGCGCTCTGGCGCAAAGTCGGCGCCGACGTCGAGATCATGCCGCCGGACGTGCACGATCGAGTGCTCGGCGTCATCAGTCATTTGCCTCATGTTTTGGTCTATGCGCTGGTGAACGCCCTCGATCGGACTAACTTGAAGGGGGTCGATCTCAAGAGTTATTGCGCCGGTGGCTTCAAGGATTTTACCCGCATCGCCTCGAGCCGGCCGGAGCTGTGGCGCGATATCTGTCTGATGAACAAAAACGCTTTGGGCCGTTCGCTGAGCGATTACATAAAATATCTCGAACGACTCAATGGTTGGATTCGCGACGAGAAAGGCGCTTTGTTGGAGAAAGAATTTAACCGGGCCTTCGAGGTGCGCGCGCAGATTCCCTAACTGCCCAGTCATGAAACGCATCGAACCGATCAAGAAACCGCTCTACGGCGATATTAGCGTACCGGGCGATAAATCGATCGCCCACCGCGCGGTGATCTTCGGCAGCATCGCCCAAGGGCCGACGCGGATCTTCAATCTTTCGGGCGGTGACGATAATTCGCGCACCGTGCGGGCGTTTCGCCAAATGGGCGTGGCGATCGGCCGGGATGGCGATGCGCTGTCGATCGAGGGCAAAGGTTGGCAAGGCTTGCACCCGCCGGGAGCGTCGTTGGATTGCGGTAACTCCGGCACGACCATGCGGCTTATGTCGGGTCTGTTAGCGGGGCTGCCGTTTCATAGCGAGCTCGACGGTGATGGCTCATTGCGCCAGCGGCCGATGCAACGAGTGATCGATCCATTGACGCAAATGGGCGCGAAGATTACGAGCAAAGGCGGCAACGGCTTGGCGCCGCTCGATATCGATGGCGGCGGATTGCACGGCATTCATTACTCGATGCCGGTCGCTAGCGCGCAGGTGAAATCGGCGATTTTGTTCGCGGCGTTGCAAGCGAACGGCGCGACGACGATAGAAGAACCGCAAGCTTCGCGCGATCACACGGAAGTGATGATCCGCGGTTTCGGCGGCATACTTTCGGTTAACGGCCGGTCAATTACATTAAATGGCGGCCAGAATTTGGTCGGACAAGAGGTGCGCATCCCAGGCGATATGTCCTCGGCGGCTTTTTTTCTCGTCGCCGCGGCGTTGGTGCCCGGCTCGGAGCTAACCATCCGCAATGTTGGCTGCAATCCAACCCGCGACGGCGTCATCGAGATTTTGCGCCGCATGGGCGCGGCGATTGAAAAGTTCAACGAGCGTGCCGCCGCTGGCGAGAGGGTTGCGGACTTTCGCGTTCGTGGCGGCAAGCTGCATGGTGTCGACGTCAGGCCGGAGCTGGTCGCCCGGACCATCGACGAGTATCCGATTCTCGCCATCGCCGGTGCCTTCTCCGAGGGTACGATGGAATTTTCCGATGTCAAGGAGTTGCGCTACAAAGAATCGGACCGCATCGCGGCAATGACCGAGGGCTTGAAGTCGCTCGGCGTGCGAGTCGACGAACGTGAGGATGGCATGACGATCCACGGCGGTGAGCGCGGTGGTATCAAGGGCGGCGCGGTGCGCAGTTTCGCCGATCATAGAGTAGCCATGTCCTTCGCCGTCGCGGGTTTGCTGAGCGACCACGGCGTGTCCATCGATGACCCCCGCTGCGCCGATATTTCGTTCCCGACGTTCTTTGAATTGTTGGAGAAAATTTGTTTGCATTAAACTCAGATACAGTGGATAGTCGGCGCGGAAAAGAGGCAGAGGTGATCATCGCTATCGACGGGCCGTCGGGCGCGGGCAAAAGTACTTTAGCCAAGCGCCTGGCTCGGGAACTGGGCTATATTTATTTAGATACCGGCGCGATGTACCGGGCGTTGGCGCTTAAGCTCTTGCGTCAGGGTGTCGATTTGGCGGATGATGCGCGCATGGCGGAGTTGGTCCGGTCCACTGCGATCGATTTGCGCGAAAACGATGGCAAGCTCGCTGTGTTGCTCGACGGCGGCGACGTTGCCGGCGAGATCCGCACGCCGGAAGTGAGCCAGATGGCATCAAAGTCGTCGGCGCTAAAGGTCGTGCGCGCGCGCCTGCTCGAGTTGCAGCGCGCCGTCGGTGCCCGCGGCAGCGTTGTCGCCGAAGGGCGCGATATTGGCACGGTGGTTTTCCCCCAGGCGGAGGTGAAAATCTTTCTCGATGCCTCCTCCCGTGAGCGAGCGCGCCGCCGTTATGAAGAGCTCTGCGCCACCGGACGGCCGGTGGCGTTCGACGAAACGCTGCGCGAGCAGGAAGAACGCGACAAACGCGACAGCGAGCGCGATTTAGCGCCGCTACGCCAAGCTGAGGATGCGCTGCGGGTCGATTCCTCAAACATAGATGCGGACGCCGTGGCGGCGTTGGTTTTAGGTTTAGTCAAAAATAAAGCACGAGAAAATTAATAAGATCGGAGTTGGTTTTCATGGCTCAAACGGAAGTAACAAAAGGCGCCGATGCAGGCGGCGCCAGCGAGTTCGAAGCGATGTTCGAGGAGAGCCTGCGCACAGTGAAACCGGGGGGCGTGGTCAAGGGCAGAGTCGTTGGTATCATCGCGACCCATGTGTTGATCGATGTCGGCTATAAATCCGAAGGGCAAATCCCCATCGAGGAGTTCACCGACCGCCAAGGTAATCTGACGGTCAAAGTGGGCGACGATGTCGACGTTTATTTCGAGACTTCGGAGGGCGAAGGTGGCGGCATCCTGTTGTCGCGCCAGCGCGCGGAAAACCTCAAAATTTGGGAAGATATCGAAACCGCCTTTAACCAAGGGCGGGGTGTGGAAGGCCGTATCATCGGCAAGGTCAAAGGCGGCTTTAAAGTCGATGTCGGCGTGCCGGGATTTCTCCCTGGCTCTCATGTGGAAATTCGCCCAAGCCGCAATCTGGACCGTTTTATCGGCACCACTGACAGCTTCGCGATTCTCAAATTCAACCGGGCGCGCGGCAACGTGGTGGTTTCGCGCCGCGCTTTATTGGAACAGGAGCGCGACAGTCTCAAGCAGGAAATCTTAAAAGTTCTTGAAGAGGGAGTCATTCTCGAAGGCACGGTGAAGAACATCACCGGCTATGGCGCATTCGTCGACCTCGGCGGCATCGACGGGATTCTCCATATCAGCGATATGTCCTGGGGTCGGATCAATCATCCGTCTGAAATTGTCCAGGTGGGTGAAAAAATTAAAGTGGTGGTGCTCAAGTTCGACACCGAGAAGGAACGCATCTCGCTCGGCATGAAACAGTTGACTCCCGATCCCTGGCATACCGTGGCACAAAAGTATCCCGTTGGCGCGCGGGTGCAAGGTAAAGTGATCAGCTTGATGGATTACGGCGCCTTCGTCGAGCTAGAAAGCGGCATCGAAGGCTTGATCCACATTTCTGAAATGTCCTGGACGCGCAAGATCGCCCATCCGTCTAAGATTCTCCAGATCGGACAGCAGGTCGAAGTCGCGGTGCTCAACGTCGATCCCGGCCATCGGCGGATTTCGCTTGGGCTCAAACAGATCATGGCCAATCCTTGGGAAGCGGCCAAGGAAAAATATCCGGTGGGCAGCGTGATCAAGGGACCGGTGCGCAATATCACCGAGTTCGGCATTTTCGTCGGCATCGAGGAGGGCATCGACGGTTTGGTGCATATCTCCGATCTCCATTGGAACAAAAAGATTAAGCACCCCTCGGAGCTGTACAAGAAGGGTGATGTCGTCGAAGCCAAGGTCCTCGGCGTGAATGTCGAGAATGAACGGTTCTCGCTTGGCATCAAACAGATGGCTCCCGACCCCTGGCAAGTGGTTGCCTCGAGCCATCCGGTGGGTTCGAAGATCAAAGGCCAGGTCACCAGCGTACCCGACTTTGGCGTGTTCGTGCGCATCGATGAGGGCGTCGAAGGGTTGATTCACGTCTCACAATTGAGCTCCGAAAGGGTCGACAAGCCGTCAAGTCTCTACAAAGTCGGCGATGAAATCGAAGCCGAAATCGTCAGCATCGATCCATCCGACCGCAAAATTGGCCTGAGCGTGCGCGCGCTGCGCCGCTCAGAGGAGCGCCAGGAGATGGAAAGTTATTTGAAACGGGAGAAAGAGGACGGCCGTTTTTCCTTCGAATCCTTGCTCGGCGACGAGCTTCGCTTGGACCGAGACGACGAGCCGCAAAGCGGGCGCAAAGGGCGCAGATAGCGCCGTTAGACGAGACCGATGGCTAGCAAGCACAAGCATTTCATCTGGCGCGGGCTGGGAATCTTGTTCGGCGTGGTACTGGTGTGCTTCTCCGCAGTGTTCTTTTTCGCGTATTTGACCGGCGGAGATTCGAAAGTGTTGGCGCTGTTTTCCGGCGACGGCGTCGGCGTGCTGCAGATCGAAGGCGCCATCGACGATTCGCGCGCAGTGCTTGCCGAGCTCAGGCGTTTTAAGGAGATGCCTTGGGTGAAAGCGATTGTCGTACGAGTCGATTCGCCTGGCGGGGCGGTGGCGCCGACCCAGGAAATTTTTGAGGAGATCCAGCGCGCCAAAAAGAAAAAGCCCTTCATCGCGTCCATGGGCAGCACCGCGGCCTCCGGCGGCTATTACATCGCCAGCGCCTGCGACAAGATTCTCGCCAATGCTGGAACATTAACCGGCTCCATCGGTGTGATCATGCAGCTGACCAATGTCGAGGAGCTGATGAAGAAAGTCGGCGTCAAGGGATTCAACGTCAAAAGCGGCGTCAACAAGGATATTGGCTCGCCGTTTCAACCCTTGTCGCCGGAAGGGCGGCAAATCCTCCAATCGTTAGTCGATAACGTGCATAGCCAGTTCGTTGCCGCCGTGGCCCAATCACGAGGCATGGATGAGGCCGTGGTGCGCAAGCTCGCCGATGGTCGAATTTACTCGGGTGAGCAAGCTAAGGACTTGGGTTTGGTCGATCAAATCGGTACCTTGGAAGATGCCATCGATCTGGCGGCAAAGCGCGCCGGCATAGTGGCGGAGCCGGCGGTCTACTATTCCCGTCCCGAACAAGAAAAATGGTGGGAACGGATTTTTATGGGAGTGTTTGGCCGCCGCTTGCCAGGTTTGGAGCGCGCTTGGTTACGTTATGAGTGGTCGCCCGCGCTGCTGCAATAACGGCGACCCTAAATTTTAAGTTGACCACGCTGCTTGCAGCGTGAAACCACAAATGGGGCTTCCAAAGGGGGGGCATTCCCTTCTGCGATAGGTTAATCAGCGGCGGGGTTAATACCACGCCCGCGAAGTCTGTTTAATGACATAGTTCTGATGTTGTGAGGGGCACGCTATGACCAAAAGGGATTTGATCGATGAGGTGAACAAACGCTTTCCTCATCTCTCGCGGCGCGATTCGGAAGTCATCATCAATGCAATCTTCGATTCCATGGTGGACGCACTGGCGCAGGGAGACCGCATCGAAATTCGCGGCTTTGGCAGTTTTGTCGTCAAGCAACGGCGTGCCCGGCAGGGCCGCAATCCGAAAAGCGGCGCCTTGGTCTCGGTGGCGGCCAAGCGCGTGCCGTTTTTTAAAGTGGGCAAGGAACTGCGTTTGCGTGTCGACGGCCAACCTTACGATCCGCTCGCCGATGGAGACGATGAGTGAAGCAGCTCTGGGCGCCTTGGCGGATGGCCTACATCGACGAGAGTTCAAAAGATGACGGCTGTATCTTTTGCACCAAATATCGCGAGGCCGACTTGAGAGCCGCGCTGGTTTTGGCGCAAACTCAACATACGGTCGTCATGATGAACAAATACCCGTACAACAACGGCCATCTTCTGATTGCGCCCAAAAGTCACGAAAACAATCTCGCTCGATTACCCGGCGAAGTTTTTAGCGAAGTCAATGAAGTTTTGCGTCAAGCCGTCGAAGTCGTGCGCCATGCCTTCAATCCCGGCGGCATCAACTTGGGCATGAATCTCGGCAAAAGCGCCGGCGCCGGCATCGAGGCGCATCTCCATTGGCATATCGTGCC
>CAYZJE010000618.1:0-8105 GCA_964478485.1 uncultured Syntrophobacter sp. | reverse complement strand
CTTCCTCATTGCCTATCCGCGCACTTGCCTTGACAACTCTCCCTGGGAGAAATAACTAGGGACGAAGATTTATTCTATGTTAACCCCGCCTCTTGAGGCGGGAACAATATTATGGGGTTTCCAAAGGGGGCGGGCATCCCCTTTGCAATATTTAAATAAGCGGCGGGGTTAAATCCCCGCCCGTGAAGCGGTTTCGTTTAATGTTTCGTGATTGAAAATCCATGTGGGTGGTGGAGGTTTTATGTTGGACAGCGCCAAGCGCAAGGCGATGCTGCGGCAGATGATTCTGGTGCGGGCATTCGAAGAGAAACTCGAAGAGCTTTATCAGCGCAAAGCGATGTTTGGCAGCACTCATTCCTACCGCGGCCAAGAAGCTATCGCGGTCGGGGTTTGCTCGGCGTTACAAGCCACTGATTTGATCGCCAGCTATCATCGCGGCACGGGCCATTTGATCGCCAAAGGTGCCGATCTCTACACGCTGCTATGCGAGTGCATGGGCCGCGAAGACGGTTACTCAAAAGGGCGTGGCGGTAAGATGCACATGGGTGATATGGCTTTCGGTTTTATCGGCAATACCGGCACCGTCGGCGGCACAGTGCCGACGGCGACCGGCGCGGCCTTATCGGCGAAGGTGCGCGACTCGAAAGAAGTCGTCGTGAGCTTTTTCGGCGACGGCGCGGCCAATCAGGGAGTCGTGCACGAGTCGATGAATCTTGCCGGCGTGTGGAAGCTGCCGGTAATTTATGTCTGCGAAAACAATCAGTACGCCATGACCGTGAGCTTAGAAAAAAGCGTCGCCGTGAAACAATTATCTGTGCGCGGCGCCGCTTACGGGTTTGAAGGTAAAACCGTCGACGGCAATGATGTCGAAGCGGTGTATGAAGCAACCGAACAAGCTGCTGCTAAGGGAAGAAGCGGCGGCGGCGCGACTTTTCTCGAATGCGTCACCTACCGTTGGGACGGCCACTTCGGCGGCGATCCGGGAACCGGTTATCGGACCAAGGAAGAAATCGAATCGTGGAAGCTAAAATGTCCGATCAAGCGGTTGAAGGAAAAGTTAATCGCAGAAGGCCATTTGACCGAAGCGGAATTTCAAAAAATCTCCGACACGGTTTACGCCGAATTGGCTGCGGTCGCCAAACGCGCGGAGGCGGTACCGCTGCCGAAAAAGGAAGTCGATCTTGATGCGATTTATGCGCCTTCGGAGGTGAGCCGTGGCTGATTTAGCAAACGCCACGCCGGTAACCAAAGAGATGCGCATGCAGGAGGCGCTGCGCGAAGCGCTGCGTTCCGAGATGGCGCGCGACACGCGCGTGTTTGTCATGGGCGAAGATGTCGCGCTGTTCGGCGGCGCTTACGGCGTCACGCGCGGCTTGATGCAAGAGTTCGGCGAGAAGCGTGTGCTCGACACACCGATCTCAGAAGCGGCGTTAGTCGGTCTTGCGGTGGGAGCGGCGATCAACGGCATGCGCCCGGTCGTCGAAATCCAGTTCGCCGATTTGTTGCCGCTCGCCATGGATCAGCTAGCGAGCCACGCGGCGCGCTATCATTATATGACCGGCGGGCGAGTGAATGTGCCGATGGTGATACGCACCAAGTTCGCCACTCGCGCCGGCGGCGGGCCGAGTCATTCGAGCTGCAATCACGGTGCGTTTATTCATTGCCCCGGATTGAAAATCATCATGCCGACGACGCCGGCGGACGCCAAGGGACTTTTGCTCTCTGCGATCCGCGATCCCAATCCGGTGCTGTGCTTCGAGAGTCATCATCTATACGGTGTGCGCGGTCCGGTGCCCGAAGGCGACTACACTGTGCCGATCGGCAAAGCGGTGGTACGCCGCGCCGGCAAAGATTTAACCATCGTCACTTGCGGCGGCATGGTTTTGAAAGCGGACGCCGCTGCCGCTCAGTTGAAATCAAAAGGCATCGACATCGAAATCGTCGATCTCCGTTCGCTCGCGCCATTAGATAAAGACACGATTCTTAATTCGGTCGCCAAAACCAAGCGCGCCCTCGTGCTCGATGAAGGGCCGATGATCGGCGGCATCACAGCTGAGCTTGCGGCGCTGATCCAAGAAAATTTATTTTCTGATTTGAAAGGCCCGGTGGTGCGCATCGCCGCGCAACCGATCCCGCCGCCGCATAGCCCGCCGTTGGTTGACGCGATGATTCCCGATGTCGATCAAGTTATCGAAGCCGTGATGCGCTTGGCCGAAGGCGGGACTGACAAACTTCGGTAATGAAATCGTTCCTACGCCGCAAGCCGCGGGGAATTAAATTTGTAGAGATCAAAAAATGCGGCTCGGTTGCGCGCAATGTCTTGCCGTAAAGACCAGTCAGCCGCGCGGTTTTACTCAATCACACCGTTACAGCGTCGATTGACCGATTCTTGGCCTAGTGTTAGCGTTCCGAGCGATCGCTGTCGTTTGCGAGTGACCATGAATTTAGCAATAAACTCAATCGTGTCCCACTGGTCAAAAGCGAGCTTGACCACACGCTTCGCCCTCCACAGTTTTCTTTGCATCGGCCTCATGACAGTGGCTCTCTGGTTTATTGTTTCAAATTACCTGATCAACTCCATACTCGAACATGAGTGGCAGGCGACCGCCCGGATAGTGCGCGGCGACGTCAGGCAATTGCTCGACGATTACGATTTCAAAGCTCAAGACCGGAAATCGGTGGGCCATAAGTTCGCCACTTTGCTCAATCACATGAAGCTGGTGCCCGATATCATCCGATTCAAAGTTTACAATCCCCAAGGCGTGGTCATTTGGTCCGACGATAAGCGCTTGGTTGGGAAATCTTTCGCCGACAACGACGATCTGCAGCAGGCGCTCAAAGGAAAAGTCGTCGCGGACATGAGCTCGTTAGACAAGAAAGAGAATATTTACGAGCCCGATTCTCCCGGCGGGGCCGTGGAAGTTTACGTGCCGATTTATTCCGATAACGGCAACGAACTACTAGGGGTATTTGAAACCTACAAACGCGCCGACCCGATCACTCGTGACCTCCGAGAAGCCAGACTAGCGGTGTTATTGGGGGCGCTCGGCGGGGGAGTCCTGTTGTATCTGTCGTTGTTCGCCATCGTTCGGCAAGCGGCCAAAAAGATCGACGAACAGCAGGAAAATCTCTTGAAGATGCAGGCGGAGTTGATCGCGTCCCAACGCATGGCGGCGGTGGGCGAAATAGCCGCCGCCGTGGCGCATGGTATCGGCAATCCGTTGTCGTCGATTCGCGCGGCGGCTCAAGTCGCAATTCTGGATGCTAGTTCGGAGATTAGCTCCGAGCAGAATCGGCGGATGAAGTCGAACCTACAGGGCATCATGGAGCAGGTCGATCGGGTGCAGAAGCGCATGCAGGGATTATTGAACTTCGCGAAACCGTTAGAGCCGCATCCCGCTCTCTTGGAAGTCAATCCGCTGCTGCGCGATGTGGTCGAGACTCTACGGCCACGCTTTGGCGCCGCCCAGGTGACGCCGGCGTTGGAGCTCGAGGCCAACCTGCCGAAAATCAAGTCAGACTTGAATCAGTTGGAACAAGTGTTCATGGGGCTGATCACCAATGCGGTGGAAGCAACTCCGAAGGGTGGAATAGTCACGATCCGGACCCAATCGGCCGGCGATAGCGGCAACGGTCCCGCAGTGAAGATTTCCGTCGAAGACACCGGCGCAGGAATCCCGGTTGAGAATCGCGCGCGGGTGTTCGAACCGTTTTTTACCACCAAGCCTCACGGCACTGGGATCGGTTTACCGTTGGCAAAAAAGTTTGTCGAAAGGAACGGCGGAACGATCGCCATTGCCGATCTATCGGGAGCGGGTACCAAGATAGACATCACGCTTCCGGTCGCGAATTAGTTTTCCATGACGAACGCAATAGTCGCGGGTGATTAACGCTGTGTTACCAAACTGAAACACGCGACCTTAGGGCGTCCAATGTGGCGAACGGCCGCTAGCCACATTCTTTTTCGCGTTGACCGCCGAGAGACAGCACGATTGCCGATTCAACCAGCCGGTGCGCCAGCCGGTTAAGTTACCGGGATCATGATGTGAGTCTGGTACGGTTTGCGTTGTTTCAGTCGTTCGTACCAATTTTCCACGTTCGGCTGGCGTGGCCGCTCGATGGGCAGATTGAACCAGCGGTAGGCCCACACGCCGAGGGGAATATCACCCAAAGAAAATTCCTCGCCGCCGAGAAAACGGCTCTTTGCCAGCTGATCTTCGACCATCTGCCACGCCTTGGCGGTTTTGTCTAAAGCCGCTTGAATCGCCTGTGGATCGCGTTTTTCCGGCGGCGTGCGGATGGTGGCGAAAAACAGCGGTACGATGGTTGGATTAAACGCCGAAAGCTGCCAATCCATCCAGCGGTTCGCATTCGCCATGCCTTCGGGTGTGGCCGGCAGCAACTTGCCCTGACCGTACTTGGCATTGAGGTAGCGCATGATGCTGTTTGATTCCCAGAGAATGAAATCACCGTCTTTGATGGTCGGGACCAGGCCGTTGGGATTCATGGCCAGATAGGTCTGGTCTTTATTCCCACCGAACTTGCCGCCCCAGTCCTGGCGCTCGAAGTTCACGCCCAGCTCGTCCAAACACCACAGGACTTTTTGCACATTTGACGAATCGGTTCTGCCCCAGATTTTGATCATAATGCCTCCCGTTAGCTTCTAGCTATGCGCTGAGATATTTATCATTCTTTCCTTTTTTTGGGTAGTCATGGCCAAATTTGAAGTTGACCACGCCGATTTCGGTGTGGAACCGTTAAATGGGGATTCCAAAGGGGGCGAGCATCCCCTTTGGTCAAGACCGGGGTCAATACCCCGGTCGCGAAGTGGCTTCGTCGATTAGTTAAGCCAATCAGGCCTCTGTAGTTCGGCGCCAGAATCTGATAGGAGAAACAGATTACCTCATTCATTCAGGGGCATACCTGAGCATGAACAGGCTCCGACGATCTCTATTTCTGCTGTTGGTGATTGAAATCCTTGCCGGGCCGGCTCAGGCACAGAATCAAACCGACGGGAAAAACTTGTACACGACCTATTGCACCGCTTGTCATGGGGAAAAAGGTAAAGGAGACGGCGTGGCGGCGAAGGGTCTGCCGGCTAAGCCGGCGGATCACAGCAATGGGGCGATCATGAGCCAGCTCAGCGATAAATATCTGATCGAGGTGATCTCAAAGGGCGGCGGTGGGGTTGGTAAATCGGCCTTTATGCCCGCTTGGGGCTCCTCACTCAATGATAAGCAGATACGGGATATCGTCGCGTTTATCAGAAGTATCGCGATCCCGGCGAATAAAACCGAATCAAGGGCCAATAACTGAGAAATTATTTATTTTATTGGCTCACCCCTTGACGATTGACCTTACGATATTTAATTTCCCAAAACCAACCTGTCTAGCAGGAATCTAAATTTACGTTTTATTTGAGGAGGGTGTCATGGCGACAAAGATTCGTCCCCTACATGATAGGGTAATCGTGAAGCGCATTGAAGAAGAGGCAAAGACCAAAGGGGGTATCATCATCCCGGATACGGCCAAGGAGAAGCCGCAGGAAGGCAAGGTTGTCGCGGCCGGTCCTGGCCGGTTCGACGACGGGAAGATCATACCTCTTGGGGTTAAAGCTGGAGACAAGATCCTATTTGGGAAATACTCCGGCACTGAGATCAAACTGGACGGCGAGGAGCATCTGATCATGCGTGAAGAAGATATCCTCGGCGTAATCGAATAAGGAGGTAATGAAACATGGCTGCAAAGGATATTCGCTTTAGCGAAGACGCGCGCGGCAGAATTCTGCGCGGGGTTAATTTATTGGCTGACGCCGTCACCGTCACATTAGGGCCCAAAGGACGCAACGTCGTCTTGGAAAAGTCTTGGGGATCGCCGACGGTGACCAAGGACGGTGTCTCGGTAGCGAAGGAAATTCAACTCGAAGACAAGTTCGAGAACATGGGCGCGCAGATGGTCAAAGAGGTGGCCAGCAAGACCTCGGATATAGCCGGCGACGGCACCACGACCGCGACCGTTTTGTCTCGGGCGATCTTTAGTGAGGGCTTGAAACTGGTCGCCGCCGGCCATGATCCGATGAGCATCAAGCGGGGCATCGATAAAGCCGTTGCCAAAGTTGTCGAGGAGCTCAAATCGCTCTCCAAGCCCACTCGCGACCGCGATGAAATCGCTCAGGTGGGTACGATTTCCGCCAACAACGATAAGACTATTGGCGCCATCCTTGCAGAGGCGATGGACAAGGTCGGTAAAGAGGGCGTCATCACCGTCGAAGAAGCCAAGGGTTTAGAGACCACGCTGGATCTCGTCGAAGGCATGCGTTTCGACCGTGGCTATCTTTCGCCTTATTTCGTCACCGATCCGGAGCGGATGGAGTGCGTCTACGAAGATTGCTATATTCTGATCAATGAGAAGAAAATTTCCAGCATGAAGGACCTGCTGCCGGTGCTCGAGGCTGTCGCCAAGACCGGCAAGCCACTGGTGATCATCGCTGAGGAAGTTGAAGGCGAAGCGTTGGCGACCTTGGTGGTGAACAAGCTGCGCGGCACGCTCAAAGTCATTGCGGTCAAAGCCCCGGGCTTCGGCGATCGGCGCAAAGCGATGCTCGAAGATATCGCGATCCTGACCGAAGGTAAGATGATCGCGGAAGAGTTGGGTATCAAGCTTGAAAACGTCACCGTGAAGGATCTCGGTCGGGCCAAACGGATCATCATCGACAAGGATAATACCACTGTCATTGAAGGCGCCGGCAAGAAGTCGGCGATCGAAGGCCGCATCACGCAGATCCGCACACAGATCGAGGATACCACCTCGGATTACGACCGTGAAAAACTGCAAGAGCGTTTGGCAAAGCTCGCTGGCGGCGTTGCGGTGGTGAAAGTGGGCGCGGCCACCGAAATCGAGATGAAAGAGAAAAAGGCTCGCGTCGAAGACGCGCTGCACGCTACTCGCGCGGCGGTTGAAGAAGGCATCGTGCCTGGCGGCGGCGTAGCGCTAATTCGGGCTTCCTCTGTGCTCGCCAATATGAGAGTTACGGATGATGAGAAAATCGGCGTCAGGATCGTTCAGAAAGCGATCGAAGAACCGCTCCGTTGGATCGTCAGCAACGCCGGGGCCGAGGGCTCGGTGGTTTTGGATAAGGTAAAGAGCGGCAAGGGCGCGTTCGGTTTCAACGCCGCGACCGAAGAGTACGAAGATCTCGTCAAGGCCGGCATCGTCGACCCGACCAAGGTTGTCCGTGTCGCGCTCCAGAACGCGGCTTCCGTAGCCGGTCTGCTGCTGACTACCGAAGCGATGATCGCCGACAAACCGGAGAAGAAGAAAGACGCTCCGGCGATGCCGCACGATCACGAAGATTATTAAGAATCGTTGTTAGGCAATGCAAAAAAGGCGCTTGGTTTCCCAAGCGCCTTTTTTACGTCTTCCGTTTGAGTCGGGGACGTACGGAATTGAAATTCTCAAAACGCAACAGGGGAAGCAAGCGCTTCCCCTTTTGACGTTTAATGGATGGTAATCGGTTTAGTTCACGCTGATGGCGATCTGGCGCGGTTTCGCTTCCTCGACTTTCGGCACATGGATCTCCAATATTCCGTCCCGATAGGTGGCTTGAATGCCATCCTGTTTCACTGTCTGCGGCAGATAGAAAGATCGCGAAAACCTGCCGTGTACTCGCTCGCTGCGCTGAAACTCGAAGTCATTGGATAGCGGATCGGCCTTGCGTTCACCGCTCAGCGTTAAAGTGCCATCGGTGACTTCAAGACTTACGTCTTCCTTTTTCATTCCAGGTAGCTCAGCGCGGATTAAGTACGCGTCCTTACTTTCCAGAATGTCCACTGGAGGTAACCATACCCCCGCGGCCGCCGACGGCACTGTGCGCCCACGACCGAGGTTTTCGTCGAATAAATCATTGATCCGCCCGTGTAGCCGATTCAATCCTTCAAAGGGCTCCCATCTTACTAGTTCCATAATGTCCCCTCCTTTCAAGGGTGTTTTTTATGATGAGGAAAAATTAAGCACGCACTTCCGAACTGTCAATCGGCTTGACATTCAGCCTGCTCATCCCTAGCTTTAGTCAGTTTATCAACCGGATGATTCCCCATTTAAACCCG
>CAYZJE010000617.1:0-11892 GCA_964478485.1 uncultured Syntrophobacter sp. | reverse complement strand
CCCGCGCCTCCGGCAATATGTAAGAAAACAACCCACCCTGATCCACAAATGCGCCCCGCATGGCAAGCCTCCGTCGATTCGTGATACAAAAGTGAATCAGTAAACTCTCGCTATGACGAGGGGTTTTTCAGCAGACTGCTAAAGCCTAACTCGGACGTCATGCGGCCGCGGCCGCCGCGCCAGTTCGGTCAGCATCATCTCCCGTCGTTCGCACTGACGGCGCGTAGATATATGTCCAAAGGCCATACGGTCCCTCCATAGCTTTTGCTGCCTTGCGCGATGCCGTCAAAAGGCAGCTTGCGGGTCCGCGATGTTCACTATATGTTCTCAGGACTCCGCTGTCGAATCGATTCTTCCAAACGAGCCCGACATGGCTGATCAGATCGTCATCACGGAGAAATCCAGCCAGGCGAAAGACGTCCGCGCCGCCGTGGGTTCTCGCTACGGAGACATCCTCCCGGCGGAGGGCCATTTGTTCGACCTGCTTGAGCCGGAGGATGTTGTGGTGGCCTGGAAGCGCTGGTCGCCGATCCTTCTGCGGCCCGAAGGCCTTTATGGCACTCGCCCGGCAGAGGGCGGAAACAAAGCCGCTAAGCTCAAAGCCATTCGCGAGGCACTACGCACCGCCAAGCGGGTTTGGCTCGCCACCGATTGCGACCGCGAGGGTCAGCTCATCGGTCAGGAAATTCTCGAGCATTACGAGTACCGCGGTCAGGTGATGCGGGTGCTGTTCACCGCGCAGGACTCGCAGACCATCCGCGACGCATTCGGTCGGGCAAAGCCAAATTCTGAATACGCCCGGCTTTACGCCGCCGCTGTTGCGCGCCGCCAAGCCGACCAGATCTATAATCTTTCACTCACCCGCACCGCGACAGTCATCCTGGGCCAAGGCTCTCGAAGAGTAATCGGGGTTGGTCGAGTGAAGACACCGACCTTGGCCATTGTGTGCAAACGCGAGTTGGAAATCCGAAACTTCGTGCCACTTGCCTATTTTGAAGTTGTCGCCACCGCGAAGGTTGCGGGAGGCCAATTCCAGATGCGGCACGCGCCGCAGGACCGGATTGTTCGGCGCGAGATTACTCAGGAAGTTGCCAATGTGGCTCAAGGCTTCGAGGGTGCGCTTGCTGTGCGCGTCGAGGATAAGCGGCAAGGGCCACCCAAGCTGCACGATTTGCCGTCGCTGCAGAAACTATGCGGTTCGCGCTTCGGCTGGCCAGCCAGCAAGACGCTTGCGCTGGCGCAAGAACTGTATGACGGCCAGGGCAAGAAGATCATCACCTATCCTCGCGCCGAGGTGCGCTACCTGCCGCAGAGCCTAATATCGAACGTGCCGAAAATCCTGGCCGGACTGCAGGTAGGCCAATTGTTCAGCTCGATCCCAGTGCCCGATCCGCCGGTGATCCGCAAAGGCGCGAGCGGCAGTTTCTACGACAAAGGGCTGGAGGGTGCGAGCCATCATGCCGTCATTCCCAACGTCAATACGATCGAAAACCTGCGGGAGGTCTGGCCTCGTTTATCGTCCGATGAGAAGAAGCTATTCGACGTCATCGCGCGGGCCTATCTGGCCGCCCTGATGCCCGACTTTCGCTACCGGCAGACAACCGCAACGCTCGATGTCTGTGGCTTTGCTTTCCGCGCCGCCGGTCGTCAGCCCATCGATCTCGGCTGGCGCGCAGCCTTCCCGGACTGGCAGCCTGCTGATGAAAAGGGCGACGAGGCGCAATTGCTTCCGCCGCTGCGCGACGGTGAGACCGCGCAACTGAACGATCCAAAAATTGAGGACAAGGAGACCCGGCCACCATCGCGTTACAACGAAGGCACTCTGATCGAAGCGATGCAAAATGCCTGGCGCTTTGTTGATGATGAGGTTCTGCGGGAGCGACTGAAGGAAGCCAAGGGTATTGGCACGCCAGCGACGCGAGCCGAAATCATCGGCGGGCTGAAGAAGCAGGGTTTTCTGATTGCCCAGGGAAAGCACATCGTGCCGACCGAGATCGGTCTGTCGCTGTTCGGTGTTCTTAAGCAGGCCGATCCGGCGCTGGTCGATCCGGGCGTGACGGCGCAACTTGAATGTCTGCTCGACGATGTCGTTGTCGGCAAGCAGGAGATGATCGGCGCGATTGACGCTGTGTGCGATGTCGCTCAGCGCATCATCGGCAAGCTGAAGGAAGGCGCCGTCGCCGGCAGACTTCCCTTGCTTGGAGCCGCAGTCGGCAACGACGCCGGTGGGTATCCACCAACGCCTGCGATGAAGCGCTTTGCCGACAGCATCGCCCGGCAGAAGGGCATCAAGCCCCCGCCCGGCTACAAGACGTCGATATCGATCTGCCGCAAATTTCTCAACGAACACGCGCCAAAGAAAGCCAACGATGAAAAGGCTGGGAAGCTCGAACTCAAGCCGGTAAGTCCGGCACAGTTGTTGTACGCCAAGAAGATTGCGCAGGGGAAAGGCATCGTCATTCCTGACGAGGCCAAGGCCAGTTCGGCTTCCATGTCCGCGTGGATTAACTCGAACCGAGGCACGAAGCGCCGCAGGCGCGGTCGTAAGACCACATACAAGCCGGCGGGATCAATTGCACCTCAACCGACGGCGCCGACAAAGAGGTCTCGGAAACGCAAAGCCGCCGCCGCAACATCGCCCCCTATCCAGCCAAATTCCGTAACAGGGACGCCACTACGGATTCCTTATGGCAACAAGGAGGTCGCTCTGAAGCTTGGCGCCCGCTATGGCTCGGCGGGATGGTATGCCCCGCCTGGACTTGATCTTTCTGCATTCGGCGAGCGCGGATGGTTATAACGTCCGGCGGCTGGCCACCATGGATAACACTGCCGGTCAGATTGAAACAGGACTTCAGCAGGTGGGAACCCATCACAGCCGCAATTGCCTGGGCGAGACGGTCATGCAAACCTTCCGCGGCATGCCTCATGTCGCGCACGAGAAATCACTTTGCGAACACGCCCCGGGGGCAAGCCCGCATGCCGGGTGACTGAGGAACCGAAAGCGCCAGCCGTCTGTCAGGTCGAAGCGAGGTCTCTGTAATCCATGAAAGCAATACGCGAAACTGGCAAATGAAACTTGGCCGCAACGATCCCTGCCCTTGCGGCAGCGGCAAGAAATACAAGCACTGCTGTCTCAACGCAGAATCTGTCCAGGCTGCCGCGCCTACTGACCTTACCTGGCGCAGGCTGCGTGCACTGCTCGATGGTTATGCAACCAAAATGCTGCGTTTTATCGCTGAAGCCTATGGCCCATTGGCGGTGCATGAGGCTTGGGATGAGTTCATGTGCGACGACGATCTCGAATTCGATCCGGATACGCCGCTCATGCAGCTGTTCATGCCATGGTTCTTCCATTGCTGGTCTCCTGATCCAATTGCCACCATGGTTGGGGAAAAGTCTCTGCACAATGTGATCCCCACCGCGGCATATCTGTCGAGCAAAGGGCGTCGGCTTGATCCGCTTCTCCGGCGCTATCTCGAATCGCTACTGACCGCTCCATTTACGTTCTTTGAAGTGTTGGCGTGCGATTCCGGAACCGGAATGACCTTGCGCGATGTCATGACGCAGGAGGAACACGCAGTCACCGAGCGCGGCGCGTCACAGGGGATGCAGCCTGGCGATTTGTTGTTCGGGCAACTGGCGTCGGTAGACCGATTGACGATGCTCGAAGCGTGCAATGGCTTTGCCATTCCCCCGATGGAGAAAGCGCCGATCATCGAGCTGCGCTCTCAGATTGCGTCCGCGCACCCGGTGATCACCCATCAAGTCCTGCGGGACTGGGATCTCGAGTTGCTCGATCTATTTCACGAAATCGCTGATCGCCTCTACAATCCGCGGCTACCGACGCTGCAGAACACCGACGGCGAACCGCTTTCGCTCCACAAGCTCGTATTCGACCTCAATGCCTTACCACAGGTGGCTTTCGATGCGTTGAAGCACCTCGCGCTGGACGAGTTGGACGAAGACCTGCTGGCGGATGCCACACGCGATTCCGAGGACAAGCTGACACGCGTGCGTTTCTCCTGGAAGAAGCGTGGCAACAAGAAGCACGCCGGATGGGACAATACCGTGCTCGGTTGGATCGAGATCGACGGTAAGCGTCTCATAGCAGAGGTCAACTCAGAGGCGCGCGCTAACGCGATACGCAAGAAGATCGAGACGGCGCTCGGTCATGGCGTTCGTTATCGTGCGAGCGAAATACAATCGCCGGAGAGGATGTTAGCCGACCTGCGGACAACGGGCGGCATACGCGATGGCGCGGCCTCCGCGGAGGGCGACCGCCTCGCCGAAATTCCTGAAGTGCGCGCAAAACTTTCCGAAATGATGGCGGCGCACTGGGAGCACTGTGTGGATCAGCCGCTCCCCATTCTAAGAAACCGCACGCCGATGGAAGCTGTCAAGGATGCGGACGGACGGGAGATTGTCGAGTCGCTCGTGATTCAGGCAGAACGGCTCGGCCATAACCCGTCTATGGCAATTGACGAGGATGTGTTCCGGCGGTTACGCGAAAGGCTGGGTCTCGCAGGAAGCTGAAGCAATTCGACAATGGGTTCCTCTACACGCAGCTGAGCAACCGAGCTTACATCGGCAACGTGGTGTACATATTATAGGGTAGCTTGTTTTTCGGCTCCGAATGTTGACCCCCTCGATATGAACTGGATCAATGAGTTATCGTGCGATCGGCTCAGAGACCCCACGCCAAATCACAGGCAATCAGCGCCGAGAATTTGCGTCAGAACTCAGTACGAGCATCTCATGACCAGTCAGACCCGACGCATTGCTGGGTGCCACCTGTTGCTGCGAGGTAAACGCTGGATGCCCACAGGCGTGAATAAAATACTTGGAGCCAATGATCGTTGTTCACCGGGCGGTGCGGTGATCTCCGCATACCTCTTTGCAGGTATTGAAGAGGACACGATTGTTGGTTGGATGGAAAACTCAGCATTCTCGGTTCAAGAGGTACAACCCGATGGTACTCTAACCCCGCTCGATCTAACTGCCGTGGCTCTGGCGTTGCAGGCTAAGAGTGCCGACATGAAAGCGAGCAGGGCGGGAATAGTTGGCATCAGTTCGCTGATTGCCGGCCGTCGCATACAGGAACAAAACACCGGCAAACTTCCTTCAAAGTTGCGCGAAGCTGCATTCGAACGCGCTACGGTACAGATACTTGATAAAATTCAAGGTCATTCCGTTGTCGGCGTGCGTCTGTACGATTGCTGAAACGCGCGAATTCAGCTTTTGATGCAGTCTGGGGACTTGGCCTGACCGTGCCGCCGGCGTTACTCGCCCGCGCCGACGAGGTGATCGAGTAGTGTTGCAGTTTTATTGCGGTGCAATTTGGTGGAAATTGAAATGTCCGATTTTTCTCTTGCACTGCGGGCGCCGTCCATACATGGCACCTCGCGAAAATTTCGCGCATGACCGGATTGGTCGAAATCGAGGGTAACACGGACATCGCCAGGGATTATTTCCTAGCGCAAAATTTTTGCGGTCGCTATCCCGGACGCAACCGGTAGAGCACCGGACATGCGGAAAATGTGGCAAAATGTCCATATTGACCCGATTCAGACATCGCATGTCATTGGCTGTGCGTGCTAACACTACATTGGCAGATTTACTCACGCCGCTGCTCGTTTCCAATCCATTTTCGACAATGCCGGCATCGCTGCGGAGTTGGTCGAGCGAAGAGTTCGAGGATGGCGTGGCGCACGGCTGGCAAAGTTGGCTGAGGCGGTGGCCCGCTGATTCTTTTTTTTCCGCCTTGCTGCGGCGAGGCGGCGATGCTGGAGGAAGGCATAAGCGATCATCGTCATGAGCGCATGACGATGAAGGCCTTGCCAGGATCGCCCCTCGAAGTGATCGAGACCGAGTTCTTCTTTCAGTTGCTGGTGCGCCTGCTCGCAAACCCATCGCGCCTTGATGGTGGCCGCCAAGGCGCGCAGGTCGGTCTTCGCCGGCAGATTGGCGAGATAGTATTTCTTCTCTCCCGACATCCTGTGTTCGCCGATGAGCCAAGCCTCGTCCCCTGGCAGATGTTGCTGACCCTTGTCCCCGATCCGCTGCGGTGGTCCGTCGGCGACCCGCACGCGGACAGCGGCGAAACGAGCCTTGAGCTTTCCTTTGGTGCCGGTGCGCCAACTGATGTTCTGCCATGTGGCGTCGGCCAGCATGTCTTCGGCCGCCAACGATAGAACGTCAGGAATGTGCCGCTGACGGGGACGGCCGCGTACGGAAACCGGCCAGATCATCTGCACATCGGCAGGGTACACCTTGAGGTGACGCGGAATACCGACCGCCCAGGCAAGTTTGCGAGCCGTGAGCCCCTGACGGAACGGCGCGCTCATCCCATAACCGTCATCCGCCAGCACACAGCCAAAGCGCACACCAGCCGCGATGACGCGATCGATCTCCGCCAGAGCCATTTCCGGCTTTGTCCGCGCCGCTCGATATTTGGCCGGAACACCCGCTCGCTTCAATCGAGCCCGATTGCTCGTCCAACTCTCGGGAAGAAACAACCGCAACGCCAACATGACCGGTACCTCGCCTCGTGCAAGCGTCAGCGATACCAGGGTCTGGCAGTTGGCGGTCTTGCCTAGCGCCGAAGCATATTGCGGCGCGACCCCCACCGAATGTTTGCCCTTCTTGGGAATCGCGGTGTCGTCGATCACCAGCACGGCATCGCTGCCGCCGACGAGCCTATCCGCTTGAACAAGCAGTTCTCTCTCCAGCGGTGCCGCATCCCAGACCCCGGCAGCAACGAAGTGGTGCAATTGATCATAGTCGCCAAGCGCAAGCCGCTCCGCCATCGGCTGAATGCTCTTGCGATCGCCAGGACCGATTAGCCCCGATACGTAGAGCGGGCACATTTGCCGCCGCGCCTTATGACCCAACCGATCCAGAAACGGCCTGAGCCAGCGGCCAAGCTCGTCTCTCCAATCCAATGTTCTGCCAACCATGGTCGGCCCCTCCAAAAGCCGACCATCCATGAATCATTTAAAAACTGATTTGGGAATCCCACGTCGCTTAAAATCTGCCAAAGTAGTGCTAAGACCCGTTCCGAACAGCATCGGATTTCCAATTTTAGACGACTCTCATTAGTACGGCCCGCCGGTTTCATCGGGGACCTTCGGGTTCAGCGCGACGGATGGAATGCTGGGTTCCGTCGACGTGACCGGGTGGCTTTCCGAAAAGGCAAGGCGCAACTGACGGGCTCGTAGCTGCCTTATTTGCAGCTAGGGCGGTCGCAATGCCATCGGAGAACCTTGCCCTTAACTATTTTCAGGTCGACCTCGGCATCTTACGTGTTACGTTTGCTAAGATTCACTTGACGGCCCGCCGTGCTGTGAAAGGATGGATTCTCTAAAGTGGCCCGGTAACACGGGTTTTGAGGGAGTGTGTTTTGTCGTACAGGAGTAGCTCAGCCTCGGAGCATGATGGGGGCGATCTTGAGGAATTTAGAAGCAGTCTCGCCGAAATTCAAAATCGAATAAGCCTTCTCACGCGCCAGTGCGAAGCCATTACACGACGGAACGGAAACGCGCAGCAGCATCGCGCTCCCAAGCATCTGCCGAGCGGAGTTCCGGAAGCCCTCGCTCATTTCGCGCAGAGCCTTAACGCTTACTTTGCGAGGCGCTTCGAGCAAATCGCGTCGACAAGCGAAAGAACAGACGGAAGCCGGTCATTGAACGGGCAGTATCTTGCTGCGACTAAAATCGCTGAAACTGAGAAAGAGCTCAGTAGAATTTCAGCAAGCAATACGCGCGGCAGGCTGGATCAACTTGTGGAATCGCAGTTTACCGAAATAAATAAGACACTTGCTAATGACACGCAGAAAATCGCTGAGCAGACTGCGCGAAATCAAACCCGCCCTGAAACCTCCTTCGAACAAATCGGAGAGCAGCTTGCCTCTCGGATCGAGGGAATAGTCCAAGAGTTACGATCTGATTTCAATTCCAAGATCGCAGGGCTGACCAACAGGCTTGAACAGCAATTTTCATCGAGCGGTGGAATACGCGCGACCGAGGCCGCTGAAAGAGAAGCTTCGCTTCTCGCCCAGATCGACAAAATAGTCGCACAATTATCCGACAAATACGACCGCGAAGCCCAATCACTTGCAAGAAATCTTGAGGATCAACTGAAGCGGTCGTTTTCCAGTGTATCTCTAGCTCAACATGCACCTTCTGAATTATTTATTAACGAGTTTGTGGACAAGATCGACGACCGACTTGCGGCAATTGCGGAACAATTCGGCGCCGAGCTTGCCAACATTCAAAAAAACACAAATACCATTCGCGCTGACGTCGATCGTGATATTGCAAGACGCGCTAATCGCAAACGCGCCGATTCCGTCGACGCCGAAGCGCTTGTCAAGAGGCTGCAAGAACACTTCGATCGGTGTGTCTCAGAAATATCCGCTTATAACACGGGTGATGCTGGCAAGAATGAACAGCTCATCGCGACGATGGGCGAGCAGATTCGAGGGGGGGTTGCGACCTTAGTCGATGCAAGTCGCCGCGAAGCGATGGCTCTCATTAAAGAGCTCGACGAGCGGCTTGAGCGCCGGTTTTCGGCAAGCCTGAAACACCAAGATAGAGTGAACGAAAACCTTGCAGCAAATTTTGGTCAAACATTTAAAGAGCACGCCGCATCACTTGACGAGAAGATCGCGGTGCTCGCTGAGAAGGGTAGGACTGCGACCGAGTCCCTCGCGAGGGTACTGGGCGAACAGATCGAAGGCGACGTTCTCAAACTTGCTGAAAATACGCGAGCCGAACTAGCCCGGGCGATTGCCTTGGTTGGCGCGCTGGAAACTAAGATCGCTGCGCTCGCCGACAAGGCTTACGAGGATTCAGCCGTCCTCGCGCAAACCCTCCAAAACTCTTCCCAGGAGCTTCGCGAAGCCATCCGCGGGGAAGCTGAAAGAACAACCGGGTTGTCTCGCTCGCTTGAAGCCAAAGTTGCGGCACTCAGCGCACAGACTCAAGCCGAAGGAGCATCACTCGCGAAAGTCCTGAACCAAGAGATCGAGGGTCAAGCCCTCCGCCTCTTGGAAAGCGGACGCGCAGAATCTGCGAAGACGAAAGCGCTGGTAGACTCTCTTGAGCAAAAGATTGCGGCGCTCGTGCGCACGGCTTATGCGCACTCGGAGGTATCAGCGAAGACACTACATCAAACAATCGAAACTCACGCTCGCGAGCTCGCGGACAATGCGCGGACACAAGCAGTTAAGACAACCTCTTTCCTACAATCACTTGAAACGCAGATCGCCAGCTTCGACAAACATTCGCGCACAGAGGCTGCCAAGACAACCGCTTTGCTTGAGCAGAAGATCACAACTCTGGTCGAAAAGAACAAAGCGGACTTGGAGTCGGTAGCGCACATTCTGGGTCAGAAGATCGAACATCACGTCCAAGGGCTAGCCGAATACACAAGGGTAGAGGCTGCCAGGACTGCCGCGCTAGTCGACTCGCTTGAGCGGACAGTCACTTTACTGGCCGAGAAGGGCAAGGCGGATTCGGAGTTGCTCGCAAGGGGCTTAGGCCAGGAAATTGCAGGCCATGTACTACGTCTCACTGAAAACACTCGTGCCGGAACTGCCAAGACCCTCGACTTGATAGGCTTGCTTGAGGACAGGGTCGCCACACTCGCTGAGCAGAGTCGTGCAGAGTCCCAGTCTTTGGCGCAGACACTAAGTCAAGAGATCGAACGCCGCGCTCTTGCGCTTACGGAAAGTACGCGAGCGGACGCAGCCACAACGAGGGCGCTCTTTGAAAGCAAGATCGCGGCCCTTTCTGGCAAAGTTCAAGCTGACACGGAGCTATTGGCAAACGCCCTAAGTCGACAAATCGAAAGCTCGGTCCGGCAGGTTGCGGAAAACAGCCAGGCGAATGCTGCCAAGACGGCGACGTTGATTGGATCGCTTGAAGATAAGATCGCGACAACGGTTGAAAGGGGCACTGCGGAGACAGCGGCGCTTACACAGAAAGTAGCGCAACAGATTGAAGGCCATGCCCTGCAGCTTGGCGAAAAAATCCGGACAGAATCCGCTGGAACGAATGCACTTCTCGAAGGAAAGATTGCCGCCCTGGCCGAAAGCAGCAAGGCAGATGCCGAGTCACTAGGCCGGCAATTGGGACTAAAGATTAATGCGCATGTCCAGGAGCTTGCGGAAACGACGTGTGCGGAAGCCGCCAAGACGGCCGCGCATTTGGAATTACTCCACGAAACGATCAGGGAAGCAGCCGAAAAGGACAGGGCGGATTCGGAGTCGCTCAGACAGAATCTCGGCCAACAGATTGAAGCGCATAGCCTAGAACTTGCGCAAAACACGCGAGCAGAGCTTGGCAAGACGAACGCTTTGATTGGGGAAAAGATTGCCGTGCTAGCCGAGAGCGGCAAGGCTGCTTCGGAGTCGCTGGCTCTAACTTTAGGCCAACAGATCGAAACCCGGGCTCGGGAACTTACCGAAAACACACGTGCCGAGGCCATCCGAACGACGGACTTGTTTGAACACAAGATCACCGCGCTCGCCGAGAAAAGCCAAGCTGATACTGAGTTTTTCGCAAAGACGCTGAGCCAGCAGATCGAAACTCGTGCCTTTGAGCTTGCGGAAAACACGAAGGCGGAAGCTGCGAAGACGGCCACCTTGCTTGAAATCAAGATGACCGCGCTCGCCGAAAGGAGCGAAGCAGAGGCGGCCTCACGCGCGAAGGCGCTGAGCCAGAAAATCGAAAGCCATATTCTGGATCTTACCGAGAAGGCGCGAACGGGCACTGACAAAATAACGGCATCGATTGGGTCTCTGGAGGAAAAGACTGCCGCATTCGCAGAGCACAACCGCGCTGCGTTGGAAATGCAGGCAAGCGCGATGTCTGCACAATTAAAAGTTCAACTGGCGGAGATGGGCGAAACCAACCAAGTACAGACAGCGGAGCTTAGAAAGCTTCTCGATACAGGTATGGAGGAGATTGAACATAGCATTGCTACGCTCAGCGAAGCCAGTCGTGCTGAGTTCCAATCGCGGTTCAAGGCATTCGATGAGCAGTTCCGTCGCCGGCTCGACGAGCTTTCGCAACAAAGCGTTGCCGGAACAGAAGCTCTCGCCGAGTCTTTGCGTCATAGAAATGATCTTGGGGTCACCGCTCTGATTGAGGGCAGCAAAGCCGAGGCTGTCGCCCTAGAATCCCTGCTCCGAACCCTCACGGAACAGATTTATCGCAAGCTTGGGGCGTTCACAGATAGCTTCCGAAGTGAATCCGAAAACGGCCATAAAAAAATTGACGCGCTTCGAAACAGCATCGATCACCAACTCAATGTACTGATGGAAAGCAGCCAGGAGAATTTCTCTCGCCTGTCAGACCTCACCGGCGGGCTGGTCGAACGACTCGATGCCGCTGAAGCTCAGCTTTTGCATATCGAAGCAGTGGCAGTGCATGCTGGAGAAGCACAATCTCTAAGACAGCTTCATTCTAACGGCGAATCGCATGCACCGACCAACGGTCACGTTTCTACCCGCATTTCCGACCCGGCTGAGATTGTCGCTGCTCAAGGCTTTGAGCACTCAGCCATGCGCACGCATAACGCCAAATTAAACGGCGGCGCAATCGCGGCAAAAACGAATGGCGGGGAATTGACTCCGACGAACGGAGCAGGCGCGCCATTGAATGGCCGACTCGATGCCACGTCCGATGGTCTCGACACTGACGACCCTTGTGACCCCCCAATAGTCGTGCCCGATAAAGTGTCGATTATTGAGGAATCATCCAAACAAAAGCCTCGAATCTGGAACGCGCTTCGCTGGTTTGGTTTCAATCGCGCTAAGTATTGATCAAGCACTCCTGACCGGACACGCCGACGAGATGATCGAATAAGCGATGTCCGATCCCATGGCAC
>CAYZJE010000616.1:0-1535 GCA_964478485.1 uncultured Syntrophobacter sp. | reverse complement strand
GATAGGAGAATTAGCCGCAAAGTACGCAAAAAAAGAATTCGGAATATCTCCCGCAAAGGCGCTAAGGCGCAAAGTGTTTAAGAAAAATTCGGATTCGGATAATTAACCGCAAAGGGCGCAAAGAACGCAAAAAAGAGTCGGAACTTGTAGGGGCGACCGGCTGGTCGCCCTTCTTTGCTCCTATTGATTCGTCGCAGCACGTTATAACCAGTATTGAACTTTCACCGAAACCATTCCCATCGGAAGAAGAGCATTTCCGCCTTGACGCCCGCAACCACCTGGCGTAAAAGTCAGCTCAACCGCGGGACGGTCCATCGATTAGAATTCACATCGATCGCTCTCGTCTGTAAATCGCCCCACGGCGGATATCGCCATCTCGGTTTGTTTATGGCTTCCACCACCAAAAAAGGCTCTAAGAAATCAAAGGCGAAGCCGCGCCGACCGGTGGTGAAAACGTCTCAGCCTAAACAAGCGAAAATTATTCAGTCGTTGCGGCAGAATCTCGACGAGTCATTCGAACGAGAGGCGGCGACGAGCGACATTCTTCGGATGATCGCGCGTTCGCCGAGTGATCTCCAAGTGATTCTCGATACGATTGCCGAGCGGGCGGCGAAGCTGTGCGATGCGGCGGACGCGGTGGTCTGGCGCGTCGATGGTGATTATTTACGCTCCGCTGCGCATTTTGGACCGATCCCCACGGTGTCTGGTCTGGGCGAGGGCCCCGTCATTGCCCGTGGCACACCAAACGGTCGGGCTGTGATTGATCGGCAGACCATTCACGTAGATGACCTCGCGGCAGCCGCGGCTGAATTTCCCGATGCCAGGGGCTTAAAGACTGGGCTTCGCACAGTGCTTGCAACGCCGATGCTTCGCGATGCCGTGGCCATCGGTGTGGTTTTTCTTCGCCGACGAGAAGTCCGTCCTTTTTCCGACCGGCAGATCAAGCTGCTCGAAACCTTCGCCGACCAGGCGGTGATCGCGATTGAGAACGCGCGGTTGTTCCAGGAACTTGCGCATAAGAGCGCAGATCTCGAAATCGCCAACGCAGAACTTCGCGAGTCCTTAGAGCATCAGACGGCGACCGCCGAGGTGCTCGGCATCATCAGCCGCTCGCCCACTGACGTGCAGCCGGTCCTCGACGCCATCGTCGAGAGCGCCGCGAAGGTTTGTGGGATCGATGATGTGGTGCTGCGACTTCCCGAGGGTGACACTTGGGTGCCGCGGGCTCATTTTGGTTCCATACCAATTCGTCACGTCGAGATGAGTATTGATGCGCCATGGATTCACTGGGTGCGTGAGCACGGCACGCTCCACGTTTCCGATGTCCGCGAGCAGAACGATGCTCCAACGCGAGGGGTTATCAATGAGTGGAGAACCTTCTTGGCCGCTCCCCTTCGTCTGCAAGGGGAACTCATTGGAACGTTAAGCGCACGTCGCAACCAGGTCCGCCCCTTCACGCCAGCGCAAATCAAACTGCTTGAAACCTTTGCCGACCAGGCTGTGATTGCGATCGAGAACGTGCGGCTGTTCCAAGA
>CAYZJE010000615.1:0-2093 GCA_964478485.1 uncultured Syntrophobacter sp. | reverse complement strand
CAATCTTACCGTGACAAATACGAGACTCATCCGTTCTTCAATCCGTTTCCGCCCCTCGATCATTTGCATTCTGCGAACATGCACGATTTTCCGCCGGGCGCATTCAACAAAGTCGGCCCGGCTGGATGGGTGGAGTTCCTGGAAGATGTAGGAATCGAAAAAACGGTTCTTTACACCACTCTAGGGCTGGCCTTTGGCAAGATCGTCAGCCGCGACTGGGCCATTGATGTCGCGCGCGGCTACAACGACTGGATCTATAACACCTACATGAAGTACAACCCGCGCTTTCAAGCGATGGGGCTGCTGCCGCTCCAAGAACCGTCCGCCGCGGTGGAAGAGCTGGGAAGAATAATCAAAGAACACGGCATGTGCGGTGCCATGCTGCCTTCGACTGGAATCCAAGCGCACCTCGGCGATCAGCGCTACTGGCCGATCTACGAAGAGGCCAACAAACTTGGCTGCGCCATCGGCGTCCACGGCGGCGCCCATGAAAATCTCGGTCTCGACGACTTAACCCCCTACGCTCCGGTGCACGCCCTCGGCCATCCCTTCGGTCAGATGATTTCTTTCGCAGGAATTGTTTTCAACGGCGTCTACGACCGCTTCCCCAACGTCAAGTTCGGCTTCATGGAAGGCGGCGTTGCTTGGCTGCTAATGTGCTTGGAACGTTTCGATCGCTCCTGGGAAACCCATATTCAACATGATCCGCGCAAACGCTTTCTCGATTTGAAACCGAAGGAAAAAATCAGCGAATATATCGCGCGCCATGTCGACGCCGGTCATATCTTCGTCGGCTGCGAAGGCGAAGAACCCGACATCGCCCACGCGATTAAAAGAATCGGCAACAAGCCCTGGGTCTATTCGAGCGATTACCCGCACGAAGTGAACAATGAATTCTGCAAGCATGAGATCAACGAGATGATCGAGAATAAAGACATCACCGAGGCCGACAAAGCCGCCGTGCTGCACGGCAACGCGCGCCGGTTCTATAATCTAGGAGCGCCAGGTCTATGACCACACCGACGAGCATCGGCCTGATCATTCCGTCGGGCAATCGCCTGACCGAGCCGCAGTTCAATCGGTATCTTCCAACCGGCATCGGCGCCCATGTGACGCGCCTGCGCATGACCGGTAAGTTTCGTAAACCGCTGGCGGAATTGAAACGGCCGCTCGTCGAAGCCGCTGAAGCGCTGTCGGACTTAAAGCCCAGCGTCATCGTGTTTCACTGCACAGCCAACTCGATGGAAAGCGGCCTGGCGCATGAAAAGGCGATCGTGGAAATCATCGAGCAAGCGAGCGGCTGCCCGACGATCACGACAGCGCAAGCGCTGACGCAGGCTTTCAATCACTTTGGCATCAAGACGCTGGTGCTCATCAGCCCGTACGTGCAAGCGACCAACCAATTGGAAGTCAATTATTTGAGCGAAACGGGGTACACGGTTTTGCACGAGTTGGGATTGGCGCTTGAACCCCATGCCTACTCGTCGGTGACGCCGGAAGAATGGAAAAAGGTTGTTAAAGAAAATCTGCGCGCCGAAGCCGATGGCTATTTTTTGAGCTGCACCAACACGCGCATGATCGAAGCGGTTGCGGACTTGGAGAACGAACTCGGCAAGCCAGTCGTGAACAGTAATCAAGCGACCATCTGGGCTTGTTTGAAGAAGCTGGGGATCAAGCACAGCGACCCACGCCTCGGCCGGCTGTTTAACTAGCTGCTGTTGCTTTCCTCCACCGCGCAGACTTCGACGGATTCGGCTACGGATATTTGGACTCTTAAACTTCGTGCTCTTCGTGTCTTCGTGGTGAACAAGAACGATGGGTACCCCTCGATACGCCACCAGGGGTGGCTACTCGGGGAGTCGGAACTACAATTCCGATTATCCCGAGTAGGTTCCACAGGAACCGTATCGAGGGAAGGGCTAACCCCATCCTACAGATCAAGCCTCTCGCCACCGCGCGTTTCCAACGCGGCGAGCAACTTTTCTTTTAGTCCGGTGTTCCGGTCTTCTACCCGGACATTGCGGATCGCCATGCCGAGGGCTTTGCGGCTACCGACGACGATGACCAAACTCTTACCGCGCGTCACCGCGGTA
>CAYZJE010000614.1:0-18093 GCA_964478485.1 uncultured Syntrophobacter sp. | reverse complement strand
ATCGGCCTGATCTCCGTGGGCACATTGATAGCGTCTGCAGTCGAATTCACGCGCGTTTCGCCGATGTAAATTTCCCCTTCGGTGGGTTCCTCAAGGCCAGCGACGCAGCGTAGGACAGTGCTCTTGCCGCAACCGCTCGGCCCGAGCAGGGAGAAAAACTCTTTGTCGCCGACAGAAAAAGTTACCCCATCGGCAGCGACAACCTTGCCGTACCTCTTAGCCAAATTGATAATCCTGATCTTTTCCATGCTGCTCAAAATCCCGCGACGCCACCGGTTAGCTTTCGGATGATCAAGTTACCCAGGATTAAGAGACCCATGACGATCGAAGCCAGGGCGGCAGCTATTTCTCGATACCCCGCATCCTGCATGTTGTAAACCACGACTCCGATGGTCTCGGTGTGATACGCGTAGAGAAGAATCGAAACGGTGAGTTCCCGCAGAGCAGGCATGAAAACTAGAATCCAGCCGGCGATCATTCCCGGCCGCGCCAACGGTAGAATGATATCGCGCAGGCGTGGCAACAATCTTGCGCCCGAGGCCTTGGCGGCTTCTTCGAGGGAATCGTGCACTTGTTCTAGCGTGGCATTCGTCGTCCTGACGGCAAATGGCAGATAGACCGCCAGGTACGCCACCAGGATGATCCACAAGGTGCCGTAAAGACTTACCGGAGGTCTCGCCCATGCGAGGATCATGGCAATGGCAATGACGGTGTGGGGCACGGCGTACGGAATCGTCGCGAGAAAGTCGAGCAGGCGGCTACCCCTCAGCTTTGCCTTAACGTGCAGATAGGAAATCACGGTGCCGACAAACATGGCCACCGTCGCCGACACCGCGCCAAGAAACAGACTGTTCATAATCGCTCTCTGCGCGGTGTCAAACTTGAGCACATAATCGAAATTATTCAGCGTCAGGTTGGCGAAGCTGATCGGTGCGCCCCAGTAGCGCATCAGCGCGGTCAGGACCATGGAAAGAACGGGCAGGATCGAAATGAAGATGACGAGTACCGATGTGAAATAAAACAGCGGATAGCGGATCGAACGAAGTTTGAGATCAGAGGGATGCACCGCCTTGCCGGAAATGACCGTGAAGCGGCTCTCGCCCCTTTGCATGCCGAACTGAAGCGCCATCATGACTAACGCTACCAGCACGAGCATACTGGAAAGCGCCGTGGCCAGGCCGAAATCGGGGATCGCCAAGGCGTAATAGATGCTGGTAGTGAGCACAAAAAATCTCGCTCTCATACCCAGAAGCGCCGGGATGCCGAAATTGGCAAGCGCGCCGATAAACGCCAATAAACCGCCCGCCATGATCGCGGGCAGAACCAAAGGCAGGGTTATCTGGCGCATAATTTGGTAGGTGTTGGCCCCCGATGCACGCGCCGCCTCTTCAAGGCTCGCATCCATACGCTCCAATGCGCCCGCGACCGTAATAAAGACCAAGATGAAATAGTGCACCGTCAGGACAAAGACAATGCCGCCGGCGCCATAGATGTTCCAAGGCACGGTTGCAAAACCAAAGACGCGCAGGGCTAATCTGGCGAGATAGCCTTGCGGACCCAAAAGTTGGATCCAGGCAATCGCGGCAAAAAACGACGGCAGCGCATACGGCAAGACCAACAACGTCCGCAGGGTCTTTTTGCCGGGAAGATCGGTGCGTATGACGAGAAAGGCTAGAAGCGTGCCCAAAACCATGCACATGGCGGCGGTGGCGCAAGAGATCCATACCGAATTTAGCAGTGCCCGGTAGTAACTGGGATAGGAAAAAACTTTTTGGTAGCTTTTTAGAGAGAGGTCGCCGGCGTCCAGGAAGCTTCTAAAAAGAACCTGCCAGAGCGGATAAATGACAATCAGTAAAACATAGATGCCGGCCGCCGCCATCAATAGATAGCGGCGGTCGAAGTTGGAAGCTGTCATGCGCAAAAACTGGTTACGCGCTGCGCCCGCCTACTGCAGCATCGTTTTCTCGAATTTTTCCCGGATCGCGGGAGCGTTGTCGGCCGCCCATTCATAGGGAATTGGCATGAACTTGATCTGCTTAGCCGAAGGCTGCCCCGCCGGCGGGTTGACATCGCCTCGCACGGGGATCACTTCCTGCTTGACCAAGAATTCCTGGCCTTCCTTCGACAACACATAATCGACAAAGGCTTTACTGCCGTTAGGATTCTTGGTTCCCTTAATAATCGCTATCGGACTCGGCACCGAAATCGCACCATCCGAAGGCCAAACAGTCGCGAGCGGCGCGCCCTTCTTAATCAACCCCGCGACGATATAGTCGAGCGTCATGGCAACGCCGAATTCCTTACCCGCCAGAGCCGTGGCAGCTTCAGAGTTGCCGCGCACGATGGCCACGCCCTTGGCCCTGGCCCTTTCAAACCATGACCAGTTACCGTCTTTTTTTACAAACGCCGCCACCGTGACGAAATTCGAACCGGAATAGAGCGGGTTGCCCATGGCAGCTTTGTTGCCAACATCGGGAAAATCCTTCCAAGACTTGGGCGCGTCCTTCAGCGGCATCACCTCAGTGTTCACCGCGATGATCATGTTAATCAGCCGCCCCGCCGTGAAAAATCCCTTCGGGTCCTTGAGATCGGCGGGGATCGCCTTTGCCTCGGGAGAATTGTAGCTGTAAAGTTCGCCACGCTTTCTGAGATCGTAATAAACCGGCGCATCGGCGAGCCAAAGCAAGTCGGCACGAATTCCTCCGACCTCACGCTCAGCGGCGATCTTGGCGCCCACCTCGGTGCTGCCGGCGCGATATATTTCTACTCTGATGTCTGGGCGCTTTTTCATAAAGGCGTCGGCAAACTGAGTCGCCAGCTCCTGCGGCACGGATGTGTAAAGCAGCACTCGGCTCGGAGTTTTAGCCTGGGCAAAAATAGTGGCCGGATTGAACGCAAAGATCCCGCTAGCGGCCAGTAGCGTTAGACTCAATCGACGCAGAAACTTTTTCATAAAACACCTCGTTGTTGGAGTTTTTATAGCGCTTATAGTTTTGCCAACTGCGCATTAAGAAACGCGGTTGATTTTTGCACCATCCCCATTTCGTCCTTTTGATTCCATCCTTCTATCACCAGCGCGCCGTCATATTTTTCTTTCAGCGCTTGCAGTACCGGCCCGAAGGCAATTTCGCCTTGGCCCATCAGCGCATGAACTTTTCCATTCTTGGTGTCGCTGATGTGAATATGGTTGATTTTCCGCAGGGCGTGGATAAATTCCACCACGTCCATCACCGTATGGGCGTGCGAGACATCGAAGGTCACGCCAAAATTCTCCATGTTCACAGCGTCGACAATTTGGTTAGCGATCTCAGGATAAATCACCACTTCTTTGTTGCGCTTCTCCATTGTCTCCATAGCAATAACCAGGCCCAGTTCTTTACCCCGGTTAGCGAAGCGCGCAAAAGCGCTGATTTGCATGTCCCAGATATCGTCCGGCGCGTCCTGTCGACCGGTAAGAAAACCCGGATGAACGGTGATGACCTTGGCGCCCATCGCCGCCGCCTCTTCGATGCCTTGGATAACCTGCCGGATCGATTCTTCTCGGATGCCCTGATTGCTTGAAGTGATGTTGAGATCCCCAATCGGACCGTGGACCGATAGGCTTAGTCCAGACTGACGCAGCCGTTTGAGCAGATCTCCCTTGTCATCACGCCACAGGTGCTCGGTCCAAACCTCCAGCCACGACACGCCTTGATCGCGCGCCAGATCGATCACGTCACCGAGCGGATGAGATTTGAAAAGCAGGCTAGAAATTGCCGCTTGCATAGGACTCCTCCTTGTTTGTCGAATACTTAGCTGGCCAGCCTCGTGACTGTCAAATTAACTGCCTGTAACACGTCAGCCCGCTAACAATCCACCCCACGTTGCACCAGCGCGACCCTTAGTCTAGCGGTGTCCCCCTGTTGGTGGATGACGACGTTCACACCTAAATCTCGTGCGGGTTGAGCATAGGCATCGTTGTCATCGATATAGACGATCTCTTCAGGCAGCGCACCAGACTTTGCGATCATCGCCTCGACGAACGCTCGCTCAGGCTTGGTCATGTGAAAGTCAAAGGAATAAACTTCGATATCGAACAGGTGGCGGAAGTGGTATTTTTCTTCCAAAAACGCGACGCGGCTTTTTATGTTTCCCGAGAATGCGACGATCGAGTATTTATTTCGCAATTTTGAAACGAGCGCATAAATCTCTTGGTCGAGAATGTAACCGTTGTACCATTCGTCTTGGATCAAGCGGCTATCGTAACTTGCCGGCAGTTGCTGCTGCGCCCAGCGCCAGAAGTCGACATCGGACAGAAGTCCTTTACGAAGTAAAACGCTCTTTGGCGACGACAGGATAGCGCCGACCAAGGCTCTGTCATAGCCGTGCATTGTCGACAACTTCTCTAAGGCCACGGACTTTCCTTCCGAGAATAGCACGCCGCCGAGATCAACAACCACCGTCTTAATCACGATTCGTTAACCTGAGCCATTCTATCAGCTGCGAATAACATTCGAGCGCTCGCAGTAAGGCGAGTCAACCCTTGCCAAAAAATATTGACTCAAGATAGCACGAAAACCTGCCTTGAATCACCGTAAGCACTGGTGTATTTTTCTAAAGCCAACATGGATTTTGAAAACGTCCTCGTCGAAAAAGACGGCGCCCTAGGCGTCGTCACCTTGAACCGACCGCAAGCGCTCAACGCGCTATCCTACGGGCTGGTCAAAGACCTGTCACTGGCGATGCAGGAGCTCGACCAAGATTCGGAGATCCGCGTCATCATCGTCACCGGCGGAGAAAAGGTCTTCGCCGCCGGCGCTGATATTAAAGAAATGGCCGAGCGCGGCCCGTTCGATGAACGGATTCAGGAGCGACTCGCCTACCGCGACAAAATTAACAAGATTTCCAAACCGGTGATCGCCGCGGTCAATGGCTTCGCCCTCGGCGGCGGCTGCGAACTGGCGATGAGCTGCGACATCATTGTCGCTGCCGAATCGGCGCGCTTTGGTCAACCGGAAGTTAATTTGGGAATCATCCCCGGCAGCGGCGGCACGCAGCGATTAACTCACATCCTCGGCAAACACCGCGCCATGGAATTAATTTTAACTGGCGACATGCTCAACGCCGCTGACGCCGAGCGTTTGGGCTTGGTCAATCGCGTCGTGCCCGGCGAACTTTGTCTTGAGGAAGCCAAAAACATCGCCCGAAAGATCGCCGCCAAGCCGCAACTCGCGATCAAAGCCGCCAAAGAAGCGGTGCTCAAAGCGGCGAACAGTCCGCTCGACGAAGGCTTGGAGTTCGAGCGCAAATCATTCTATTTGCTGTTCGCCTCCGAAGATCGCAGCGAAGGCATGAAAGCCTTTCTCGAAAAGCGCAAGCCCGAATTCAAGGGCAGGTAGGGGCAGCCCTATGTGGCTGCCCGAGACGCTGACAAGGAGATTCGTCCACCGTGGCCTACGAAACCATCCTCTACGAAAAACTCAACGGCGTGGCGGCCATCACGCTCAACCGGCCACAGTCGCTCAACGCGTTTATCCCGCAGATGAACAAAGAAGTGCTCGAAGCGCTGCGTGACGGCGAACGCGATAGAGATGTACGCTGCTTCATGATCACCGGCGCCGGCCGGGCGTTTTGCGCCGGGCAAGATTTGAAGGGGCGCACGCCGGAGCAAAAAGGTTCGTTGGGCGCGTCCCTGCGCGAAAAATACAATCCAATGATCCGCCAGATTCGTGGCATGGAAAAGATCGTCATCGCCGCGGTCAACGGCGTCGCGGCCGGCGCCGGTTGCAACTTCGCCCTCGCTTGCGATTTGCGCGTGGCGTCCGAGGATGCCAAGTTTATTCAATCCTTCGTGCGTGTCGGTTTAGCGCCGGATTCCGGCGGCAGTTTCATTCTCACCAGGTTGGTCGGACTCAGCAAAGCGCTGGAACTGCTGCTGCTCGGCGATACCGTCGACGCCAAGGAAGCCCAGCGCATCGGCCTGGTGGCGCGGGTTTTTCCGGCGGCGGAATTCACCGCATCGGCGCGCGCGATGGCCGAGCAAGTCGCCCGCGCGCCGCGCGGCATTGGCTTGATCAAGCGCGCGGTCAATCACGCCAACTTGCCGAACGTGGAATCGGACTTGGAGTACGAAGCGCATTTGCAAGAAGTCGCCGGCAGAAGCGCCGACTACGACGAGGGCGTGAAAGCGTTTCTGGAAAAACGGACGCCGGTGTTTACCGGTAAATAGTTTAGAGTTTAGCGTCTGCCGTTTGACGTCCTCGCTTCGAACGCTGAACGCTAGACCCCAGACGCCAAACGGTTATTACTTTATGGCCAACCAAGCAGAAAAAATCGCGGTTTTAGGCGCCGGCACCATGGGCGCTGGGATCGCGCAAGTCGCGGCGCAGGCGGGCTTCGAAACCCTCGTCTACGACGTCAAGCAGGAGTTCATCGACACCGGCTTGGAACGCGTGAAAAATTTTCTCAAAGGCAGTCGCGAGCGCGGCAAGCTGAGCGCCGAGCAAGAGCGAGAGATTTTCGGTCGCTTCCACACCAGCACCAATCTCGAAGACACCAAGGGCAGCGCGCTGGTGATCGAGGCCGCGCCGGAAAAGCTCGAACTCAAGCGCGATATTTTCAAGCAGCTCGACGCGATCTGCGCGCCAGAGACGCTGCTCGCGACCAATACTTCGTCATTTAACGTCACCGCCATCGCCGCCAGCACCGTGCATCAAGAGCGTGTGCTCGGTCTGCATTTTTTTAATCCGCCGCCGCTCATGGCCTTGGTCGAAGTGATTCAAGGCGACCGCACCAGCGCGGCGACGATAGAAAGAGCCACGGCGCTAATAAAATTGCTGGGCAAAACGCCGGCGCGCGCCAAAGACACCCCCGGCTTCATCGTCAACCGCGTCGCCCGGCCATTTTACAACGAGGCCTTGCGGATTCTTGGCGACGGCGATGCCTCGGTGGAAACCATCGACCGCATCATGAAGGAGGCCGGCAATTTCCGCATGGGGCCGTTTGAACTGATGGACTTGATCGGCAACGACATCAACTTCGCCGCCACCGAGTCGCTCTACCGCGCCTTTTTCGAAGACCCAAGATTCCGCCCCAGCCCGATCCAACAGCGCATGGTCGCCGGCGGCAATCTCGGGCGCAAAACCGGACGGGGTTTTTATAGCTATGACAAAAAGTAGCGTCGCCATCATCGGCAAGAACCGCTTGGCCGAAGAGTTGCTCGTCTCGTGCGAGGCAAAGGGGCTCGAGGCAACCCAGCTAAACGATGCCACGGCGGTGTCATCGACGACCCATTTCGTCATCGATACCGAAACCGGCGCCGAAGATAAAAAACGCGCCGTGCTTCAACGCCTCGATGCGTCCTTACCCTCCCCATCGGTGATCCTCAGCGCTTGCTTGCGATTCACTGCGACGCAGATGGGTTCCTGGATCAAGAAACCTGAACGGCTGGTCGGCTTCGCGACTTTTTATCCGCTCAAGGATCGCCAGCTGATCGAATTGGCGGCGGGCTTGCGAACCAGCGAAACTTCAATTGAGCAAACCGAACAGCTTTTCAAGTCGTTGGAAAAGGCCACAGTCCGCGTCAAGGATGCCCCCGGGCTGACCTTTCCGCGCATTTTGAGTTTGATCATCAACGAAGCCGCGCGCAGCCTCGAAGAAGGCGCCGCCAGCGCGGATGAGATCGACGTCGCCATGCGCCTCGGCGTCAACTATCCGCAAGGCCCGCTCAAGTGGGCCGACCAGATCGGCCTGGACGAAGTGCTCGCGGTGCTCGAAGGCTTGCAACGAGAGACCGGCGACGACCGTTACCGCCCGGCGCCGCTGTTGAAAAAATTAGTCATCGCGGGGTTCCTCGGCGAGACCAGCGGTCGGGGATTTTACAGCTATAGAGAAGGTCAGGTGAAACCATGAGAGAAGCCGTTATCGTGGAAGCCGTGCGCACGCCGATGGGCCGGCATAGTGGAATTTTAAAAGACGTCCGCACCGACGACCTCGCCGCCTACATCATCGCCAAGTTGGTCGCCAAGACCGGAGTTAACAAAGACGAGATCGAAGACGTCTACTTCGGCTGCACCAATCAAGCCGGCGAAGACTCGCGCAACGTCGCGCGCAACGCCGCGCTTCTAGCCGGCCTGCCTTACACCATCCCCGGCGCGACGGTGAATCGGCTTTGCGGCTCCGGCCTCGAAGCGATCAATCAAGCGGGCCGCGCCGTCGAGACCGATCACGGCGACCTGTTCGTCGCCGGCGGTGTCGAGAGCATGACGCGCGGCCCCTGGGTGATGGCGAAACCAGCCAACGCTTTTCAACGTGGCGATGTGCAAATGTATGACAGCTCGCTCGGCTGGCGCTTTCCCAACAAGCGCATGGGCGAGCTTTACTCATTCATCAACAACGGCGAGACCGCCGAAAACGTCGCGGAGAAATATCAGATCAGCCGCGCAGACCAAGACAAGCTCGCCCTTGCCAGCCATCACAAAGCGCTCAAAGCGCAGCAAGACGGCCGGCTCAAGGATGAAATCATTCCGTTTGAAATCGTTCAACGCGGCAAGACCATTGTCCACGACAAAGACGAAGGGCCGCGCTCGGATACGACTTTGGAAATTCTTGCCGGGCTGCAAGCGTCGTTTAAGAAAGGCGGCAGCGTGACCGCGGGAAACTCCTCACCGCTCTCCGACGGCGCCGCTGCGGTGTTAGTCACGACAGCACAGAAAGCCGAGCAGTTGAAGCTCAAACCTTTGGCGCGCATCGTCGCCTCGGCCACCGCCGGCGTTCATCCCAACTACATGGGCATCGGCCCAATTCCGGCGGTGCAAAAAGCTCTCAAGCGCGCCGGCTTAACCATCGAGCAAATCGATCTGGTCGAGATCAACGAGGCGTTCGCGTCGCAGGTGCTCGCCTGCGCGCGCGAGCTGGGCATCGATTTGAACAAACTCAACGTCAACGGCGGCGCCATCGCCCTCGGTCATCCGCTCGGTTGCAGTGGCGCGCGCATCATGACCACCTTGGTTCATGAAATGAAAAAACGCCGCAACCGTTACGGCCTGGCAACCATGTGTATCGGCGTCGGCCAAGGCATTGCGACCATCGTCGAGAGGATCAACTGAGCACGTCATCCACGCGCGTAATCATCCGGCGCGACGGCGCTGCGGTTTATTGCCCGAATCACCGGCAACTGAGCCCGGAGCTGTCCGGCCACGAACCGCGAAACATTAATGGCGCTTGTCCTGTCCAGTCATCGCTGCCGCGATGAAAAGTCCGCGAAAAACTCTTGTCCTGCTGGTTGTGGCTTTAGCGGTCGCGGCCGCTGTCCTGATTGAAACTTTCAATTTCCTGGCGAACCGCCACCGCGAATTGGTCCAGCAAGAACTGCAAAGGCTTCTGGGCAAAGAAGTTAGCTTCACCCGTCTCGAAGTCCATCTGCTCGGCTGGCCGGGATTCGCCGCCAAGGAGCTGCGCATCGCCGACGATCCCCGCTTCGCCGCGACCCCGATCCTGCGTGCTCGCGAATTCATTCTCGGCGTTCAACTCTGGCGGCTGCTGTTTGGCCGCGTCGTGATCGATTCGTTGACTTTGCGCGAGCCGGAGTTTCAAATCATCACCGACGAAACCGGGCTGTTCAATCTCGACTTGCTCACCCAGCGGCACACGCAGTTGCCGTCTTTGCCCCGCCTCCGTTCGCCGGCCGCGCAGCGCAAGACCGGCAGCGTTAGCTTTGCCATCGACGCCCTGCGCATCGATGACGGCCGAGTCATCTACCTCGATCGCTCGGTCAAGGAGCCCGCCGAGCTGCAATTGAGAGATATCGATCTAACCTTGCGCGGACTCGAGGCGAAAAAAACCACCCGATTCCGCTTCGCTGCCGCCTTGGCCGAAGGACTCGGCCAAGACGTTCACGTCGACGGTGAGTTCAACGCCACGGCGTCGGAGCAGTCCTGGCTGCGGCGCGAAATGAATCTGGCCCTTCGACTCGACTCGCTGCACGTTCCGGTGCTCGCCCGCGCGGTCACCGCGCTGCGCGACAAGATTCCGCGCGAACTCGATGTCACCGGTCCGATGTCGCTGCAGGCGCAGGTCTCCGGCACCTTGGCGCGGCCGAAGTTTGCGAACATCACGCTGAAAGCGCCGCTGTTCGGCTCCTCGGATTACAACGCCACGCTTACGGGCAACGTCGAGTTTTCCGAGAGCCGCGCTTGGGAAGACGCCGAGCTGAAGGGACAATTGACCGTCGATCCCTTGCCGCTAGGCCGTCTTCGCAATTTGAACTGGTTTCGCCAGAATCTTTCGCCGGCGCTCGTCACCGACGGCACCATCGGCCTGTACGCCCGTTTCGAAGGCACCTGGGATAAACTGCGCGTCGGCGCCTTGGCGCGCGCCGACAAGAGCGAATGGAAATACCAGGACTGGTCGCGCAAAGCGCTCGGTCGCCCGGCGGAAATCAGGGCGCGTATCGCCCGGCAGAAAGATAAATTGTTTTTTCACGAGTCGGAATTCGCTAGCGGTCCCAACCGAATCGGTTTTCTTGGCTTCGTCGACGTTGGCAACGAACCTAAGCTGCAACTCCGGCTCTATAGCCGCCAAGGCCAGGTGCGCGAATGGCGTGAAATAATTTTGCCGGAATTGCTGGCTGGAGCGACCGGCCAAACCGATCTCAATGTCGTCATCGATCGAAATTTACTGCCGGACGACAGTAGCTGGAGCATGCACGGCTACCTCAAACTTACCGACGGCGAATTCAAACAGACCCTGGGTGGGCGCAATGTTGAAAGCGCAAATGCGACGATTACTTTCAGTGGCAAGCAGGCCAAATTCGAAAACACCACATTCCGCCTCGGCGCCTCAACCTTCACCCTGGATGGCGCGGTGGCAAATATCACCGAGCCCGACGCGGTGTACCGGCTTCGTTCTACAGATCTCAATATCACCGATCTAAAACTGCTCGGCGGCGGCCCAGCAATTCAATTGAAGAACTTCAGCGCGAGAGGCCGAGCGCAATTTCACAACGGCGCGCTGATTCTCGACGGCACCGCACTATCTGCGGAAGGGCGGATCGCCGAGATCGACTTTCGCGACCTCCGCGCTGACATCATCTGGTCGGCAACCGGCTTGACTTTCAAAAATCTGTCGCTCCGCACACTCGATGGCGCCCTGCGCGCCGATGGCTATTTCGCGCGCGCCAGCGACAACTCGGGGCAATTCGAACTGTCGACCCAAGCCGATTCCATCGCCGTGCGCGCGCTACTGGCGCGCCTATCACTGCCCATGCAGGACCGAGTCCAAGGGCAACTGGGCGGCCGCGGCCAATTCGCTTCAACCTCGAGCCGTGGTGCCAATGGCCAAAACGAGCTCAAAGGATCGGGCCAGACCACGGTGCAAAATGGCGTAATCAAGGATTTCAATCTCGTCAGTCAATTATTGTTGCGCGGCAGCGGCACGGTGTTTTCCGCCGAATCGGAGGCGCGGTTACCAGCGGGATTTGCCAAGCTGCTAAGCCGGACCGATACCGTTTTCGAATCGCTCCAGGCCGATTTTATCGTCGAGCCCGAGCGCATTCGAACCGATAACTTGGTCATCTCGACGCCGGACTACATGGTTACCGGCGCCGGCTGGATCGGCTTCGATCGCACGACCAAATGGAACGGCATGATCGTCTTATCGCCGCGGCTCACTCAGGAAGTGCAACGGGACATGCGCCTGCTCCGATACCTCCTTGACCGGCGCGGCCGGCTGACGATTACCTTTCGCATCGACGGGACGATTCCCAACGTCAGAATCCGCCTCGACAACCGCGCCCTAGCCCAAACCCTGCGCGGCGGCGCGCCGGCGCGCGACGGCGAAGGTGACGCCACCAGCCGGCCGAGCAAAGAGTCCAGCGGCGAAAAAAAATGGCTGCCCGATGCCCTGCAACGTTTTCTCAATCGATAGTCCGGATTACTCATGCTACGAGGAAACCTAATGAGACTGTGTCGATCGAGGTGTAAGCCTGTATTCTCGCTGGCGCTCGAAATTTCAAATTGCAAATTTCAGATTTCATATCTGGGATTTGAGATTTGCTATCTGAAATCCCGAAGGGTCCGCCTTCGTTCCGGAAGGGTTGCACGTTGATCGTAATTTGCCCGCAGTTTTACTGGGAATAATCCGGGCTAGAGAAGCCAATGGAACTGCACGACATCTATTTGGAAATTGCGCCTGAGCATATTGCTTACATAAAATTCATCTTCGAGTCCTACGAAGAAGTCGGCATCATCCGCACCGTCGATCGCAAGAAAGCCGTGATTGTCTTGCTCGCGATGCACGACTTTCTCGACACCGCGCGGCAGATTCTCGACTCCCTCAAACAAGAGATTCCGTTCGCGGAAATTCCTCGTCCTACCGACGTCACCGACGATTGGTTCATGGCTGAGTTAGCCGAAGAATCGTCCGGGTCTTAAACCCGGAAAGTTCTCGTCGTCATTTCGCGGCGAAGCCGTTAAATTTTTGCTCGCAGCCAAGCACCTTTGATCGATTGAAAACTCTGCGATTCCGGTAGAAGCTGGCGAATGGCTATGAGCCGAGAAGCTCCAAATGACGCAGAGCAGAAAATTATTCGGCTCTTCGCCCAGAAACCGCGCGAGCGATTGACGCCGCCGGAAATTCAACGGCGCGCCGGATTTGGTCGCGACGCGCTGCAATCCGTCATCGACGCTCTGCGCGGGCTTTGCCGCAACGGCCGTCTGGTCCGGTTGAAAAAAAATCGCTACGCCCTACCCGACCGGCAGAATCTACTGCGTGGCCGCGTGCAGGCCCACCCGGATGGCTTCGGCTTTTTGATTCCGGAAGACAAAAACGCCGAAGACGTTTACTTGAACCGTCGCGAGATGCGCCGCGTCATGCATGGCGATCAAGTGATGGTGCGCATCGACCGCAAACAGCGCGGCGATAGCGAAGCCCATATCGTTCAAGTCATCGAGCGCGGCCAAAAACGCTTGCTCGGAACTTATGAAGAATTCGACGGCAAAGGTTTCCTCGTTCCGATGGACACGCGCATTGCGGCCATCGCGCTAGAGCGTGCCCCGGTGAAACTGGAAAAAGGCAAAGTGATCGCCGCCGAGATCACTCGCTTCGGCACCGCCATGTCGCCGCCACAAGCCACGGTCGTCAATGTCATGGGCGATCCCGACGACCCGGAAGTGCAAGCACAGTCGATTATCTTTCGCTTCGGCCTGACGACCGGCTTTCCCGCCGAAGTCTACCAGGAGGTGACACAAACGTCCTATGAAATCAGCGCCGCGGAAATCGCCGCGCGGGAAGATTTGCGGGCTTTACCCATCGTCACCATCGACGGCGAAAACGCGCGTGACTTCGACGACGCGGTCCACGTGCGCAAGACCGAGCGCGGCTACGAACTCTTGGTCTCCATCGCCGACGTCGCCCACTACGTTCGCCGCGACACCGCGCTCGATCAAGAGGCCTACGCGCGCGCCACCAGCGTCTACTTTCCCGACCGCGCGATCCCCATGCTGCCCGAAGCGCTGTCCAATGGCATTTGCAGCTTGAATCCCAATGAAGACCGGCTGACGAAAACGGCGTGTATAGAATTCAACGCCAAAGGCGAAGTCATCCGCAGCCGCTTTTTCAATTCGGTCATCCGCAGCCACGAGCGCATGACCTACACCAACGTGCGGCGCATCTTGGTCGACAAAGACGCGGAGTGTCTCGAGCGCTATCGGAATCTGCTGGGCGAATTTCGACTAATGGAAGAGCTGGCGCTGTTAATTTTTAACAACCGCAAGGCCAGAGGTAATCTCGATTTCGATCTGCCGGAAGCCGAGATTATTCTCGATCTCCAAGGTTTGCCGGAAAACATTGTCCGGGCCGAGCGCAATGTCGCGCATCGGATCATTGAAGAATTCATGATCGCCGCCAACGAAGCCGTCGCGCGCCATCTGACCGAAAAAGAGCTGCCGACGCTCTATCGTGTCCACGAAGGGCCGGATCAAGACGCGCTCGAAGCCTTGGCGCCCTTCCTACTTTCACTCGGCTATCGTTTGCCGCAAAAGAAAGACAACATCGCGCCGCTGGAAATACAAAAACTCTTGGAATCGGCGCGCGGCAAAGCGGAAGAGCGGGTGGTTAACCGGGTGATACTGCGCTCGATGAAGCAGGCGGTCTACCAGCCGGAAAACATCGGCCACTTCGGCTTGGCGTCGACCTGCTACACCCACTTCACCTCGCCGATCCGACGCTACCCGGATTTGATCGTCCACCGCATGCTCGACCGCGTCATGGGTGGCGACAAGCTCAAACCCAACGAACGCGACGACCTCTTGCGCGCGCTGCAAGAATCCGGCAAACACACTTCCGAGCGCGAGCGCCACGCCATGGACGCCGAGCGTGAAATGGTCGCCCTCAAAAAAGCTCAGTTCATGATGAACAAAATCGGCGAAGAATTCCCCGGCTTCATCAACAGCCTGGCCAACTTCGGCTTCTTCGTGGAATTAGATGACTACTTCATCGAAGGCTTGGTGAAACTGGCCGCCCTAACCGACGACGACTACGACTACTATGAAAAAGAATACGTCATCAAAGGCCGCCGCCACGGCAAGAAATTCCGCCTCGGCGACAATGTGCGCGTGAAAGTCGCGCGCATTAATGCGTTTCGGAGTGAGATTGATTTTGAATTGATCGAGCGCGATCAAGTTTAGTGATCGTGGTGAAAAATGAATTCCTGCGCTCGCACATCAGAAGCATGACATCTGGAGCTCGGCATCTCTGAGCGAGAGCAACCAATAAACCGGCATTTCGCCTGCGGGGTATTAGCCCCGCAGGCGACCAAAGGGGATGCTCGCCCCCTTTGGAAACCCCATTTGCTGGTGCCCGCAGCAAGCTGCGGGAAATATTAGATTCAAACCAATTTCCGGTCATTCCCATGCTGCCATCAAGCTCAGCAAATCGCAGACGCGGTTCGAGTAACCCCATTCGTTGTCGTACCAACTGAGACACTTGAGATACCTACCGCCGGTAACCGTGGTAAATCCCGAGTCGAAAATGGATGAATGGGCGTTGCCGATAATGTCCGAGGACACGACTGGGACTTCGACGAACTGCAGAATGCCTTTCATGCGATTGGACTCGGCGGCCGCGCGGATCTCGGCATGCACGTTGTCCGCGTTCACGCTTTTCTCCAGTTCGACGAACAGGTCGACGACCGAACCGTCCGGCACCGGCACGCGCGCGGCAATGCCGTCCAGCCGGCCTTTCAATTGCGGCAAGACCATGCCGACCGCTTTGGCGGCGCCGGTAGAAGTCGGAATGATATTTTCCGCCGCGGCGCGGCTGCGCCGCCAATCCGAGTGCGGCACGTCGGCCAGTCGCTGGTCGTTGGTATAGGCGTGCACGGTGTTGATGATGCCCTCGACGATGCCGAAAGAGTCGTGCAACACCTTCGCCAATGGCGCTAGACAGTTAGTCGTGCAACTCGCGTTGGAAATAATCCGGTGTTGCGGATTGAGCCCGTCCTCGTTGACGCCGAGGACCACCGTGTAGTCGATCGCGTCCTTCGCCGGCACCGTCAGCACAACCCGCTTCGCGCCGGCGCGCAGGTGCTGAGCCAGTTGTTCCTGGGCGGTGAAAATGCCGGTGGACTCGACGACCGCATCGATGCCGAGATCTTTCCATGGCAGTTTTAGCGGGTCCCGTTCACACAGCATCCGCGTTCGGCCATGGGAGGTAACCAGATCATCGCCTTCGAGCCGCAGAGTGCCGTCGAACGGACCCATGACCGTATCGTAGTGGAGCAAGTAGCGCAGCGCTTCATTGTCAAAGAGATCGTTAATCGCGACCACGTCAACGCCTGCACGCTTGTCGAGAATGCGGAATACCGTGCGGCCGATACGGCCAAATCCGTTGATCGCAACTCTCATTTACCACCTCCATCGCCGTCGAGCTTGCCATAGTGCCGCACCACGTCGAGCACGCGGCACGCATGACCCAAGCTCTCGTACCAGGCCAAGACTTTGACGATGTTTTTTCCCGCTTTCAGGGTCGCCTGCGCATCAAACAGCAAAGATTGTCGGCAGCCAATGACATCGGAAGATACGATGGGATCGTCGGTGATGCCGATCAGCAGCGGATGGTCGTTGGCCGCGGCCCGCATAGCCTCGTTTACTTGGGCGGCAGTCACGCCGCTGTCGTGCATCACGCAATTCAAATCCAACAACGATCCCCGTTGCACCGGCACGTTGAGGGCATAGCCGCTCAACTTGCCGGCGAATTTCGGCAAGATCAGCTCTACCCAACGCGCCGACTCATTACTGTTGGGGATGATGTTCTGAGCGGCGGAGCGACTCCGACGAAAGTCCTCGTGGGCATAATCCTGCAAAGATTGATCGCTGCTGTAGGCATGAACCGTTGTCATCGACGCGAACTCCACTGCCAGCGCGGCGTCGAGATAATATAAAATCAGGGCAAGCGCGTTGGTGGTTGCCGAACCTGCCGAGATCAGTCTGTCGCCGCTGACCGCGCTGGCTTCATTGATGCCGGGAACCAGCACACGGTCTATCGGTTCCGCGGGGAGCGATGCGAGAATCACCCGGCCCGCGCCGGTTTTGAGGTGGGTTTCCAGATATTCACGGCGTCGATATCGTCCCGTGGCGTCGATAACGCAGTCGACGCCAAAAACGTCCCACGGGACATCGCCTGGTTTGGCAATCTGCAGCATCCTTGTGCGAAATTTCTCATTGACCAAATAATTGCCGTGGAGTTCGCACGGCGGCGCGTCGGCAGTGTCGCTCTTGAGGAGATAGTGGAGAATTTCCGGCTTGCCGATGTCCGCCACCGCGACGATCTCGATATCGTCGCTTTCCGCCGCAAGCTGATAGAGGTGTCGGCCGATCTGGCCCAACCCCATAATACCGATGCGGATTTTCCCGTTACGCATAGATTCTCTCCCTGCGTTTCACAACCGCCAAACTTTCTTGGGACAATGTTACACCCGCAGTTCTAAAGAATCGATATTTTAAAAATAATAATCCTCCCAAGCGAATTTCAATTCTTCGGCCGGCCATTTGACGGATCGCCGCCTCAGTTCGAACGGCTACTCCGATCTGTCGCATGCCAATAAAAACGCCGCCGCCACGGCAACGGGTTTCGTCTAGGCGATAATGTGGGGGTGAAAGTTGTGAGGATCAATGGGTTTCGGAGTGAGATAGATTTTGAGTTAGTTCAGACATGCAAAGATACAGAGCCGTAAATTCTCGCAGGAGCATGTTGTAATAGAGTTGAACGCAAGTAAACTATCCCCGTTCCGGTCGAGCAACGTCACTTGGCAGGAGCTGCCTTTCAAAATCTATGATCATTGAGATTGCAACGCTGGCAAAGCCAGCCTTTCTTCGCCTCCCAAGAGATGTCCGACGGGCCATTAGCGCAAAAGCCCAAGAAATCGCCCAGGGGAGAACTCAAGGCACCATGGACCACGGAGGCGGTATCTTTTCCTTTCAGGCATCGGGTGGTATAGTTGTTTATGTTTCTGTGGAGATAGGTTTCAGGGTTTCCATCGAACACATCATTGGATAGGTGAATTATGAAAAGAATTAACGCGCAATTCGTGGAAAAGGGAGGCAAGCTGCTTATGCTTATAGATCCCTCTCAGATTTTGTCCACCGCCCACGCCGAAAAAATTCTGCGCGACTTGATAGCTCAGTGGGTACAAGAGAGACGCACTCGGGGACTAACGACCTACGAGCCCCTGCCTACCACCGAAGATTAACAGCGTGTAGCACTTACCAGCCGATCCACTTCAACTCCTCACCGACGACGACTACGACTATTACGAAAAATGAATACGTTATCAAAGGCCGCCGCCACGGCAAGAGGTTTCGTTTAGGCGATAACGTGCGCGTGAAAGTCGCGCGCATCAATGCGTTTCGCAGTGAGATTGATTTCGAATTGGTTCAGACGAGCGAGAGCAGCCCGTCGTAAACTCCAGTGCTATCGTATTGTAGGACGCTACAGTTCAATCTCTTAACTGGAATCAGCGTTGACCAGAAAAGAAATCAAATTAACTTGAGCGGAGAAGGTCTCGCGGTGCAAATCTCTTCTGCGAAAATGCTCGCTCGCCTACCTCCCCGGCTTCCA
>CAYZJE010000613.1:0-3891 GCA_964478485.1 uncultured Syntrophobacter sp. | reverse complement strand
CAGTTCCAAGACCGCAAGGTGCGCAACAAGAAAGTCGTCGAGTTGATGAAGCGGGTGACGCTCTACGTCGACGATGAACTCGAAAAGCTCGGCTACGATCAGGTGCGTTCGCGGATTCGCATCAGACTCAAAAATGGCCGGGTGATCGAAGGGCGGTATGACGTCGCGCGTGGACACCCGGAGAAACCGCTGAGTTGGTCGGAGTTGGGTGACAAATTTCGCGACTGCGCCGGGCTCGTGCTGGCGGACAAGGACGCAGAGACGGCGATTCAATTGGTCGCCCGCATCGAAGAACTGAAAAGCTTGAGCCCTCTGTTCCGCGCTCTGACCGGCGCGCGCGCTAAGAATGTTAAGAAAACTAAGATCACGAAATCCGGGAGCAAGAGGCGGAGCCGCACTCGCAGGTCATAAGGCGTTTTGTTGCCAGTCTCAAAACACAGAATTGAAGGATAAGGAGGCGATCATGAAAAAGATTAGTTTTTACTTCGTTATTCTCACCGGTATTTTTGCATTGGCGTCGCTGGCTGCGGCCCAAGATGCCGCGCTGATTCAGGCGGCCAAAAAAGAAGGATTAGTGGTTTGGTACACTTCTGTGGCGCTTCCAACCGCGACGGCACTTGCCCATGGCTTCAAGGAGAAATATACGGGAATCGACGTCGAACTCCATCGCACGGGATCGGAGCGAGTTTTGCAGAGATTTATGCAGGAAGCGGCGGCGGGAATAAAGAATGCCGACATCATTGATACCTCCGATGCCGGCCATTTCGAGCTTCTCAAGGGCAAAGGGATGCTGCTCAAATTCACGCCCCAAGGAACCGCTGGTTTTGCCGACGGCTTTAAGGACAAGGCCGGCTTTTACTACGGCATGCGGTCGACACTTTCGGTCATTGCTCACAATCCCAGGATCCTGCCCGAAAAGGACGCGCCAAAAACCTGGAAGGATCTTTTGAATCCCAAATGGAACGGCAAGATGGTCACGGCCCATCCGGGCTATAGCGGCATAATCGTGACTCATGTGCTGGCGCTAGTGAATCTCTACGGTTGGGACTACTTTCGCGATCTGGCGAAAAACAAATTGCATATCGTTCAGTCGGCCCTCGATCCGGCGGGCGTCGTCGCATCGGGGGAACGGCCGGTGGGCGTCAACGGCGCGGAATATTTCTATTACAGAACCCAAAAACGGGGCAATCCGATCAAGATCATCTATCCCAGCGAGGGCGTTCCGCTCATAGTATCGCCGGTGGCCATCGCCAAAGACGCGCCGCACCCCAACACCGCGAGGCTATTCACCGAGTTTATTTTCGCCAAACAGTCGCAGCAGTTGTTGGCGGATAAAGAAGGCCTTTATACCGGTCATCCGGACGTTACCTATCCAGCGGACAAGCCTAAGCTCAAAGATTTAAAACTTCTGCCCCCGGACGCGGCCGAGCTGGAAAAGCGCAATGCGGAAATCAAGAAACGCTTCGTGGAATATTTCGGCGCGTAACTGATGTTTTTTCTGGTCGTGTTCGTGACTCGTGTACGTAAAGCGAGCACGATCACGCGACACCAGGTCGACTGCGCGTAGTAATTGCAATCCATGCCCGCTTCTCAACCCTCGACCCTCGATAGAGTCGGCCACACGGGCTGGTCCGTGCTGCGATTCAAAGATCCAACCTTTCCCGTGTGGATCGGCGCGGCGCTGCTGCTCGTCTTCTTGATGCTGTTCCCGTTAGGCGCGATTTTCCGTGCCAGTCTGTGGGGTGACACCGGCATCACGTTCAGCAAATATCTTGAAGTCTTTACCAACCAACAATTTCTCAAGGCGATCTGGAACACCGTGATCATCTCCACCTGGGTGGGAGCGATCGCGGTGACCATCGGCGCTCTGCTCGCCTGGTTGGTGACGCGGACGGACCTGCCGTGGAAAAAACCGATTCGCGCGCTGGTGATGGCGTCTTTTGTGACGCCGCCGTTCTTGGGCGCGTTTGCCTGGACGCTGCTCGCCGGACCCAACGCCGGTTCGCTGAACAAACTCTACCGCGCCGTGACCGGTTCGGAAGATGCGCTTTTCAATATTTTCTCGATGCCCGGGCTGATCTTCGTCATGGCGCTGTACAGCTTCCCATTCGTTTTTTCCATGATCGCCAACGTCTGCGAGCTGATCTCGTCGGACCTCGAAGATGCCGCGGAAATTCTCGGCGCGAACAAATGGCGCACGGCGTGGACCGTCACGCTCCCCCTAGCGATGCCGGCGCTGATCGGCGGCTTCATCCTGGCTTTTCTCCAATCGCTGTCGCTCTTCGGTGCGCCGGCGATTCTCGGCCTGCCCGCGGGCTTGCACACGATCACGACGCAGATCTGGACGCTGTTTCAATATCCGCCGCGCCTGGATATGGCCGCTGCCTTTTCCGTGCCGCTGCTCTTGGCAACGATCTTGTTGCTTGCTGTGCAAAAAAAAATTCTCGGCCGCAAAGGCTACAGCACGGTGGCCGGCAAAGGCGGACAGAAACGGTTAATCCGGCTGGGCTGGGGTCGAATTCCGGTGCTACTTTTCGTTTTTGGAATTCTTTCGCTCTCGGTGTTCCTGCCTTATTGGGTCCTGCTAAAGGCGGCGCTCTCCAAAGCCTGGGCCATGCCTTTAACCTGGGATAATTTCACGCTGCACAACGTTTATTTTAGTTTTTTCGAGTACGGCGACACCCAGCGGGCGATCTACAATACTTTCAAATTGGGCATTCTGACCGCGACGCTCGGCACGCTGTTGGCGACACTCATTGCCTACATTACCAATCGCAATCTGTTTCGCGGCGCGCGCTATCTCAGTTTCTTTGCCTTGGCGCCTCTGGTCATTCCCGGTATCGTCTTGGCCGTCGGCTTGTTTATCGCCTACTCCCGGCCGCCTTTGGTGCTTTACGGCACGATATGGATCCTCTTCGTGGCTTTTTTAACCAAAGAAATGCCCATCGGATTTTCCCAGGCGGAGTCGACCTTCAAGAGCATTCACCCTGAGCTCGAAGATGCCAGCCGGATTATCGGCGCCAACCGGCTCATGTCCCTCAAAGATGTAACCGCGCCGCTGGCACGCTCGGGACTGATCGCCGCCTGGTCTTTCATCTTCATCGGTGTGATCCGCGAGCTCAGTGTTGCGATCCTGTTATTCGCGCCGAAGTCGAAAGTTGTCTCGGTGATCATTTTCGATCTCAAAGAAGAAGGCCAAGTAGGAGTCATTGCTGTTTTAGGTATTCTCTTGTTGTTGGTTTCCTTCGCGGTGATCCTGGCGGTGCAGTGGCTCGCGGGCCGGGAAGTGGTCGCGACGCGGGAATAATTCATGGCGATCGTCTCGATACGAGGACTGACGAAAAAATTTGCCGACACGGCCGCGGTCGACGATCTCCATCTGGAAATCGGCGACGGTGAGTTCGTCTCGCTGCTCGGTCCCTCCGGTTGCGGCAAGACCACGACACTAAGATTACTCGCCGGCTTCTTGCAGCCCGACGGCGGCGAGATTCGCGTCGGTGGCGAAGTTGTTTCATCGCCGTCTCTCCTGGTGCCGCCCGAGCGGCGCAACATGTCCATGATATTTCAAAGTTACGCCGTCTGGCCGCACATGACGGTGGCGCAAAACATCGCCTACGGACTCAAATTCAAAAAACTTAGCAAACAAGAAATCGAGGCCAAACTTACCACCGTGCTCGGCGTCGTGCGCTTGGCGGAGTTGCAAGATCGCTACTCGGCGGAGCTCTCCGGCGGCCAGCAGCAGCGGGTGGCGTTGGCGCGCGCGTTGGTGGTGCAGCCGCAGATTCTTCTGATGGACGAGCCACTGAGCAATCTCGACGCCAACCTGCGCGAAGAGATGCGTTTCGAGATCCGCCGACTGCATGAAGAATTCAAAATTACCACCATCTATGT
>CAYZJE010000612.1:0-10692 GCA_964478485.1 uncultured Syntrophobacter sp. | reverse complement strand
TGCCTAGTTTATAGTGGAATATTTCCATGCTTCTTAGGCGGGTTGTGGTCTTGCTTGTTTTTGAGCATTTCCAAGGCACGGATCAGCGTCGGACGGGTGTCTTCGGGATAGATCACCGCGTCGATGTATCCCGACTCCGCCGCTTTGAATGGATTGGCGAAAGTATCGCGATAGTTCGCCACCATCTCATCGCGCGCCTTGGCCGGATCGGCGGCCTTCCCAAGCGCGTCGCGAAAAACGATATTGATCGCGCCCTCGGGTCCCATCACGGCGATTTCGCCGGTCGGGTAGGCCAAGTTAATGTCGCCGCGCAAATGTTTGCTCGACATGACAATGTAACCGCCGCCATAGGCCTTGCGCGTCACCACGGTCACCTTGGGAACCGTCGCTTCAGCGTAAGCGTAAAGCAGCTTGGCGCCATGGCGGATGATGCCATGGTATTCCTGCTCGGTGCCGGGCAGAAAGCCGGGCACGTCGACGAAAGTCACGATCGGAATGTTGAAGCAGTCGCAAAAGCGGATAAAGCGCGCCGCCTTGACCGAAGCATTGATATCCAGACAGCCGGCCAGATGGGCCGGTTGATTGGCGACGATGCCGACGGCCCGGCCGCCGAGACGGGCGAATCCGACGAGAATATTGCGCGCGAACTCATGCTGCACCTCGTAGAAGTAGCCTTCATCAACCACCGCGCCGATGAGTTCCTTCATGTCGTAGGGCCGGTGCGGATTATCGGGGATCAAATCTTTTAAATGCTTGTCGCGCCGTAGCGGATCGTCGCTGGTCGGCCGGAACGGCGGGTCTTCCTGATTATTGCTCGGCAAAAAGCTGATCAGCTCGCGCATCATCAGCAGACAGTCTTTTTCCGTATTGGCGGTGAAGTGCGACACGCCGCTCTTGCCGCTGTGAGTTTCGGCGCCGCCGAGCGCTTCCTTCGTGACATCTTCATGGGTCACAGTCTTGATCACTTCCGGACCGGTGATGAACATGTAACTGTTGGTCTTGATCATGAAAATGAAATCAGTAATTGCCGGCGAGTACACCGCGCCGCCGGCGCAGGGTCCCATGATCGCGGTGATCTGCGGCACCACTCCGGAAGCCATCACATTGCGTAGGAAAATATCGCCGTAGCCGGACAGACTCTCGACACCTTCCTGAATGCGCGCGCCGCCCGAATCGTTGATGCCGATAATCGGCGCGCCGCTCTTCATCGCCATGTCCATCACTTTGCAGATCTTGTCGGCAACCACGCGGCTCAAGCTGCCGCCAAACACGGTGAAATCCTGCGAGTAAACGTAAACCAAGCGCCCATCGATGGCGCCAAAGCCGGTCACCACCGCATCGCCGAGAAATTTCTGCTTGTCGAGACCGAACTCGCTGCTGTCGTGCGTGCGCAAGCGGTCGAGCTCGACGAAGCTGCCGCTGTCGAGCAGGATGTCGAGCCGTTCGCGGGCCAACAGCTTTCCCTGCTCATGTTGCCGGCGCGCGCGCTCGACGCCGCCGCCCGCTTCGGCTTTTTGATTAAGCTCACTGAGCTTGTCGAAATTTTTGTTTGTGGCCATGAAGGGAAATTCCTCTAGGAGGCGAAAGTCATTCCGCGAGGGAGTGCGGGCATTCTAGCAAAAGTCGCCGGCCTGTCAACTGAATCGCGCTCGCGCGAGGTGAAAAATGGTTTGCAGTTCCAGAGCGAACTTGTTAGCTCTTGAGTAAATCGTTTAATTTCCCCGACTGGTAAGAATTTTCTTATGTTTGAAGCAAAACGCCCAAAGGCACCGACCGCCGCACCGGCTCAGGCGAACGAACCAGAGCTCAAACCGACTCAAGCGATCCTGCTCTACGCCGCCAGCGAGGGCGACTCCAACATGCTCTACGCCGCCGGTTTTTTCGTTCCCGACCCGTTTATTTTTTTCCAGCACAAGCATCTTCGCCACGTGGTCATGAGCGACTTGGAAATCGACCGCGCCAAGAAGCAGGCCAACGCCGATCGCGTGCTGTCGCTATCCCTTTACCAGCGAAAACTGCGAAAACTCGGCAAGTCGCCGGCCGGCGTCATTGACATCCTCGACCTGATCTTTCGTGAACGGGGTATTCGTTCGCTGATCGTGCCGGCGAATTTTTCCGCCTTGCTCGCCGACCAACTGAGGGCCAAAGGCTACAGCGTGCAAATCAAGCGCGATCCGTTTTGGCCGAAACGGGAGACCAAAAACAACCTGGAAGTGAAACAGATCACCGAATCCCTGCGGATCGCTCGCCTGGGTCTCGAAGCCGGCATCCGCATGCTCAAGCGCACCACGACCAAGCGCGACGGCTATCTCTATCTCAACGGCACGCGGCTGACTTCCGAGAGGCTCAAGACCGCGGTCAACACCACGATCATGGCGCAGGGTTGGCTGCCCAGCCACACGATTATCTCATCGGGCAATCAGTGCGTCGATCCGCATCACGAAGGCACCGGCCCGGTCAAGGCGAACACCTCGATCATCTTCGACATCTTCCCGCGCTCGCAACACAACGGTTACTTCGGCGATTTGAGCCGCACCGTGGTGCGCGGCCGCGCCTCGGAAAAGCTCAAGGAAATCTACGCCACCGTCCAGGCCGGACAACGGATCGGCTACGAACAAATTCGCGACGGCGTCAACGGCAAAGAGGTTCATCAAAATATTCTAAATATGTTCGCCGCCCGCGGTTTTCCCACCGGAAGAATCAACGGCAGGATGCAAGGTTTTTTCCACGGTACCGGTCATGGTTTAGGTCTGGACATCCACGAGCCGCCGCGCATCGCGCCCATCGACGCGATCTTACGAACCGGTCATGTCGTCACCGTCGAACCCGGACTCTATTATCTTGGCGTCGGCGGCGTGCGCTTGGAAGATGTCGTCGTCGTCAAACCGAAGGGCAATCGCAATCTGACCGATTGTCCGCAGTTTCTGGAGATATGAGTTACGTTCCATCTTGCCTCGATCTTATCAATCGGAATATCGCAGAGCAGCGTGTCGATCGAGGTGAAACCCTGGAGGAGCGAAGGCATCGGCGCCGAACGTTTCAGAGTCAGGCCCGGCGCTTGGCTAAACTGTTTGACCTTCGCACAAGCAATTTCACAGCAGATCGCCGCGCATGCCGCTTCAAGGCAGTGCCGCTTTGCCTTCGCTCCGGAAGGGTTTTGCCTCGATCGCTGTTGCACCACGAATAATCCGAATTAGGGATGGAAACCGACCGGCTTGCCGCGCTCATCGCCGATTTAGATCATCCCGACAAACCAACCATTCGCGGCGCCGTTGACCAGCTCATGGGACTTGCCAGGGAGTCCGCACAGGTTAGAACCACTCTCGATCACAGGCTCGATGAACCCGGCCATCGCAACTACTGGCCGGTCGCTTACGTCTTGGGCCACCTGCCCCAGCCGTCGGGCCGAGCGATTCGAAACCTGCTCGACACCTTGGATCACCGCGAGCCGGACATTCGCTGGGCCTGCTCTTTGCTGTTGACGAAAATCGCTCAACGTGAAGCCGAGGTCATCGAATTGCTCATTGAGCTTTGCCAAAACGGCACGGTGAATCAGAAAAGAATGGCGCTCTACTGCTTGCGCGACTTGGCGTTGAACGACCCTACCAGTTTACAAGCCATGCTTAACTCGCTGTTGGATTCCGACACGACCGTAAGAGTCGCCGCCGTGACCAGCTTGAAGAATCGAACCGAGGACACCGATCGCGCGCGCGCTGCCTTGCTGCAAAGTTTTTTGATGGACGCGGATATCAAAGTTCGCAACGCCGCCGCCGTGACCTTGGCGCATATCGGATCGCCATCGGAAGAGTTTTTGCTGGCGCTGCGGCAAGCTTGTAATAGCGAAAATAGCCAAGCTAGAAAAGCCGCCGCCCTCGCTCTCCAACTACTAGAAAGAAAGGGTCGCCAGGCTTTTCTGTGAAGCACGGCTCGGAGATTGCACCGCCGAGGCACGTCCTTCGACGAAGCTCAGGATGCGCGGCTTTCCTCCGTTCATGGTGAGCGTGTCGAACCATGCGAACTCTGTGCCTCTGTGGTGAATTCTTCTTCACAGGAAACCCGCAATAACCGAAAGAAGAAGGCCCGCTTCAATCGGCAGCTTGCGCAACCGTTGAAGCGGGCCCACTAGGTGGTCTGAGGGGGTTTACCAGGCTCTAGGCCCGAACCCCATCAAGAAGTCCGCCTAGAGCCTAAGTCTCAGCCACCTCACAGTCAGTACAATGATCAATCATGTCTGGACCACCTCCTTTCTCTGCTGCCGGTCAGTTTACGAAAGTGGCCCAGAGCTGTCAACAAAATAATCCAAAAATAATCCAAAAATTAATCCAAAAATGGTTCGCGATTTTTTTCCCCGTAGAAATTATTTCAATCAATTACCTGTTACGATCGTAGAAAATCGCGCCAGCGCTCCTGACACGCCACCGCGACTCGAAGCCGTTCCAGGTGCTGGTCCATTTGCTTGGTCCCCTGCTTGACCGGATGTTTGCTGAAAAAATCTTGGACATCGGCTTCAAGCTCGGCAGTCACTAAGCCGATGATGCCTTCGCACATGCGCGGGATGGAGTTGTCGGGATATTGCCGCGCCATGTCGTCCCAGCGCGCTTTTAAAAACCACCAGGCCTTGTCACGCGCCTGTCGGTTCATAAGAATGCCACGCATCAAATAGGGCGAATTCTGCGTGCGCACTTCGCCGTTGACCGTTAACTCCAAGGCACGGTCGATCAAATGCGCGTCGCGAAAATTCCCCAGCGCGAAAAGATAGCGGGTTTCTTCCTGGGGCGTTTGGGCGTTTTTGAACCTGGTGAAGAATTTTTCGAAGTCGGCCACGCTGCCCGTCTGGGCAACGATGGCGACTAGAGCTGGGATGAGATTGCGGTCGACGCTATCGGCGTTGTTTTCGTGCGCAGCGAATAATTCGCGCGCCCGCTCCTGCGTCGCCTTGTCGTCGGCGACCGTTCCCAAGGCGCCAATCAAATCGCCGCGCAATTGGCTGGTGAGCTCGCTCTCGCCGCTCTTAACCGACCAACCGACGCGTTCGACCGCGGCAGCAAATAAAGCGCCCAGCCGTTTTTCCAATCCGGCGCGCTGCCCGTCGTCAACAATCCGCAGCAAATGGTGGCAGGAGCCGATCACGGTTGTCCAGACGTTGACGTCATCCTCGTCACGCAACAGTTCGATCAAGCTTAGATATTCCGGTAACGAAGTGATTCCGGCCAGCGTCGTCGCCCAGGCATCGTTGACCAAACCGAATCTTTCCACCGCCGAAAGAGTTTTACCCAGCCCGCCTTTTAACGATTCGGCGAGTTCAGTGCTGTAACGCACACGGTAAAAACCATGGCCGCCGGCGTTAACCACCGCCCAGTCGATGTCGTCAGAGAATTCAACGCGCTGCTGCTTTTCCGTCAGAAGCAGCGTCTTGTTGGCAATTCCGGTGCTTGTGCCAACCCGCAAAAAAATCGGCACATGCCATTTACGCTCGACCTCCGTGCCATCTTGGACGTAACGAAAGATTTGTTGTGAGAGAACCAGCGTATTACCCTCTCTCGCTACGCTAACCAGCGGATAGCCGGGCTGAAATATCCATGTGTCCATCAAAGCCCGCACCGGCTGCCTGGTCGAATCTTCCAATGCGTTCCAAAGATCGGCCGTCTCGGTGTTGGCATACCGGTGACGCTGGAGGTACAGGCGAATACCGTCGCGAAATCGTTCCGCGCCGAGAAATTGCTCCAGCATGCGCAGTACCGACGCGCCTTTTTCGTAGGTGAGCACATCGAACATGCCGGCCGCCTCCTCCGGCTTTTCGACGGAGAACTCGATGGGCCGCGTGCTCTTAAGTCCATCCACTTGCATCGCCGCGGCGCGCGACACGGTGAAGCTATCCCAGCGGCGCCACTCCGGCTTCCAGGCGTCGACGGCGAGCATCTCCATGAAGGTCGCGAACGCCTCGTTCAACCACAATCCGTTCCACCACTGCATCGTTACCAGATCGCCGAACCACATATGGGCATTCTCGTGCGAGACCACGTCGGCGACCCGCTCAAGCTCGGCGCGTGTGGCTCTTTCCGAATCGACCAGCAGCGCGGTTTCGCGAAAAGTAATCGCGCCCAAATTTTCCATCGCGCCGGAGGCGAAGTCAGGGATGGCGATCAAATCCAACTTATCCCCAGGGTAAGGAATATCGTAGTAAGCGCTGAAATGCTCCAGCGAAGCCTTGCCGATATCTACGGCGAAATTCGCCAGCCGCTTTTTCCCCGGTATGGCCCACACGCGCAGCGGCGCGTTACCAACCATGACCGGCTCCGTCGCTTCAAACTCGCCAACGATAAAAGCGACGAGATATGTCGACATCTTCATACTATCGGCGAACACGACTTCCTTCTTGCCGGTTCCCGGCAACACCGTCTCGCGCACCACACCGGCGTTAGAAATCGCCGTCAGTTTTTCATCAACGACCAGCGTCACTTGATAAACCGCTTTGAACGCCGGCTCATCCCAACAGGGAAACGCCCGGCGTGCATCGGTCGATTCGAATTGCGTCGATGCCAGCGGCTTGTCTTGCCCATCCGCGCCTTTGTAAGTGCTGCGATAAAAGCCGTGCAGCTTGTCATTTAAAACGCCGGTGAACTTGATCGCCAATTCGCTCCGTCCCGGTGGCAAGTCAGATGGAAAGCTAAAACGCGCCTGCTCGTTGTCAAGATCTAAAGCCACGCTGGCGTCGTGCACCTTACCGTTGGCATCCGTAAGCGAGACTGATTGAATCACCAGCTCGACGGCATTGAGCACGATCTCGCGCACCGGTTGTTTAATTTGCACGGTGACATATTCTTCACCGGCAAAGGTCCAGGTGGCAAGGTCCGGCGTCAACTTGATCGCATAGCGCTCAGGGTTGACCGTGGTCGGCAATCGATGAGGTTTAGGTTCAGACATATAAACTCCCTTATTTAATCGATGGTGAAGGTATGCTCGTCGATGAAAACATAAATTACGCCGCGAGCGGTAGCAATTAAATAACCCTCAGCTCGAAGCCGAGGGATCTCGACAATGTCGACTGGAAGTCGACTGCCCCTTCCGTCATTCCCTCCTTCTTGTCACCCCGGTGAAAACCGGGGTCCATCCCCATCCCCTTAACCTGGATACCGTTTTCCAACGGTATGACGACGCTGTCAATCACCTGGATGCCCGCCTCAAGAGGCGGGGTTAACCTAGAATGTAGGGGCGGGTTTCAAACCCGCCCTTCCCAACCCACAATCCTGCGCAACGAAAAAATTAACTCGCCGCCGTGACCGCCACCGCGCTATCGCCGAGCGCGGCTACTTTAGCGCGCCACGGTCTGATCAACAGGCCGGTCAATAGCACCGAAGCCGACAGGGTCAGCGCCGCGCCCCAAAGCACCGTGCCGTAACTTTGGGTCTGATCGAAGACATAGCCGGCGATCACCGGCCCAAGCGCGCTGCCCCACATATAGCAGAACGTCATGTTGCCGCGAATCGTCGCGAAGTGCTTGCGGCCGAAAAAGTCACCGATGATCGCCCAGGTGACCGGGAAGGCCGCGTCGAGAGCGGAAAACAGGCCGGCGAACAGCCACAGGGACAAGTTAGACTCGCCGTGGATCAGAATCAGGATCGCGCTCAGTGGCAAAATCATCCATACCGACAGGAGCTGCGGCTTGTTGACTCGGTCGGCAATCCAGCCGAGCAAAAAATGAAACAGCAAATTGAGCAAGGCAAAACCACTGAGCAAAAGCGCGGCGCGCTCCTGCGTAATGCCCTTCCAAACCATGATCGGAATGAAGTGCACCATCATGGTGCTCTGCGTGCCGACGCGCACCAACATGGAAAATGCCAAAAACCAAAAGGCCCAGGTTTTAAGCGCGTCGGTGGCCGTGATGTCCGGAGCGATCAACGGCGCACGCGCCGGTGTAGTCACGGACTCGCCAGCAGCGGCGGAAGCTAGTGGCACATCGCCATCAGGCTCTAGACCGACACTTTCCGGCGAGCGCACGACTTTGAGACTGAGCGGTACGCAAATAATCAGAAACGCGCAGCCGGCGAAAAATGCGCCCCAGCGCCAGCCGAAATTAGTCACCACCGCTGCCAGCCCTGGCGTGATCAAGGTGCCGCCGATGGTGACCGCGGCACCGACTACGGTCATGGCGCGTGCCCGTTTGCGGATAAACCAATTGTTGGCGATCACCATGGGCGTCTGAATGAAGCCGGCGGAGTATGCCAGTGAGATCAGTCCTAAGTAGACCAGCAGAAAAGCCAGGTAACTGTCGACCCAGGAAAGCGCGATGTAGCCGACGCCGGCCATCAGTGCGGCCGCCACCATGAGCGGCCGTGGCCCGAAGCGATCGACGGCGTAACCGATCAGCGGCGCCTCGATGGCGCCTTCGGCTCGCGCCAAGGAAAACGCCAGCGACGTCTGCGCTCGGCTTAAGCCGAGGTCTTGGCTCACCGGCAAAAAGAACACCGTAAAACCATAACCATGCAGGCCGCCGCCGAGAATGCGCATGGCCGAAACAAGTCCGACCATGATCCAACCGGCGTAGATTCGTGAGAAATAGTTTCTAAGGTAGCTAGGCAAGCTCATTGAGATGATTCACCGCAGAGACCCGCGCGGCACAGCCGCAACCGAAACTCGGAATATCTCCCGCAAAGCATGTCCTGAGTTTACCGAAGGGATGCCAAGGCCGCAAAGGTAAGAACAAATTGTCATTTCGACCAAAGGGAGAAATCTTTTTCAGATCCCTCGCATCGCCTCGGGATGACGGGAACCGCCCGTCACTTGGCGCCTTTGCATCTTGGCGCGAGCCATTATTCCCTGGCTAGTTTTCCAAGAGCGGTTTCAAGCGCTGAATGATGTTCTGCGCCGCCACCGGCGAAATCGCACTCAGGCTGAGCAGTAAAAGTAGCAAAATTCCTCTGAAGTTAATTGGATGGACAGCCGAATGATCTTTACTATTGCCTGGTCCCAATCTCGACACCACTTGTTAACAGACTTCAGAGATTATTTCACGTGCTGTTGAAAAGAGGACGATGAGATCTCATTTTCGTCAAGATCATCTTGATGCGCCTTACAGTTCAATCCTAGGTTGTGCCGAAGTTTGTTAGCCTAAATACACTGCGGGCTGATATCCCAGTACACCGTCGAACCGCGGTGTATCAAATAATAGCGCTTGACACGATCTCTAAAGCTGGGCGATATTTCGCGCAGCTAACCTTGGTGAAAATTAAAAACGGAAATTAAGCACACTGCCGTACAGGTAGCAGTATACGCAAACAGGAGGTAACCATGCGACGATATTTGTTGTTGGCGATTTTGTTGACGGCAACCTCGATCCCTGGGGGTGCACGGGGACAGTCAGCTGGTAGCTCTGAGATCGCTCCAACTGGAAAATTGCGGGTTTCCATGAACGCTCAGACTCCGGCGTTGGTGACGCGAACCGCTGACGGAAAGGTCGTTGGAGGGGCTGCTGTTGCAGTAGGTAAATTCATCGCCGAGAAGCTCGGGGTTTCCTTTGAGATCGTCGCGTATGCTAATTCTAGGGAACACACGCAGAGCTTCGGCAAGGGAGAATGGGATATTAGCTTCGGGCCACGAACTCCGGACGCGGCTGATAAAGCCGACTACATCCTAGATGTAGTGTTGAGTGACTATCTGTTCGTTGCCGCGCCCGGACGCGAGTTTGCTAACGCCGCTCAAGTCGACCGGCCCGGAGTCAAGGTAGGGGTTGGGACGGACTCCTCATCGGACCGGTTCCTTAGCCGCACGCTGAAATCCGCTGAGCTTGTGCGCTTGATCGGCGTCGGGGGAATCGAGGCGCTACGCAGCGGCAAGGCGGATGTGTGGGGAGCGAGCGCCAGTAATGTTCAACAGGTCGCCGACAACTTGCCTGGGGCAAAGATTGTTGCGGGGGCGTTCACAAGTGATCGGTACATGGTGGCCCTTCCGAAAGGAAAATCATCTGCCGCTCAGAGCAGGCTTGCTGAGATCGTCAAAGAGGCGAAAAAAACCGGTGTGGTGCGTAAGGCTATCGAACAGCTAGGCATGACGGGCGTTCGGGCAGCACCAGATTGATCGTGCCGCTTCCAATGCGGTGTCTGCCTCGTATGTCTTCCGTGTCAGCCAGACCTTTTTGACGTTACGTACCGAAACCAATGGTCAACAGGTCCGGGGCAGGCCTGCGCTTTTCGATAATCTTCCGTCGGTAGGTCGTAGATTCGGCTTAAAGCGGGGACTGAAATCAGCCGAGCATTTCGGCCTGACGATTCCACCGAATGTATTGGTGAGACCAGATAGGGTGATCAAGAAACCACGCAACGACGCCAGGATTGAACTGAATTCTACTTCGAGCGAATCCTGTGAAATTTGCCTGAGGCGGCGTTCCAAACAGTCCCGCAACTGATTAGGTGCGCCAATCTCGGGTAAACCTCAAATTCCTAGATTCTTTCTCCAACCAATGGCGCAGTCCAAGTTTATCTCTCACCAACCTCTAAGGACCAATCCTAGAGACGATTCAGCAAAGTGTTTTTTGTGCTTGCCGCTTCTGGCAAATGCTGCTATCCAAATTTCCAAGATAGGCATATGATAATGCGCGTTACGGAACCTTGTGACTAAAAAAATGAGGTGACATTTGATTTCTGCTTGGGCATGGGGCCGTAGATTTACTCACTCGGTGTATTTTATTTGTTTTTC
>CAYZJE010000611.1:0-1668 GCA_964478485.1 uncultured Syntrophobacter sp. | reverse complement strand
CAGCTCGGCGGATTTGGTTTTCATGGATGCGACTTACTGACCGTATGCGACGGTCGGTGTGCAGGACTTCAAATCTGATGGGTCGAGGATCGAGGATGGAAGATTGAGGATGGCAAGTTCTTCCTGCGATCCTCCATCCTCGACCAGCTTCGTGTCTTCGCGGTGAGTAAGAATTTATCGCCTATTTCGCGCTCTTGATGCCCAGCGAGTCGATGATGGCGGCGACACGCTTGGTGTCTTCGTCGATGAACTTCTTGTAGGCATCGCCGCTCAGATAGATTGGCGACCAGCCGAGTTTATTGACCGTTTCTTTCCATGAGGCTGACTCAGTGGCGCCGCGCACGATCTTGACCAAGGCGTCGCTCTGCGCCGGGGTAATTCCCGCTGCGCCGAAGATGCCGCGCCAGTTGGCCAAATCAACGTCGATGCCCTGTTCTTTTAACGTTGGATAGCTTTCGATGCGCGACGGACTCGAGACGGCCAAGGCGCGCATGCGGCCGCCTTTGATCTGCTCGGCGAATTCGGCGACGCCAGAGACACCAGCGGTCACATGGCCGCCGACGATGGCCGCGATCGCCTCGCCGCCGCCCTTAAATGGCACGTAGTTGATCTTCGTCGTATCAATGCCGGCGGCCTTGGCGATCAAGCCGACCACTATGTGATCGGTACCGCCAGCCGAGCCGCCACCCCAAGACACGCTTCCTGGGTTCGCTTTGAATGCCTTAACTAGATCCGCCATGTTCTTGTGCGGTGAATTGGCCGGCACGACAATGATTTCGTACTCGCCTGTGAGCCGCGCGAGAGGCGTCACCATGGTGAGATTGACCGGAGAGTTTTCCAGATAAATCGCGCCGATCATGATCATGCCGCCCATTATCACGGCATTGGGATCGCCCTTGGCTGAGTTGACGAACTGCGCCAAACCGATGGTGCCGCCAGCGCCGCCTTTGTTTTCAAATTGCACGGATGAAACCAGCTTAACGCTCTGCATCGCGTTGGCTAGATTCCTGCCGGTCTGGTCCCAACCGCCGCCTGGATTGGCCGGGATCATCATTTTCAAACTCGGTTGCGCGTGGGCTGAATAAGCCGCACAAACCAGCGCGAATGCCGCGAGCACACTAGCAAACCACTTCCGCATAATTCCTCCTAGACCTAACGAATTTTACTACCCTGATGAGGATGTATAGTAGACGACGGACAAATTGACAAGCTTCATTTCAGGGGCGGTCAATTTCGATCGCGGCTCAAAGCAGACAGTGGCGAGGTTTCGCTGGCGCCTAACAGGCTGCTGAAGTAAGGGGAACACGCTTCGACAAGCTCAGCATGAACGGAATTAGTTCACTCATTTCTAGCCCTCTCCGTTCGTCCTGAGCCAGTCGAAGGACTCCGAAAGAGTTCTTCAGTAACCTGCTAGATCAGCGGGAGCGGCGTTTCGTGTGACGGTACCGCTTGCCGAATAACCGTGCGGCGAGAGCAATCTCTGCGCGAATTCGCCAACGATCACTTTGCCGGCATCCTGACAGCCGATCGCGCCGGTCTGAGACAAGACGCGCGCGAATAGAGCGCTGCGAAACTTTCGATTCTCAACCAGGCCTTGGGTGGTCGAGAAACATAAACGGCCGGTTTCGGCGAGCTGTTTCAGCAAGCCGAAACCGATGCGCGTTCGCG
>CAYZJE010000610.1:0-6365 GCA_964478485.1 uncultured Syntrophobacter sp. | reverse complement strand
GAGATTGCACCGCCGAGGCGCGTCCTTCGACGAAGCTCAGGATGCGCGGCTTTCCTCCGTTCATGGTGATTCCTCGACGGGCTCGGAACTGAAGGCCGTCGAGGAAGCCTGCCGTGAGGCTTCTCGAACGGTCGAACCATGTGAACTCTGTGCCTCTGTGCCTCTGTGGTGAATTCTTCTTAACCGGAGATCCGGAATAACCTTTGTGTTGCCGTTCTTGCCGGATAAATATTTTCCTGGTATAAGACTTCATGTTTGCACTCAAACAAACCCGCAACGCGAAAAACCCAGGCCTTGGTCTGGGTTTTTTTTTAACCTCCCGCGGAGGTGACCCATGTTAGAACAAGAAGTCCTGCCGGTCGGTTTAACTTTCGACGACGTCCTATTGATTCCCGCCGAGTCCGCCGTCTTGCCTCGCGACATCAATGTCTCGACCCGGCTCACCGAGCGGATTACCCTCAACATTCCATTGGTGAGCGCGGCGATGGACACGGTGACCGAATCGAAGACCGCCATCGCCATGGCCCAGGAGGGCGGGCTTGGCATCATCCATCGTAATTTGCCGGTGCCGGCGCAAGCCGGCGAGGTCGAGAAGGTAAAAAAGTACGAGAGCGGCATGATCTTCGAGCCGATCACGATCACCGCGGAGCAAAAGATTTCCGACGCGCAGGAGATCATGACTAAGTTTGGCATCTCCGGATTGCCGGTGACCCACAACGGCAAGCTGGTGGGAATTCTCACCAATCGCGATCTGCGCTTCGAGAAGCGACTCGACCGTCGCGTTTCCGAAGTGATGACCAAGGACAAATTAATCACGGTGAAGCCGGGCGTCGGTCTCGATGAAGCGAAAGAGTTGCTGCACCGCCACCGCATCGAAAAACTTTTAGTCGTCGACGACGATTTCGAGCTCAAGGGCCTGATCACGGTCAAAGACATTCAAAAGACCATCCAGTATCCCGACGCCTGCAAAGACGGACGGGGCCGGCTGCGCGTCGGCGCGGCAGTGGGCGTGGGCGCCGATTGGGAAGAGCGGGTGGAGCATTTAGTCCGTGCCGGCGTTGACTTGATTGCCGTGGATACGGCGCACGGCCATTCTAAAAATGTCCTCGACGTAATCGGCCAGATTCGCCGCCGCTATGCCGATTTGGATTTGGCCGGCGGCAACGTCGCCACGGCGGAGGGCGCGGCGGCGTTGATCGAAGCCGGCGTCAATGTCGTGAAAGTCGGCGTCGGTCCCGGCTCCATTTGTACCACGCGGATTGTTTCAGGCGTCGGCGTGCCGCAGATTACCGCCATCGGCAGTTGCGCCAAGGCGGCGGCGAAATTTAACGTGCCGGTGATCGCCGACGGCGGCATCAAATATTCCGGCGACATCACTAAAGCGATCGCGGCCGGCGCGGGCTCGGTGATGATCGGCAGTCTGTTCGCGGGCACCGAAGAGAGCCCCGGCGAAACCATTCTCTACCAGGGACGAACCTACAAATCTTACCGCGGCATGGGTTCCATCGGCGCCATGGGGCAGGGGAGCCGCGACCGTTACGGCCAGGCCGATGTGATGGACTCCAACAAATTGGTCCCCGAAGGCATCGAAGGCCAGGTGCCTTACAAAGGTTCGCTGTCATTCAACATCCACCAGCTGGTCGGCGGCCTGCGCGCCGGCATGGGCTATCTCGGCTGCAAGGATGTGGCCGCGCTACAGAGCAAGGCGAAGTTCATGCAAATCACTTCGGCGGCGCTGCGCGAAGGCCATGTGCACGATGTCTTCATTACCAAGGAAGCGCCCAACTACAGAGTCGAATGATCCTCGTCCTCGATTTCGGGTCGCAGTACACCCAACTGATCGCGCGGCGCATCCGCACTTCTCAAATCAAACAACGGTCTGGCCTTTTCGCGGAGATTTGACACGGAATAGCTTCAGATATAAGGATTTTAATGTCCATTTCCTTGATAGCGACTCAGGAAGAAAAATAAAAAGCGATTGCTTTGAAGCAGTCATAAGAAGAACTAGACGTTAGGATTTTATTGGTCATGGCTAACACTATCGCGATTCTTGACCTCGGTGGTCAGTATTGCCATTTGATTGGAAGACAGCTTCGCAAATTGGGCGTTGAATCAAAGATTTATGGGCCGGAGATACGGTCAGAAGATCTCGCTAAACACGCCGGCATCATACTATCTGGGGGTCCACAAAGCGTCTATGAAAAAGATGCACCTAAAACTCGGTCTAAGATCCTCGACCTTGAGGTTCCTATTTTGGGCATTTGCTACGGCCACCAGTTGTTAGCTCAGATGCTCGGGGCCAAAGTGGACAAGGGTGAAGGCGAGTACGGGCCGACAAGGCTTTCGGTCGTGGCTCACGATACTTTGTTTAGCGGGACTCCCGATCAGCAAATTGTGTGGATGAGCCACACGGATACAGTGACAAAGTTGCCGGCCAAATTGACCACACTCGCATCAACAAGCCAGTGTCCAAATGCTGCGTTTGCAGATCTCCGGCGTCAGTTTTATGGAGTCCAATTTCATCCCGAGGTAGTACATACAGAAAACGGTTTGCAGATTCTTAGGACCTTTGTGTCTTCAGTTTGTGGTCTTAGGACGAATAAGAATATCAAGTACCGTATCAAACCGCTTGTGGAAAAGATCCGTACTCGCGTAGGTCAAAAGTCAGTTTTTTTCCTTGTTAGTGGAGGCGTCGATTCAACTGTGGCTTTCGTGCTCTGTGCAAAAGCACTCCCTAAGGAACGCATTTTGGGTTTGTATGTCGATACGGGTTTAATGCGTAAGCGCGAAACCGAGGAACTTCAGGCCAATCTAGGAAGATTAGGATTATTGGACCGCTTGGAAACACGCGACAGATCGATAGATTTTCTTGAAAGTCTTAGAGATATTACAAATCCGGAAACAAAGCGGCAAATCATTGGACGGCTTTTTGTTCGAGTTCAGTCAGAGGTCATGCTTGAACTTGGGATAGATGATCAACACTGGCTTCTTGGTCAGGGTACAATTTATCCGGATACTATTGAGTCAGGTGGCACCCGAGGGCTGGCGGCTGTCATCAAAACTCACCATAACAGGTGTCCTGAGATATTGGAGATGATAGAAAAAGGACGCGTCATCGAACCGCTGGCCGAATTCTATAAAGATGAAGTTCGAGAACTGGGTGAAGCCCTTGGCCTTGAAGCCAAATTGACGAACAGATGGCCTTTCCCTGGACCGGGCCTCGCTATCCGATGTCTTTGCAGCCGTAGTGCTGCAAAGGCCAAGAAGATTAGCGATGCACTACGAAACTATGTTCCTGAGTCTAATTATGAGGCCGTCTTACTGCCAATTAGGAGCGTAGGAGTTCAAGGAGACGCACGAACTTATAGACAGGTAGTGGCATTACGGCACAAGCGGGCCAAAATGGATTATGAAAAACTTCAAATATTGAGTACGGAACTTTGCAACGTAAATACCGCCACAAATAGAGTTGTCGTCCTTGTTTCAGGACGCGTAAAGAGTATGAAAACCGCCACGATAAAGCGGGTTACTGTCACCCAAAGCCGAATAGAATTATTGCGCGAGGCTGACTATATCGTTCGTTCGAGAATGGAAAATGATGGGCTTGTAGAAAGCGTATGGCAATTTCCGGTTGTTTTAATTCCTATCTCATTTCAAGGCGGGGAGAGTATTGTCCTTCGACCGGTAAATTCCACCGATGGTATGACGGCCAGCTTTGCAAGGCTTCCGCGGGACGTACTGGAGCGGATTGCGCATGATATCGTTGAACTTCCGGGTGTCGACGCGGTATTTCTTGATGTGACGAGTAAACCCCCGGCGACGATCGAATGGGAGTAACCATTTTGGATTCGGACGACTCGCTTCGCATACGCAGAGAAGCGCAGGCAATCTGCGAACCCTATCGGATTCAAGTGGTTAAGGTCGATTCTCTTCCTGAGGCTACCGGACAAGGATTTGCTGTAACAATCTGGCTCCCACGCCATTTTGCTCTTGACGGTCCTGAGGTTACCACTGTTCGGGACCGCACAGAGGCCATCAATGGGGTAACGAAAGTTTGGATCCTGCTTGCCCCTGATGCGGGTTAACGTTCTGAGCTTACCGCGAACGAATCACGTGGATACAATTACCGTCGGCGTGGTCGGCGACGAGCGCAGTTACGAAAACGTGGTCGCGCTCAGAGTGGTCGACAGCCAAGACGGCATGACCGCCAACTGGGTGGCGCTACCAGCGGATCTGCTCGGCAAGATTTCCAACCGGATTCTCAACGAAGTGCGCGGCGTCAATCGAGTAGTCTACGATATTTCTTCCAAGCCCCCCGCCACCATCGAGTGGGAATAATAACCTCAACTTCCCTTGGCCGTTGCCGTATAATGATTCTGCTGACAAACCCCTAGGAATGCTTCGACAGGCTCAGCATGAACGGAAAATTTTTCACGTGATCAATCCCTTCCCCGTTCGTCCTGAGGCTCTCGAAGGATGAACGGAGGGCTTTTCAGCAGAATCAGCCCAGAACGACCCTTGGAGTGCGCAGAGCGTTGCCAATGGAGAATGAGAGCAAGGAAAACCATGAGATCATCGCCATCGACGGCTGGGGCGTCACGCCTGGGTCGCCGGAAGTGGTGCGATTTCTCGAGGGACCGCAGCGGCGCTTGGCCGAGTTGGCGCGCGCGGCGCGAATTTTCTGCGAGTTCCTGCGCGGCTTTCGCGCACTGCATTTCAGCGGGCCTTGCGTGACCGTGTTCGGTTCGGCGCGTTTTACCGAGATTCACCCTTACTATCGAATGGCCCGACAAACGGGCGCGGCGCTGGCGAAGGCCGGGTTTACCGTGATGACCGGCGGAGGTCCGGGCATCATGGAGGCGGCAAACCGCGGCGCTAAGGACGTTGGCGGGCGCTCGATCGGCTGCAATATCGTCTTGCCGCAGGAGCAGAAACATAATCCCTATCTCGATCAGTGGGTCACCTTCCGCTACTTTTTCGTGCGCAAAGTGATGCTGGTGAAGTACTCTTACGCGTTTGTTGCTCTACCCGGCGGATTCGGCACTCTCGACGAGGTCTTTGAAACCGCGACGTTGATCCAGACGGCGAAAATTCGCGAATTCCCGTTGGTGCTCATGGGCAAGGAATTCTGGGACCCGCTCTTGGAATTCATGTCTGAGCGGTTGGTCAAGGCGCGCACCATCGACGCTGTCGATCTGGAAAGGATCATCGTCACCGACTCCGCTGAGGACGCAGTAAAGGCGATCACCGAGGTTGCCAAACGTAAATTTAACTTGACCTACGGCGCGCGCATGAAACGACGCTGGATTTTCGGCGAACGGGCGCCGACGTAGGGGCGCGATTCATCGCGCCCTCGAACGAAGACAGGAATTGATTAACCGCAAAGGGCGCAAAGCGCGCAAAAAAGAATTGGGATTGGTAGGGGCGGGTTTGAAACCCGCCCTCTTGGCTTGTCACGATGAAACAGATCGCGCAGATTCTTCTTTTCGACCGTAACAACCGTCTGATTATCTATCTGCGCGACGATAAGCCGGGTATTCCTTTTCCCAATCATTGGGATCTGATCGGCGGTCATGTGGAGGCAGAGGAGACGCCGGAACAGGCGTTGGTGCGCGAGACCAAAGAGGAGATCGGGCTTGAGTTGAGACAATGGCAATTTTTCCGCCGCTATGAATGCTTGGCCGGCGACGCCTATCCGAACGCCAAGTTTATCTACCACGCCGCCGTCGACTGCCTCGCCGCGGAGCTGCCGCTCTTCGAGGGCCAGCGCTTGATCGGCATCGCGGCGCAAGAAAGATTCGACTTTCGCTTCGCTAATATTCTTGGAAAAATCTTGGAAGATTTTATCGCCGCCGGTGGCTGGCCCGAGCCTGTGGATAACTCTTCTGCGAAATTTTTCGTGACATAATTGTCGAGCCGTCGGCTTTGTGATAGTCAGTGATTACTGCAATGGATCACTCTGGTTTCGTTCATTTACACTGCCACACCGAATACAGCCTGTTAGACGGCGCCAACAAAGTCGACAAAATGTTTGGGCGCATCAAAGCGCTGGGTCAGCCGGCGGTGGCGATGACCGATCATGGCAACATGTTCGGCGCCATTGAGTTTTACCGCGAGGCCAAGAGCCACGGCGTCAAGCCGATCATTGGCTGCGAAATTTACGTGGCGCCGGCCAGCCGCTTGGAAAGGAAAGGCGTCGATAAGGGGCCCAAGGAATACAACAATCACTTGATTCTGTTGGCGATGAACAACCAGGGCTACCGCAATCTCTGCAAGCTGGTGTCCCTCGGCTACATGGAAGGTTTTTACTACAAGCCGCGCATCGATAAGGATTTGCTCAAGGAACTAAACGGCGGGCTGATCGC
>CAYZJE010000609.1:0-7507 GCA_964478485.1 uncultured Syntrophobacter sp. | reverse complement strand
AGTGATCGCCCCCGAAGCGGTGCAATACTTCGTCGATCTGACGCGCGAGAGTTCCAACGTCACGCAGCCGATCTCAGGCGCGCAAGTCGTCGACTTTAGTTTTCTCGAAAAAGCGCGTAAAGATTTAAAACTGACTCGCTAATCAGACAAGGAGACCGCGCCGATGCTCGAATTCGAAGGCAGACAGATTCCCAATGAATTGAAAGAGATCGTTGATCCCAAACACACGGTGCTGCTGGTCTGGGACATGCAGAACGATCAAGCCGGCGGTTCATTCAATAAAGAAGCATTGATCCGCAACGCGCCGCCGCTAATTGCCGCGGCGGCAAAAGCGGGAGTCAAGACCGTCTACACGCGCCAGACCCCCTTCTTGTGGAAAGACGAAGCCGTGACTTGGATACGCCGGGCGCTGCGCGATCAGAAAGTCGATCATCCGAGCAAGCTCAAACCGCGCCGTGTGCACGGCAGCTTCGGCTGGAATATCATGGAGCCTTTTAAGCCGGCTGCGGATGATGTCGTCATCGATAAAAGAAGGCCGAGCATGTTCATCGGCAATGAATTCGAAACCATCATGCACAACCGCGGCGCGGCCACGATCGTCATGATCGGCTGCACCACCGACGGCGGCGTCGAGATGACCGTGCGCGACGGCCACAACCGCGGTTATTCGATGGTCATCATCCGCGACTGCGTCGGGACCTATACCGAGGAAGGTCATAACGCCGCGCTGAAGCGCATCGAGCGCTTCGCTGACGTCGTCGAGTCGAAAGAGCTGATCGCTATTTGGGATCGTTAACGCCGCATGTCGTCGATCATCAGCGAGATTTTGACGAAGTTCCGTAAAGGCGACGAGGAAGCTGCGTTCTACGATTTACTCGAACTACCGGGAGAACTACTGGACGATCTGATCGACGAATTTCGTACCGAGCAAGAGTCCGATGTCCGCGCCCTGCTGATCAAAGTCGCTTGGGAGCGCAAGGAAAACGGTGTCGTTCCCTTTCTCACTGAAGCCCTGACGATCCCCGACGAGCTGATCTGGCAACAAGCGCTGGACGGCTTGGTGGCACTCGCTTCTCGGGAAGTGCATGAGATCCTGCTCGACGCGAGATCCCGGCAATTCGCCGATGCGGCGCTGACCCAGCAATTTCGTCTTTGGCTCGAGGAGGCGATTCAGCAGGTCGCGTTTGAGGTGCGTGGCAAAACCTAATTGGCTGGCGCCCCGTTTGCGAATTCCACCCCGAACAAGTTAAAACAAGCATTAATTCTCTCGGCATTGCGTCAAAGGAGATCATCATGAGCGGCACGAATGGTCAGAAAGCCCTACACGTCGCGACTTTTTCAGGCTGGTATCGTTTCGAACAGCACGGCAAAGAATTTAAGCAAACCAAGCGCGATTTGAGCTACTGGACACTCACCTGCATGTCGGTGGACGAGGAGGATCCGAAGACGATTTATGCCGGCACCGAGCACTCGGGCCTCTTCTACACCAAGGACGCCGGCGCCCACTGGCACAGGGCTGATCCGCAGGTGCCCAAAATGTTCCTCTACTCCGCTCTGGCCTTGAATGGCGGAGTCATGGTGGGAACGATTCCGTCGGCGCTCTACCGCAGCAAGAACGGTGGTTGGGAAGAACTCGATGGCGTGCGCTTGCACAGCGCCGGAGCGAACTTTCCGCCCAGCCCCGAGCTCCAATCGCGCACCCGTTACTTGACCTATGAGCCCGACAACAAGAATCGTCTCTACGCCGGCATCGAAGTCGGCGGCATGGTGCTGAGCGACGACGGCGGACGCGGCTGGGAGCCGTGCAACGAAGGCCTCACCGACATGGATATCCACGAAATCCTTGCGTCGAAGGAACACAGCGGCATGGTCTTTCTCGCCTGCGGCGAATCCTGTTTCCGCAGCCCCGACCGCGCCGGCCATTGGGAGAACATCTCGCCGAAAAATCACGACTACGGTATTTCCGTCGCCGAAGACAAGAACGGCGTGATCTACGTCGGCGCCGCGCGCGGCCGGCCGAATTTATGGATTCGCGAACAAGGCGCCATGTCGGCGATCTTGCGCAGCAGCGACAAAGGTAAGAGCTGGGAAACCGTCGTCGATCACTTGAACGGCGGCGTCATGCATCTCTGTCCCACGCCCGACGGCAACGGCATGGTCGCCGGCACTTCGGATGGCACGCTATTGCTCGTCGACGACAGCGGCGCGCGCCAGGTCGCAAGCGGGCTGCCGTTCGTGACCAGCGTGGAGCTGGGGGCATAGGCATACGTTTCGGGTTACGCGTCTCGAGTTACGGGTTATGTCGAGCCCGAAAACCATCACTCCAGTACTCCAACACTCCATTACTCCAATTCCGAGGTTGCCATGAAACTTTACACCTTCTTTCGTAGCTCCGCTTCCTATCGCGTGCGCATCGCGCTCAATCTGAAAGGCGTCAGTTGCGAGCAGGCGCCGATTCATCTGCGCCGCGGCGGCGGCGAGCAATTGACGGCGGCGTACAAAGCGATCAATCCGCAAGCGCTCGTGCCGGCGTTGGAAGATGATGGCCGAATTCTGACCCAGTCGCTGGCGATTATCGAGTATCTCGAAGAAAAATTTCCCAACCCGCCGCTGCTGCCCAAAGATCTGGCGGACAAAGCGCTTGTGCGCGGCATGGCGTTGGTGATCGCCTGTGAGGTCCACCCGATTCAGAATCTGCGCGTGCTCAACTACGTCAAAGCCACTTACAACCAGACCGACGAGCAGGTGAACAAGTGGGCGCAGCACTGGATCGATCTCGGCCTAGCCGCGCTGCAACAGATGATCGTCGCCCAGCCCAAGCGCGGCAAGTTCTGTTTTGGCGACACGCCGACCTTGGCCGATGTTTGCCTCATTCCGCAACTCGCTAACGCGCGCCGCTACGGTTGCGATCTGGCGAAGTATCCAACGATTTTAGAAATCGAGAAAAGCGGCAACGCGCTCCCCGCCTTCGCCAACGCCGCGCCGGAAAAACAGCCGGACGCGGAGTGAATGACAGTCTCAAGTTTCGAGTCTCGTGTCCCGAGTTTCGAATTCGCGGCATTGAGCTTCAGGCTGCTCTGGATTTGGCAACCCGAGACTTGAGACCCGAAACTCGAGACCGCATCTAAAGCCGCTCCATGTTCCTGCTCAAACAATTCATCAAAGCCCTGCTGCTGCCGCCCATGCCGTGGCTGCTGCTCTTGCTCGCCGTGTTGCTGTTTTGGCGGCGGCGCTGGGCCCGCAAACTGTTGCTGTTGGTAATTCTTTTGATTCTCGCGCTCCACAGTGGCCTGCTCAACTATGCGCTGCGCTATCCGTTGGAGTCACGCTACCCGCCGTTGATCGATCCGACCAAGGTCGGCAACTACGATGCCATAGTCGTGTTGACCAGTGGCAGCGTGCCGGCTCGCGGTTTGATTCCGTTTCCGTCCATCGACGAGGCTATGTTTCGCCGCCTTGACGAGGCGTGGCGTCTGTATCGGCTCCAACCTAAACCGATTATCGTCACCGGCGGCCATGTCGATCCGTTCACACCCGCGAAGGACGAGAACAAAATCGCCCGCGAGTTCTTGATCCGCTGGGGCGTGCCCAAGAACGACGTCATTGGCGAAGAAAAGTCGCGCGACACATTTGAGAACGCCTTGGAGACTCAAAAGTTGCTGCAGAAACATGGCTGGAAGCGCTACCTGCTCGTCACCTCCGCGTTGCACATGCCGCGCAGCATGCTGGTCTTCTCCAGCCGGGTGCCCGAACCGATTCCGGCCCCAGGCGATTTTTCCGTCGGCGAAATCGAGCTGACGCCGTTCGCGTTTTTGCCCAACGAGAGCGTCGCGCCGAAGATTTTCGCGGCGCTCCACGAATACGCCGGTTGGGCGAACTATTACTGGCGCCTGCGCTTTTTCAACGACTGACATTTGGCGCGACAGAAGCGCAACCGGATCTCGGAGTATTTTCCGCAAAGCATGTCCTGAGCAAGGTCGAAGGGGCGCTAAGGCGCAAAGGTGACGGGCGGAAGCCCGTCATCCCGAGCGAATGCGAGGGATCTAAGAAAGATTTCTCCCTTCGGTCGAAATGACATCGTTTCCGAGCTTGGCGCCTTTGCGTCCCATCGATTGAACTCAGGACATGCTTGGCGTGAGAAATATCCCAGCCCGAGACGTTCTCTATGGCGGTTTGAAAATCCCCGTCGTAATGATAAACACAACCATTGAATTTGCGTGACTCGCACCGTCCCGGCGGCGAGCAGTCCAACTGATCGCTGGTCATGATTTCGATCCGAAACTTGGTGAAGATTTTCAAATCCGGCGCCGACTCGGTGCGCGCCGTCAATGGCGTCACCATCGATATCGGCGAGCGTGAATTTTTCGTCCTGCTCGGTCTCAGCGGCTCCGGCAAGACGACCTTGCTCCGCTGCGTCGCCGGCCTCGAGAAGCCGGACGGCGGTGAGATCGCCATCAACAACACGCTGGTCAGCTCCGCCGAGCGCGGTTTCTTCGTCAGCCCGGAAGGGCGCGGCCTCGGCATGGTATTTCAGTCCTACGCCGTCTGGCCGCATATGACGGTATTTCAAAACGTCGCGTTTCCGCTGATCAACGGTCCGCACAAACTGCCCGGCGCGGAGATCAAGAAAAAAGTCACCCATGCGCTGGAGCTGGTCCAACTCGGCGGCCTCGCCGACCGGCCCGCGCCGTTCTTGAGCGGCGGCCAGCAGCAGCGCGTCGCCTTGGCGCGCGCCCTCGCGGTGGAACCGAAAGTTCTGCTGATGGACGAGCCGCTCAGCAACTTGGACGCGCGGCTCCGCGAGGAGGTGCGCGACGAGATCAAAAATTTATCGAATAAGTTCGGCATCGCCGTGCTCTACGTCACCCACGATCAAGTCGAGGCGATGGCCCTCGCCGACCGCGTCGCGGTGATGAGCAAAGGCAAAGTGTTACAGTGCGCGCCGCCGCGCGAACTTTATGATAGCCCGGCGAGCCGGGATGTCTGCGAGTTTCTTGGTTCGACAAATTTTATCGATGGCGTCGTCGGCAATGGCGCGCAGATCGACAGCGAACTGGGCATGCTCAGCTGCTCGGTCAGCGACGGGAATCTACGCAATGTCAGCGTCGCCATCCGCCCGGAAGAGTTGCAGATGACCACCGCGCCGATCGGACTCGAAAACGAGTTCGCCGCTGAAGTATTATCATCCACGTTTCTTGGCGAGCTGACGGTTTGCGACCTGCGGGTCAATGGCAAGACACTACGTTTCAAGACGACCCAAAGCGCCGCACCGGCGAGGCAAGTGTACATTCGTCTGCCGGCTGAAAAACTGAAACTGTTCGCCAGATAATTATCACCACGAAGGCACGAAGGACACGAAGGTTTTCGTAGGGTGCGCTTCGCGCACCGGTCAGTCTCGGAATATCTCGCGCAAAGTCGCAAAGACGCAAAGGTCGGAGAGAAATGGTGAAGATCATTTGTAAGAATATCTATCTTTCCCTTCCGAACTTGGCGACTTTGCGTCTTGGCGCGATTAATTCCCCTTGTGTGAAGGGTAGGGTAACCGGGGAATTTGCGCGAGCCGAGAAAACTTTCAACTAGAACGAAGAGGAATTACCTATGCTGTCACGCGAAGAAAATAATCTCTTGACTCAAGTCGGATCAGACCAACCGATGGGCAAACTGATGCGCTGCTACTGGATTCCGGCGCTGCTAACGAGCGAGATCGCCGAGCCGGACTGCCCGCCGGTGCGGCTGCGCCTGCTCGGCGAAGACCTGGTCGCATTTCGTGACAGCCAAGGCAGGGTCGGAGTGCTCGATGAGCACTGTCCGCACCGTGGCACTTCCCTGTTCTTCGGCAGAAATCAAGAATGCGGCCTGCGCTGCATTTACCATGGCTGGAAGATGGATATTGACGGCAAGGTTCTCGACACGCCGGCGGAGCCCGCCGACAGCACGCTAAAAAACAAAGTGCGACAAAACGCTTATCCCTGCAAAGAAGCCGCCGGCATCATCTGGGCCTATCTCGGTCCCAAGCACAAGCAGCCGCTGCTGCCGGATTACGAATGGATGAAGCTGGCGCCGGAACATCTTTACGTCACCAAATCGATTCAAGACTGTAGTTGGCTGCAAGGCCTCGAAGGCGAATGCGACTCATCGCACCTGTCGTTCTTGCACAGAGACTTTACCGGCGAGCGGCCGCGCGGCGGCGGTGACGGCGCGCTCTATGCCGCCGACACAGCGCCGCAGTTAGAAGGCATTGAGATGGACTATGGCATCCGCATGCTCTCGTGCCGCAAAATCGGCCCTGACGCGGTCTACCTGCGCGTCTCGAACATCGTCATGCCTTGCCACGGCTTTATCCCCACCGGCGGCGTCAAGGGCAATCCGGAAGGCTACACAATCCACTCCCATGTCCCGATCGACGATACCCACAGCATGCGTTACAATATCCACTTCCGCCGTAATCGTCCCATCGAGCCCGAAGAAAGACAGCACGAGGACGAGATCGGTCTCGACTTCAGAAAAATTCGTAACCTGCAAAATAACTATCTCATCGACCGCGACAAGCAGAAGCGCGAAAACTTCACCGGCATGGGGCCGATTTTTCTAAACCACGACGCCTGCGCCACCGAAACCATGGGGCCGATCTACGACCGCTCCCAAGAACACCTGGGCGTCAGCGACATGACCGTCATCGCCATGCGCAAGTTCTTGTTAAACGCCACCCGCGCCGTCGCCGCCGGCAAAGAGCCGCCGCACATCATCCGCACCGCCGCCCAAACCGACGTCCGCCACGTCGCCTGCATCGCCACGAAAATCCCCGCGAGCATCGATCCAAAGACCTATGTCGTCGAGCAATTGAAGAAAGAGAAATATTGGGAAGCAGAGAGTTAATTCGTTCAACCGCAATCTCGCTGGATTTCATCACCAGCCGGGGAGTCAATTATTCGAGAGCGAGAGATTGAAAATTCCATGCCTCTAGCCGTCCACAGAAAAAAATAGCAGTTCCGACGCTTTGCCTAATCATCAACTTGAGATTGTCCTTCGGGACTGCTTGCAAGTTCTGCTGTCCCTCGGCAAGTTAGTCTTGTCGGTGAACTATTCTGGATCAGTCGCCTAGCTTGTACTGTCTACGGCATTGCCGTATCATGAGCAATGTTTGAGTTTATCGAGACACCCGTCTTTACCAAATCCATTGAACGGTATCTCGATGACGACGACTATGCGAAGCTCCAGGCCTACTTAAACGAGCATCCCGAGGCCGGTGCAATCGTCGCTGGTTCAGGAGGCGTTCGCAAAATGCGTTGGGCGGTGAAAGGTCGAGGCAAGCGCGGCGGACTGCGGGTGATCTACTACCTGTTACGCGCGCGCGGACAAATCTGGATGCTCACCGTCTACGGCAAGAATGTGCGGGAGACCATCGCCGCACATCTTCTCAGGCAAATGAAGGAGGCGATTGACGATGCGAAAGATGACTGAAAAACAGTTGGCGAAGTGGGAGAAAAACCGCGATATCGGTAAAGAG
>CAYZJE010000608.1:0-8443 GCA_964478485.1 uncultured Syntrophobacter sp. | reverse complement strand
TGGATTGAGGGAAAGAATATCACCATCGAATACCGATTTGCCGAGCAAAAGAATGAGCGCCTACTTGAGCTTGCGGCGGAGCTGGTCCGTCTTAAGGTTGATCTGATCGTGGCTTCAGGGGGACCGACGCCGTTTGCGGCGAAGGGAGCAACCACTACCATCCCCATCGTGATGACGGGCTCTACGGACCCCGTGGGTGAGGGTCTGATCGCCAGCTTGGCGCGGCCGGGAGGCAATATCACCGGTTTCGCGCTTTTATCGTCCGAGCTAAATACCAAAAGGTTAGAGATACTCAAGGACGCAGTGCCCAAGCTCACACGAGTTGGACTTCTGCGGGCGTTGGGAACATCCGTCCAATGGAAAGAGATCAGGCCTGCGGCTCTGTTTCTGAAACTGAAATTGGAGGAGATCGAGACTCAACCCGACGCCAAAGGTTTAGAGAGCGCCTTTAAAACCGCAAAGCAGAAGCAGGTGGGCGCGATTTTGATACCGGCCGGTAGCCGCTTTTTCGCCGAAAGAAAGCGGATCGTCGAGCTTGCCGCTAAATACCGCTTGCCGGCTATTTACCCACATAAGGAGTATGTCGATGAGGGTGGTCTCATGTTCTATGGGCCGGACTACGCTGACGGCTATCGGCTCGCGGCTGTTTACGTGGACAAGATCCTCAAGGGAACGAAACCTGCCGAGTTGCCAGTACAGCAGGCGATGAGGATTGAATTCATCATCAGCCTTCCGGCGGCAAAACGAATCGGTTATACAGTTCCGTACGAACTGCTCGCGCGGGCGAATGAAGTGAGAAAGTAGGCGCGCACCGACGCCAGGATTGAATTGTTTTCTCAGAAAGTTCCATCCTAGAGGCTTTTTCTTACTGTCCGCCTCTTGTTCGTGTAGGTGAAGCAACAAGCTTCAAGAACTGCCGTTCGGCAAAGGGTTTTCTGCTTGCGTTCTAACTTCCTGTGGTGTGCCGGCGAGGGCGAAGCGTTCGACTCATTCATCGCGAACCAGGTGTGAATGTTTCGTACCCATGTGGTGGTAGGTGTTTCAGTAAGCTCAGATGCGTTGCGCTAAAGAGCATCTAGTGAGTAAAAATAATTCGCGACGTTGAAGTGTTTCTTCTGAGGGCTCTGCATCGCCGATTTGCCAAGAAAATTGGCGATTTTCTCTTCGTGTTCGATGGTAGTGCGCAACCGGGTGTGCTAAAAAAATTTATTCTATGTTAACCCCGCCTCTTGAGGCGGGCACAACTAAATGGGGATTCCAAAGGGGGCGAGCATCCCCTTTGGTTGCGGGCGGGGTTAAATCCCCGCCCGCGATGGCTTCGTTTAATGTTATGAATCCAATCGGACAGGAGCATGCAATGCAAGAAGAAGTCCTGCAACAGGTGGACCGCGATCGCGTTATCGAGTTGGCGTGCAATCTGGCCAACATCGTCAGCATCACCGGCGACGAAGAGAATGTCGCCAAGTATCTTGGCAGCGAGTTCGAAAAGCTCGGCATGAAAGTCGAGTATCAATATGTCGAGGACGGCCGGCCTAATGTCGTCGGCACGCTCAAAGGCAGCGGCGGCGGCGCGACCTTGATGTTCAACGCGCATATGGACCACTTCGACGCGCCCCAGGAGACCGTCGTCGACGAGGACCGCATCTACGGCCGCGGTTTGGTCAACATGAAGGCGGCGTTCCCCTGCTACATCGAGGCAGTGGCGGCGCTGCAAAACGCCGGCGCGAAGCTTAAAGGCGATCTGATTATTTCCGGCGTAGTCGGCGAAATCGAAAAAGCCCAAGTCGGTCGCTTCCACGGCAAAGAGTATCGCGGCGCCGGCGTCGGCGCCCGCTACTTGATGGACCATGGCGTGATGGCCGATATGTGCATCATCGGCGAACCCACCGGCTTGCAACTACAGATCGGCAACTCTGGTCTGCTCTGGGCGCGGGTGAGCGTCGATGGCAAGGCGACCAAGTTCGTTCTGGCGGCCTGCAAAGTCGCCCAAGCGATTCAAGACTGGGAGAAAGAATACCAACGCAAAAATCCCCATAAATATATGCTGCCCACGGTGCAGATTGGCGCCATCGACGGTGGCAACGCGTTTAAGCCAGGGACGCGTCCCACGACGGACATCTTCGTTATCGTCAAGATGCTGCCCGGCGCGGTGCCGTTGGCGATTAAGCGTGACATCGAAGCGGTCTGTGAAAGAGTCCGCAAGCGCGAGAGCGATATTTTAGACATTCGCGTCGAGCTTTATCTAACTACGCCTGGCTATGAGATTTCCAAGAGCGAACCTTTGGTGAAAGTGATGGAGAGCGCGCATCGGACCGTATTCAAGGGCCCGGTGCCCTATGCCAAGCCGATTCGCTACGGCATCACTAGCGACGGCTCACGCATCGCGCAGTATGGCGTGCCGGCGATCACTTACGGCCCAGGTTTTGGCACGCATTTGGTCGATCCGACCGAGACCAAAGCCGGCGCGGAGTGGGATTCGCCCACCGGCGTGCGCCGCGGCGTCGGCATCACCAATATGGTGAACTGCACGAAAGTTTACGCCATGGCGGCGCTGGATATCTGTAACCGTAAAAAAGAGGATGTGGCGAAAAGGTAGTTGGAGAAGAGGGAATGCAGAATGCAGATTGCAGAATGCAGAAGTCAAAATTTCGGATTTTCCATTCGGGTGTTTTCCGAAATTTTGCATTATTCATTTTGCAATTTGCATTCTGAAATCTTTCTGAAAGAAAGCTAATGGATTTGACTTTCGCCCATTACCGCAACCGCTTCTGCATGTTCCGCACTTACTACGCTCTGGCCGTGGGTAAGGTGAAGGCGGACGGCGTCAAGATGAAAGTCATCGAGCTGCCGGATCCACCAAGTAAAGATCAAGAAGAGGCGCTGATCCGCGGCGACGTGCAGGCGGCGAATCTGTATCTGCCGAATTTTCTCCGGCGCAAGCTCGAAGGCGCGCCGATTCTCGGACTCGCCACCGAATGGAAGTCGACGATCAAGGGCAACGGCGTCTTTGTGCTGGCCGATGGGCCGGTGAAAACGCCCAAAGACCTCGAAGGGCGGCTGATCGCGACGCATCAAGGCATGCACGCCATTCACAAATATTTACTGCGCCGCGCCTATGGCCTAGATGACGAGAAGCTGCGCTGGGAAGGGCACCCTCAGGAGAAGCTGCTTGGCGTGTTGCAAAGCGGCAAGGCCGACGCGGTGGTGTTGCTCGATCAGTTTTTCTTCCGCGGCGAAGTGGCGCCGGGGGTGCGTTGCCTCTACACCGATGGCGAGGCTTGGCAAAAGCTCACTGGCTTTGATGAGATGATCAAACACATGGTGGCGGCGCGGGAGGACTTGCTGCGCGATCATCCGGGTATTAAAGACGTCTTGCTCAGAGCCTTTCGCGAGTCCTTCGCTTACAGTGAGGCGCACTTAGAAGAGGTCGCCGACGTGTTTCTCTCCCGCTATGAAGGTGACCGCCAGGCGTTGCTCGCGTCGGCGCGCTATCCCCGGATCGAGTTTACCTTTACCGAGAAGGAGCAGAGGCTCGCCCAGGCGGAGATGCAGTTGCTCGCCGACGTGGGGCAGATCCCGCGCACGGCGCCGATCGCATCGATGTTTGCTCGATAAATGTCGTCGCACATTGCACCGCGGAGGCGCAGAGCGCGCCGAGTAAAGAGTTTATTCGATCAAAAATACTCCGAACTCCGTGAACTCTGTGCCTCTGCGGTGCATATTCTTTCACAGGATAACCGAAAGAAGCTTTTTTTGAAAATCGCCCTGAGACCGATCGGCCGGCTCGCCAGCTCATTTTGCTCTCTCGCGATGCTCGTTTCTTGCTCTACGGTGACGCCGAGCGACAACGCGGCGCGTTTGCGGCAAACCGCGGGTTTGATCGAGGAGGTCAAAGCCTTCGGCAGGACTCTCGGCATCGAACCGACGGATGCGCTACGGCGGACGTCTCGGCAGGGTCCGACGCTGTCGATGCTCTGGTTATGGATGCAGCGCGAGGGCACTTTGGCGCTCAGCGCGCCGCTCGACATTCGTCTCGCGATCGGACTAAACGTCGAAAAAGATGCGGCCAAACTAGAGCAGGTCTATCGCGTCGACGGTTACAGCGTGTATTACCGTCAGGGCAACGAGTTCGCCGATCCGCGCTCGGTGGCGACGGTTGGTTTCGCCGAGGAGCCGATCGTCCGGCGCGTCAAAGTGATTTTGCACGAAGACCTGCATGGCGACGTCAATTTCGCATTGCCTTGGGAAATAGAAGAGGCGATCGTCACGCCGCTCGGCTCTCTCGCGGCGATCGAATATTTTCGCCAAAAGGGCGACGAAGGGAATCTGGCCAACGCGGTTAACTCGGTGCTGGAAGAGCGCAAACTGTCGCGCGAGTTGATGGCGCTGGTGGGTCAAGCCGAAAAAATATTTGCCACGGAAAAGGTGCAGGACGCCAAGCAGAAAGTTCTCGCTGCGCTGCAGGGCTTGCCGAATTACCACCGTCAATTTGAGCGCCAGACGCGCAACCAACACGCGGCTACCGTGGTCGAGGCCAAGCTCAGTCACGATCTCGCCTACTATCGCTACTTCGATCGGATCGCGGAGCTCGCCGAGAAGGCGCCAAGTTTACCAACGTTGATCGATGATCTTCAGAAACTGCCGCGCGACGCGACCCCGGCGGCGATGGATAAATTATTGAGCGACTTACATGCCAGGTACGGCGCTACGCCAAAATAATCTTCATGCTGGCGTTTAATTTCGGGAGGTCTTTGAAGCTTGGTTATTCTGGGTTCACTTCGACACGCTCAGGATAAACTCTGGCGCAGAAGCAGTTTGAGATACCGTTACTACCCTACTTACTGCTTACCGTCGTCCTAGCTAAAGCTGAGATCGTGCTGAATTGCTATTGTCTAATTTCTCACAGCCTAAACCTGGCCTGCGTAGCCTGAGTGCGCTCTACGTCAGCACGTTTCTCTCGGGCGCTTGGGCGATGATCCTGCCGACGATACCCGTGCTGGCGCGGGAATTCGACGTGTCGGTCGGCGCTGCAGCGCAAGTGATCACGGCGTTCGCTTTCGGCAAGATGGCCGGCACAGTGATCGGCGGCGTGTTGCTTGATCGCAAAGGTACCCGTTTTGGCTTGGTCGGTGCCGCCGGCGCGGCGGCGCTCGCGTCGTTCGGGGCGGTGTTTGTGCCATGGTTTTTGCTGCTGCTGTCGCTCGCTTTCATTCTGGGAGCTACCGACACGCTGGGCGCGGTGGCCCGCGAGATCGCCGCCATCGATCAGGCGCCGAGCAATCGGCGCGGCCGCATCATCAGCAGCCTACATGGCACGCATACCATCGGCATGGCGTTCTGCCCATTTATCGGTGGGTGGCTGACTGAGTTGTTTAACTACAAAGCGGCATTTTTTGGCTACGCGGTGTTCAGCGTGATTTCCGTTTTCTTAGGCATGCTCGTGGCCGATTCACCGGGGGACGCTCGCGGCAACGCCACGGCAAGCCGCATCGCGAAAGGTTGGGGCTTGGCCGGATTGAGGGAGAGGGTCATCGGGCTTGTGCAGCTCTACCAGGCCATTCGGCCGGATCTGCGATCGACTTATTGCTCGATTGTGTTTGCCACCATGATCAATCAATCGCAGCGGATCATCATCCAGAGCATGCTGCCACTTTACGCGGTGCGCTACTTGCAACTGTCACCGAGTCAAATCGGCACGCTGTTCAGCATCTCCGGCGTGGTGATTTTCGCGATGATGATCCCAGCGGGATTCGTGATGGATCGCGTCGGCCGCAAATGGTGCACAGTGCCGAGCACCGGTATTCCCGCACTGACGTTTCTTCTGATCCCGCTGACGAGTAACTTCTTCCAGCTGGCGCTGTTAATCGGCATCTCCGGCGTCGCCCAGGGACTGTCGCTTGGTTCGTTGGCGACCGCGACTTATGATGTCGCGCCGGCGCCGGTGCGCGGCCGCTTGCAAGCGCTCAGGCGCACGGTCGCGGAGTTGGGCAGCGCCATGGCGCCGTTGATCGGCGGCTATCTGGCAAACAGTTTCAATCCGGGTGTGCCGTTTTGGGCCTACGCGCCGCTGTTGCTTTTGTCGGCGCTGCTCCTCGCCCTGGTCAGCAAGGAAACCCTCAATAAGTAATCTATTGCGTGTCTGACTTTGGATGAAAATCTACGCGGCTTGCGCATATTATCGGATGGCTCACCGCAGAGGCGCAGAGGATGCGGAGGGGAAACTATATAAAATCTCTGTGTGCTCTGTGTCTCTGTGGTGATATCTTTTTCCCTTCGGTTGCGGCTCTGGCGCGCTATGTTTTGACAGCCTTGGGTAAACAGGCTATGCGAACGGTACGAGGTAGCGGACGTGGAAACGGCTGAAAATGAGCTACTCACCCGCGTCGGCGCCGGTACGCCGGCCGGCGGCTCGGCGGCGTCAAATATTTGGACATCGACCAGTGGCTGGCGATGAAGCCGATGCTGAAAGTGGTCGAAGACGCGCTGGTGCAAGCGGGTAAGAAGTAAATCAAGCGACAACTTCGGAGGGTGAACATGCGGAACAAATCGAGTCGGACTTTGGCAATCGCGATTCTGTTGCTTTCTTACCTCCGGTCAGCGACGCCAAGCCTCGCTGGTCAGGCGTTCAATTGGAAGGCGGATTGGGATGCGACGGTTCGCGTCGCGGAAAAGGAAGGGCAGCTGGTCATCTACGGTCCGCGCGGGCGCGATCAGGAGATGCTCTACAGTGAGATGTTTCCCAAAGCGTTCCCGAAAATCCGCGTGCAGTACACGCCGGGCCGAATGAGTCAGATGATCCCACGTCTAATGGCGGAACAGCGCGCCGGAGTGCGGCAGGTGGATCTGCTGTTGGGCGGCACGGATGCCCTGCTTGGAACGTTTAAGGACAAAGGGCTGCTGCAGCCGATCCGTCCGTTACTCGTCCTGCCCGAGGTGCTCGATCCGGCGGCCTGGTTCAAAGGCAAGCTCCTGTTCGCCGACATCGAGGAAAAGTATATCGCCCTGTTTCGCGCCGTGCCTTACACCTCGGCATGTATCAACACCAACTTGATCAAAACCGGCGAGCTCAAGAGCTATTGGGATTTCCTCAATCCCAAATGGAAAGGAAAAATCGCCTCGCAAGATTTTTCCAGCGGCAGCGGGCGCAATCAGATGTATGTTATTTACGTGCGCGACGACTTGGGCCCTAAATATCTCAGGCGTCTCTTTGGCGAGATGGATGTGACGTTCTCGCGCAACTTGGTGCAGCTCGGCGATTGGCTGGCGCAAGGTAAGTTCGCCATCGCCCTGGGCGGGGTCGATTGCGCCGATCTTACGCTCAAAGGTTTACCGGTGGCGTCGATCTTCCTCGAAGGGCTGGCCGCGGTGGGTGCCGGCAACGATCCCGCCTCGATGTTAGCGAGTGCGCCGCATCCCAACGCGTCGAAAGTATTTCTCAACTGGTTACTGAGTCGGGATGGGCAGATGACGTTTCAGAAGCTTACCCGGGAAAACTCACTGCGCATCGATATTCCTAAAGAGGGGATCGTCGATCCTGATTTGACCCTCGACCCCAAGCGCCAATACCTGTTCACCGGCTTGGAGGAGTACAAGAAAAAGATCAACGAATTCGAACCGTGGCTCGAATCGCTGGCGCCGAAGAAGTAACCCGTAGCAATTTGCCGCGCGATAAGGAAAGGCCGTCGATGAAAATTGCCACTTGGAATGTAAATTCGCTCAAGGTGCGGCTGCCGCAGGTTTTGGAATTCCTCGCGGCGCATAAACCGGATGCGCTGTGCTTGCAAGAGTTAAAACTCGAAGACGCGAACTTTCCGTTGGCGGAAATCAAAGCAGCTGGCTATGAAGCGACATACTCCGGGCAGAAAACTTACAACGGCGTGGCGATTCTATCGCCTAATTCCGCCAATGAATTGACGATGGGGATTCCTGGCTATGACGATCCGCAGAAACGCGTGATCGCGGCTACGGTCAACGATGTGCGCGTAGTTTGCGTCTACATTCCGAACGGCGAAGCGGTCGAGTCGGACAAATATAAGTACAAACTCGACTGGCTGATGAAGTTGATCGTCTGGCTGAAGCAGGAAATGGCCAAATATCCCAAGCTCGCGCTATTGGGCGATTACAACATCGCGCCGGAAGATCGCGACGTGCACGATCCAAAATTCTGGACCGGCAAGGTCCTGTTTAGCGAGCCGGAGAAAGCGGCGTTCAAGGATCTGCTCGCGCTCGGCCTGACGGACAGTTTCCGCCTGTTTGACCAGGCGGAAAAATCGTTCAGTTGGTGGGACTACCGGATGAACGGCTTCAAACGAAACCTCGGCCTGCGCATCGACCACATTTTGCTATCACAGGAACTAGCGAAAACGTGCAAGAGCTGCTCGATAGACAAGGCGATGCGAGCGAAAGAGCGCCCCTCCGACCACGCCCCGGTGATCGCGGAGAT
>CAYZJE010000607.1:0-4518 GCA_964478485.1 uncultured Syntrophobacter sp. | reverse complement strand
GGCGCAAAATCGCGAATTGGAGTTGGAAAAAATTCTCAACCCAATGCCGGATTACGATCCATTTGAAACAGCCGATAGCGCGCCCAAGTATTTTCCCGACGATGTCGACAAACGGGCGCGTGAGCTGATGATCGATGCCTTGACCAACAACCAAGAGGCCTTGGGCAATCATCTCAAATCGCTCCAGGCCGATGACAGCCGCTTGCAGAAGCAGCAGGACACGGTCACCGGGCTGACGGAACACGCGCAGGATTTGCTCAATAACACGATTCAAGATCGAGAACGCTATTTAGCGGCGCAGAAAGAGGCGCTCAATAACAGCGCGGCGCCAGCGCGCAAAAAATATTTGGAAGCGATCATCAACCGCGATGATCTCAATCAATCCGATCAGCTGATGCGCCAGAGCACGACTAACTTTTGGGGAGGTCTGGCCAACCGGGTGCTAAGCTCCGTCGATCTTATTGGCGTTGCGTCGGGCAATTTCATCGGCGCCGCCGCGGAAACCACGGTGAGCCAGCTCTACGCTCTCATGGACCGTGATATGCCGGCGGAAGAACGGCGCGCCTTGGCGCGCAGCCTCGATCACTTGAAGCGCTTTCCCGATGATCCACGCAATGCTGCGCTCATCACAGAGATCGAAACGCTCGACAAAAAGAAGAAAAGCGCGCTGGTGCGCAAGCAACTCGACAAGGCCAACGAAGCGCTGGCCAAGCGAGATTTCGACAGAGCCCTGTTTCACGCCGAGCTGGCTTCGTTCATCGACGGACAATCGAAGGACGCCGAAAGCGTCCGCCAGCAGGCGCAAAACGGCTTGCAACAAGCGGACGCCGCGCGCCAACCGTCCCTCGCGGCGAAGACTGACGCCAGTACCGGCGCCGAGCAACAGCTGGACGTCGGCAGACTGCTCGAAGCCTTGTCGCTGCGCGATAGCAATCAGATCCAGCGCGTCGCCGTCGAACTCGATAGGAAGTATCGCGGCAAACTACTCAGTGACGCGGCGCGAGATGCCGAAGCGGTCGGGTTAGAAATCAAAGGCTGGCATGAAGCCGCCAAGAAGGCGATCGCCGAGATCGTCCGGTCGTCGAACAGTGCCGAGATCAAGCAGCGTTCCGCGGCCCTGTTGCAAAGCCCGGAGTACAACTTGTTGACGCCGTTCCGCGACGCCCAGAGCGAGCGCCGGCTAGGGTCGGTGAAATATGTTCTATTCGGCGAAAATTTTCTCAGAAAAAATATTCTATTCGCCGCCGGCGCCATGGCCGCCGCGGGACCCGGAGCGGTGGCGACGTTGGGCATGGCCAACGCGGTCATGGTCGGAACCAACTTTTACCAGGTGATGACCGACAATCCAGTTTCAGCTCAACCGATCATCGACGCCGGCATCGCTTACGTGCGCAGCCACCCGAACGCCGAGACCAGCGCGGAGATTTACCGAGTCCTGGCCGACGCCTACGAAGAGCGCGGCCTGTTCGACAAGGCGATCAGCTACCACGAGCTCGCCGGATCGCCGAGAGAACGAATCGCCGCACTGGAAGAAAAGTCCGCCAAGGCACTGCTCAACGCCGCGAGCAGGAGTCGCGCACGCAGCGCGCGGGAATATTATTTGACCAGCGTGATCGATCAGCATCCCGGCACACCGGCCGCCGCCGAGGCGACCAAAAGCCTCGCCGAGTTGGCCAAGGAAGAAAACCAAGGCATGCGCATGAGCAAACAGTTTTTGCTGGAGCATCCGGAGCTTCATGGCCCGCGCGGCTTGGGATTGAAGGCCAGTTTGTTCGACGGCAAACCACAGAATATGGAGATCGCCGACCGTGGCATCAACTTGGTGAGTGACAACGAGATACTGGTCTATTATCAGACCCCCTGGGGCGTGCGCGGCCAAACCTATCGATTGCCCAAGACCGTCACCGATCGTTTCTTCGTCACCCTGCGCGAGAAAAACTTGCAGGTCGCCCTGTCCGACGTCAACCAACGGGCCAAGGATAGCGTCGGTGGCATCAAGAATCTTCCCGGTGCGATCGTGCGCGCCGAACGCGAGCGGCGCGGCGCCGCCAGCGAAGAACGCGGCGATCTTAATGACACGACTTTTACGCTGATTCGCGAGGCCGGAGCCCGCGTCAGCTATCCAAGAGTCTTGGACGCGCAATTGCTCAGCGAAAACGAGCTCGACCCGGTTAGTAAATACCGACTGCCGCCGATCTCCGGCAGCATTTCGGCGAGCCGCTTCAGCATGAACGGCGCGTTGCCGACCGGACTCTGGGGCAACCAGTTGGCAATCGGCGGCGACCACAAAAGCCCCTTCGCCGGCGTGCAGCTACCGATTCCCCTGCTCGCAGGTTTTATCCCCGTCGACTTCATGATCCAAGGCCGGCCCGGCGGTATCTCGCTCTATCCCAGGATTCGCACCGGCGCCGACGCCGGCGCCGATCCTGAGCTTTACCGCTGACAGCGGCGTACGTTCTCATAGTAGTGACAAAAGCCGAGGATAGAGGATCGAGGATGGAAGATGGAAAGAGTTAGAGAAGGAAAGGTTTTCAATGAGATGGCGAAAAGATACCCGAGCAGGTAAGGCATTTGGAGTGATGGAGTGTTGGAGTAATGGAGTATTGGGTCTCTTCCGAACCCCATCACTCCACCACTCCAGTACTCCATTACTCCAATCCATAACGGCGACGTTGCTGGCTTGCTCCGCCGCCACTTTGCTGATCACTAGCGCCGCTAACGCCCAACCCCTCAAGCGCATCCGCATCGGCTATCCGTCATTGAGTTTTCGCCAGAGCAACGTCTGGGTCGCCAAGGAAATGGGGTTGTTCGCAAAATACGGCCTCGAAGTCGAACCAATTTTTCTCCGCGGCGGCCAGATGGCAACCCAAGCGTTGGTCGCCGGCGATCCACCGATCGTCAACATCGGCACGGTGGTCCAGGCCAGTCTACAAGGCTACAACCTCGTGCTGGTGGCCGCCGTAGAAACAAAGTACGATCAGATTGTTTTCGCCCGCAAAGGCATCAACAAGCTCGAAGAACTCAAAGGAAAAAAGTTCGGCATCAGCGGTTACGGCTCGGCGACCCATAACGCAGCCAACATCCTGTTCCAGCACCTCAACATAGAGATCAACAAGGAAGTCGCGCTGGTACCCACGGGACCGGACGCGGAACGATTAGGCGCAATGTTGGCGGGCAGGATCGATGCAACATTCTTTACCTCGTCAGCCGCAGCGCCGGCGCGAAAGAGCGGCTTCAACGAGTTATTCTCCGTTGCCGATTTGGGGGTTGAGGTACAAGGCAATGGATTTGCCACCTCGCGCGGTTACATTGCCAGCAACCGTGACACCGTGAAAAACGCGCTCAAGGGTTTCGTCGAAGCGATTTATTTTGTCTTCGCCAATAAAAAAGAGGCCCAGAGGGTCTTCGCCAAGTACATGCGCACCAACGATCAAGAGATGCTCGAAGATTCTTACAATGGTTACATCAAGTGGATTCCGAAAAAGCCCTACCCCACGCTCAAAGGCATCCAGTACATGCTCGACCTGATCGCGCCGCAGTTGCCCCAGGCGAAGAACGCCAAACCAGAGCAGTTCGTCGATCTGAGTTTCCTCCAAGAACTGGAGAAGGAAGGGTTTTTCAATGAGATGGCCAAGAGGTACCCGACGAAATAGAAACTTTGGAGTGATGGAGTAATGGAGTGGTGGAGTGATGGGTCCGGATAAACCCAATACTCCAGTACTCCAACACTCCATCACTCCAACCTAATCCCGAAAGGAGCTGCCATGCCACGCAAAGTGATTCAACCGAAAACCTTGAACGATCCGCGGCCCCGCTATAGCCAGGGAATTCTAAATAGCGGCGGAAAGCTGCTCTTTATCGCCGGCCAAACCGCTTCCGACAAAGACGGCAACGTCGTCGGCAAAGGTGATATCGAGGCGCAAACCCGGCAAGTCTTCGACAATCTGCGCGCCGTGTTAAAGGCAGCCGGCGGCACGCTCGACAACCTGGTCATGAGCACCACCTACATTACCGGCAGACAATACCGCGAAGGTTATAACCGGGTGCGCAGCACTCAGTACAAAAAGACTCCGCCGACCAGCACCTTGGTGATTGTCAGCGGCCTGGCCAATCCTGATTACTTGATCGAGATCGCCGGTATCGCGGTGATCTAAGACCGCCATTCGCAATCGGCGCGATCGCATCGGACGTAGGGGCGGGTTTGAAACCCGCCCTCTTCCGATTTTGAACCGCCGTGAGCCACAACAATGAAAGTCACCGTTCTCGACGACTATCAGCGCGCCCTCGCGCCAACCGAGGCGATCGCGCGGCTTAGAAAAAAAGCCGACGTGCAAATTTTCACTGAAAAATTTGCCGACGAAGACGCTCTGGTGCGCACGCTCAGCGGTTCCCAAGCGATCATTCCGATTCGCGAGCGGACGAAATTTCCCGCCGCCTTACTCGGAAAATTGACCGATCTCGAATTCATCTCGCAGACTGGCAACCACGCCTACCACATCGATCTGGACGCGGCGACCG
>CAYZJE010000606.1:0-4612 GCA_964478485.1 uncultured Syntrophobacter sp. | reverse complement strand
GCCCGAGCATTTGCGCGGCTTTTTGCAGTGAAATGCCGATGGACTCGAGTTTTTTCAGATCCGCGACTGTGCCCACGGCTTTATTGCTGCCTGTTGTGCTCGACAGATCCTTGAGCGCCAGGGTAAAGCAAGGCCGCCGGTGTTATGGTCGGAGGTCACCAGTATAAGGGTGTCTCGGGGATATTTTTTGTAAAACTCATAGGCTAACCCCACCGCACGGTCGAATTCGCGATAATCGTGAATGACTGACGCAACGTCGGTAAGATGGCTGGCGCTGTCGATGTTTTCGGATTCGATAAAGGCGAAAAAGCCCCTGGGATTCTGGTCGTGGAGCAGATGGATCGCCTGATTCGTCATATCATAGATGGATGGTTCGGCAAGCTTGTCGCGGTCAAGTTCCAGGCTCATGTCACGCTGGCTGAACAGGCCCAAAACTTTCCCTTTTGCCACCCGTACCAGCTCTTCCTTATTGCCGACATGGCGATAACCTTTATTCTCAAAGGCGGCGATCATGTCGATTTCGTCGGTGCGACGGCTTCCCGGTTGAGCCTTCGCTAAGAACTGTTCTCTGCCGCCGCCCAGAATTACATCGGGTGCCATTTCCAGATAGCGGTTGACGATCGCGATATAGTCTTTACGGTTTGCCACGTGGCAAACAAAGGCCGCGGGGCTGGCGTCGTAGACTGTCGAATTGGTAATCAAGCCGAGTTTCATGCCGCGCCGCCTGGCCAATTCCATCGCGCTCACCGCCACAGTGCCGTCGGCGCACATGCCGAGAGCGCCGATATTGGCTTTGCATCCGCCGGCCATTGCGGTGGCGGCAGCTGCCGAATCGGTCGAGAGCGAGTTGGCTGCGTGAGTTGTCATGACGCCGACGCTGCCGTCTTTCATAATTTTGTCGACGATGACCATGCCTTCGTTGTGAATATATTTGCGATACTGGCGGGCGATCTCTAAGTGTGCCATGCCGCCGCCGTCGGCGAGAAACAAAAACACATACTTGGGCGCGCCGTTGGGGCCGGATTGCGAGTTGCTAGATTCGCCATTCGCTAAAAGTACGACGGCGATCGCTAGGCTAAGGAGCAATCGCGGCGACTGAAATGACCAGGGTCTCGGCATCTTCATTTAACCTCGTGGCGACTCGTGAATTGCCAGGCTTCGCATCTGAAGCCAAAGCGACAGCGCCGTATAGTAGGCTGGATAGAGAAGCGACGCAAACAATATTTCGCGCGGCGGCTCCGGCAGACGGTAGATGGCGTAGAGTATAACGGCGCCCCAGACCGCGCCAAGCACATTGGTCTGGACGCGAAAGCGTGGCGCGCGGCTGGGATAAATGAACTTGATCGGCACGAAGATCAATATCGACAGCGCGATGACGGCGAAGGCATTCACCCACAGCGGGGTTTTCAGCGCATAGAAATAAAACGCCACGATGTTCCAATAGGAGGGAAAGCCGAGAAAGAAATAGTCGGCTGTCTTGGCGTCTCGTTGGCAAAAGCCATAGGCGCTGGCGATCAGCGGCAAGGCGGCGAGCCAGAGGGCATCTTGCGGCGGCAAAAGATTCGCCCGCAGTAAGCACAAACAGGGCACGATCACGTAGTTGAAATAATCGACGAGCTCATCGAGCAAGTTGCCATCGAACCATGGGATGATTTCTTTGACCCGCGCGGCGCGGGCCAGTGTGCCATCGGTGGCGTCGATGACGACGGCCAAAGCCATCAAGAAAAAGGCATCGCGAAAACTCGCTTGTTCGATGGCGAGAACAGTGAAGAAACCGACGACCGCGCCGAGGGCAGTGTAAAGATGGACGAGCCAGGCGAGAAATACTTTCGCCATGACTAGGTCAGGGAGTTTCGAGGATGGAAGATTGAGGATGGAGGATTGCGATCTTCAAGTCTCGATTCTCCCACCACGGCCATTTTGTCGTGAATCGTTCGGGGCCTTTGATAGGTCCTGAAGCGAACGGATCGGAAACTGAATCTTCAACTCGCGTTTTTCGTTCGTGGTGAGGCTCTCGAACCATGAACGGAGACGCCCCGAGTCTTACTGCGCGGAGGCGGCGTAACTCGGCCTGGCTTTGAGCCGAGCGATCCAAGCCACGGTGTTGGGGTACTTGCGCGCATCTACGGGGATGCCGAAGCGGTCTAACAGTTCGATATTCGACATGAAGGCGGCGTCGGCGAGGCTAAAAGTGCCGACCAGATAGTCCTTGCCTTTGAGTTCCTTCTCGGTCCGATCGAAAGCACTAGTGATCTCAGCTTTGGCATTGTCGATCCGGGCGGCGTCGCGTTCGCCTTCGGGTTTGCGCATTTCCTGAATGATATGAACGAAGAAAGGGTTAAAATGGCTGTCGCGAAAATCTTCCAGCATGCGCGCCCGCGCCCGGCTTTCCGAATCCTTGGGCATAAGAGATGGATACGGATATTCGTCTTCGAGATATTCATTAATGATGGTCGAGTCGTAAACGATGAAGCCCTCGTCGTCCAGAGCCGGGATCTGTCCCAAAGGATGGATCTGGAGGTATTCTGGGTTTTTTTGTTCCCTTTTACTTAGGTCAACGTTGATCCGCTCGAACTCAAGTCCTTTTTCTATCAGGGCGATGCGGACCTTGCGCGAGTTGGTCGAGGGCGGGAACGTGTACAACTTGATCATCGACAGCTAACCTCCATAGACCACACAACTGAAGGCATAGTAACATAAGGATGTTTTAGCTGCGAGCCTTTTTTCGCAATCCGTGGAAAAATCCGGGATGGAAGCGACGCCGAAGTTCTGGGTATCCAGTCACCGATGAGGTGAACTAGCCGCGGCTGCGCAAGGTGGCCTTCAAGGTTAACGGCTGGTTCATGCGTAACACGACGATCTCGACCTCGTCGCCCGGCTTGCGGCTGCTGAGCGCGCCGGTTAAATCGTCGATATTTTGTATTTTGGCGCCCGCCAATTTAATGATTACGTCTCCCTCGCGCAGACCGGCGCGCGCCGCTGGGCTATCACTGGCCACGCCAGCGAGCCGCACCCCTGGCGCCTCGGCGCCATAGTCCGGCATGGTGCCGAGATAAACGCCGATGGCGCCACGTTCCTCACCGCGCTCCGATGGTGGACGGGAGGGGAGACTAACGAAGTTCACCGGCTCCTTGGTGTTGGCAATGCTCATTAAAGTGACCAAGGCCAAATCGCTTATTCGTGCCATGCCTTCGATGTTCAGTTTCTCCCAAGTATCGCTTGGACGGTGGTAATCCTCGTGCACGCCGGTCGAGAAATGCAGCACGGGAACTTTCTTGTTGTAGAATGACATATGGTCGCTTCGTCCAACCTCATCGGACTGGCGAATTTCCAAAGCTAGGCTCGCCGCGCTGGCCGAGATCAGATCGCTCAAGCGGTCTCCTGATCGGGCGCCAAAAACCGTTAGTCGATTGTCGCGCAATCGGCCGACCATATCCAAATTGACCATCAACTTGGTGGCGGCGATGGACTCTGCCCGCTCGACGAATTGCCGGGAACCGAACAGGCCAAGCTCTTCGGCGCTGAAAGCGACGAAAATGATCGTCCGCGCCGGTTTGGCCGGCAGCCGGCTCAGCCGGCGCGCCAGGTCGAGAAGCACGGCGGTTCCCGAGGCGTTGTCATCGGCGCCGTGATGGATCTCCCCAGCGGCGCTCGGGTTGCGCGCACCGAAATGGCCGAAGCCGAGATGGTCGTAGTGGGCGCCAATGACGACGTTCTGATTTGCCAATGCCGGATCGGCGCCCGGCAGAACGCCGACCACGTTCTCGGTACGCTCGCGAATCTCTTGGAGGGTTACCTGCAACTTCGCGGTCGCGTTAGGAATCGGCCCATTAGAAATTGCCATCGATGCCGGTTTCCCCTCGCGGTCGATTTTCTCTTTGAGCGTTTTAAGCTTGACGCCATAGCCATCCAAGAATTTTTCCAGCGTGCGGGCTTTTACCTGAACCGCGATCAAGCTGTTGCCGCCGCGCGACAAGCTGCCGCGCGTCGTTATCAATTGGTTTTTTTCGCCATTGTTAGTTTCAAGGCTCTGGTTGAGATCGACCAGGATCATCGCCAGCGCGCCATGGTCGCGGGCATTGTTCGCTTTGTTGCGCAGCGTCGCGTGACTGGAATAATTGGGCGCGTTTCTAAACGGACTTTTGCTGTCCCTCGGCGGCGGTTCGAAGCGCAGCACCACGACCACTTTGTTTTTTACATCGACGCCAGCGTAGTCGTCGTAGCCGTAGTCTTTGGCGCTGATGCCGTAGCCGGCGAATACCAGCGGCGCTTCGGCGTTGCCGTTGGCGGAAAAGCCCAGGGGCGTCCAATCGTTATTGAGCGCCAAGTTCAGGCCGCTGCCTAAGCTTAGATTACTTGGCTGTTTAACCGTAACGCCAACCGCGACATCGAAGCCTTGCAGATAGCCGGCATTATCGCCGCCGGGCCGTAAACCGTATTTCACGAACTCGCCAACGATGTAATCCTGGGCGAGTTTGATCCCCGGCGTGTCGACGCCGCGGCCGGTGAGCTCGGAGGAGGCGAGATGCTTAACATGTCGAAGAATTTCCTCCGTCGCGCTCGGTGCCGGCAGTTCTTGACTCCAAACCGAACGTGCGACGATAAGGGCCCA
>CAYZJE010000605.1:0-3103 GCA_964478485.1 uncultured Syntrophobacter sp. | reverse complement strand
TTTCGCGGCCGTACCATCGCGCTGTTTCACATGGCGCAGGTGGTGATGACTTTAGGGAGCATGATCATCGGCGCTTTGGCGGCGCTGTCGGGTGCCCAGTGGGCCGTGGTGCTGATGGGCATTGCCGGCGCGCTGGCGATGTTGAGCATTCATTTGGCCTTGCCGCGCACCTGGTATATTCGGTAATGGCTGCTTCGAAAATCGAGGATCGAGGATGGATGATCGAGGATCGAAATCAGCTGAATCTATTTCATCTATGGCAATAGAAGCACCCATCGAGCCCGCGCTGGCGATCTGCGATGCCCATCATCACCTTTGGCAGCGGCCGCCGAGCGACTACTTGCTCGATGATTTGTTGCAGGATTTGCGCAGCGGCCACAACGTAGTTTCGACGGTCGCCATCGAGTGTCGCTACGGCTATCGCAAGCAGGGTCCAGAAGCATTGCGGCCCGTCGGCGAAACTGAATTTCTTGAAGGCGTGGCTATTCGGGTTGCCGCTGATTCGACGATTAAAACTCGCGTTGCCGCGGCCATCGTCGGCCACGCCAATCTCGCCTTGGGCGACGCGGTTGCGCCAGTGCTCGAAGCGCATCGAGCGGCGAGCCCGACGCGTTTGCGCGGCATTCGCCACTCGACGACCTGGGACGAGAGCACGGCTTTGCGCAGTGAAGCGCCGCGCGGCCTGCTCTCGGATGGCAATTTTCGGCAGGGATTCAAATGGCTGCAAAAACTTGGTCTCAGCTTCGACGCCTGGATTTACCATCCGCAGCTGAGCGAGCTTGCCGATCTTGCCGCGGCGTTTCCCGATGTGACGATTATTCTCAACCATATCGGCGCGCCCCTCGGTGTCGGGCCCTACGCCGGCAAGCGCGATGAGGTTTTTCAATCGTGGAGCAAAGGAATCGCTACGGTCGCGGCATGCCCGAACGTCGTCGTGAAGCTCGGTGGCGTCGGCTCGCTGCGCTCCGGTTACGACTGGCATGAGCGCGTGGTGAAACCGTCGTCGAAAGAATTAGAGCAGATCTTAATGCCCTATTTTGAGCACTGCATCGACAGATTCGGCGCCGAGCGCTGCATGCTGGAAAGCAATTTTCCGGTGGAGAAGCTTTCTAATAGTTACGGCAATCTTTGGAACGCGTTCAAACGAATCACGCGAACATACTCAGACGCCGAGCGGGCGGCATTGTTTCACGATAGCGCGGCGCGGGTGTATGGAATTAAGGGTTAATCCGGGTTTCCTGTTAAGGAGAATTCACCACAGAGGCACAGAGTTCACAGAGTTCGAAAAATTTCTTAATCAAAAACTCTTTACTCCGCGCCCGGAGCCTGTCCTGAGTCGATCGAAGGAACGAACGGAAGAGCGGTTGAAATGATTGGAGATTTTCCGTTCATGCTGAGCCTGTCGAAGCATTCCTAGCGGTCTTTCAGCAGAATCCATTTTAGGGTTTGGCAGAACCAATTGCTGCAATTCGGCAACTCTATTGCCAAAATGCATGTAATTCGGCAACATGGTTGCTGAAATGTATGATTGAGCCCTCGACCTTCGCGAGACCGTCAAGCATAAATCGATCTTCCTATTTGGCCCACGCCAAACGGGAAAGAGCACTATAGTACACCATGCGTTTCCGCAAGCCGCGTTTTACGATCTTCTCGAAGCCGATACTTATCGAGAACTGAGCGCCCGGCCGGAATATCTTCGACAAACCCTTAGCCCGCAGCAATCGGTGGTCATTGTCGATGAGATTCAGAAGCTACCGATACTACTCGATGAGATCCAGTTACTTCTGGAGCGCAACAAGCAGCTCCGCGTGGTACTGACCGGCAGCAGCGCGCGCAAGCTTAAGCGCGGCGCGGCCAATCTTCTTGGCGGCCGCGCTTGGGTCTGCCGGCTGCATCCGCTCGTATCGATCGAATTGGGTCACGACAGATTACTTGACCGGCTCAATCGCGGCAGTCTTCCAGCGATCATCGATTCCGCACACTACAAGGAAGATCTCAGGGCCTACGTCGGCACTTACCTCCAGGAGGAGATCCGCGCCGAGGGTCTCACGCGGTCGATCGAGAATTTCTCCCGTTTCCTCGAAGTAGCGGGGCTGACTAGCGGTGAGCAGATAAATTTTAGCGCGGTCGCCAATGATGCCGGGTTTCCGCCACGAACCGTGCGCGAGCATTACCATATACTTGAGGACACCTTGGTTGGGTACCAATTACCGGCCTATCAGAAAACCTCCAAACGAAAACCGGTAGCCACCGCGAAATTCTTCTTTTTCGATATCGGTGTTGCCAATACCTTGAAACGAATCCCTGCGATCGAAGAAGGCTCGGAGGCTTTCGGACGGGCGCTAGAGCATTTGATATTTCTCGAGTTGCGAAGCTTCCTCGATTATCACAGGCTTGATCATGAGCTTACCTATTGGCGCAGCCGGTCGCAGTTCGAAGTTGATTTCGTGGTCGGCGATGCGATCGGCATTGAGGTGAAATCTAAAGCCCGGGTCAACCCGCGCGACTACAAAGGGCTAAATGTCTTGGCGGAAGAGGTAAGACTTAAGAGAAAAATCGTTATTTGCGGGGAGAAAATGCGCCGCAAAGCTGACGATGGCGCGGAAATCATGCCAGCCGCGGAGTTTCTTCGAGAGCTGTGGCGCGGTGACCTGTTGGAATAAGTTCTTATTATCGTTGGAAATCAGCCCGCTCAAACGGCTATACAAAACTTGGGCTACTTGCTGGCGCCGACCCAGCCAGCGTTGGAGACGTCGATCACTTGATCGTCCGGCGCGACGCACTTGATTTCAAAATACGACTGCGCTTTCGATGGGTCGCCCTGTTGGACTTGGTTGCGCTGGTCGAGCGCTTTGCCGCCGAGGGCGCGAACTTTGGCGACGGTCGCGTTCACGTCGTCGACCTGAAAGCCGACGTGGTCGACGCCGAGCTTCATGGTCTCGCCCGCGACGACCGCGCGCATGCTCAAGATGGCGATGTTGAGATAACCGTCGGTGAGATAGATGCCGCTCTGGCCGACGCCGACCTGCTCTAGTCCGAAGGCTTCTCTGTAGAAGGCCGCGGTTTTTTCAATATCGTTGGTTCTGATCGCGATATGTTTAAT
>CAYZJE010000604.1:0-5068 GCA_964478485.1 uncultured Syntrophobacter sp. | reverse complement strand
AACGATCCCCGTCGAGACCGTCGGCCAAGCTTACTTAGAAGTCCTTCGCGCTTGCGAATTCATTTTTGTTTTGGCAATCGCTGCACGGACTCTGGGCCGTTAATCGCTAAATCAGCGCCGCGTGGAGGAAACGCTAGGGTTGTGATAGGCTAATTTTGTTTTTGGGAGGAGTACCATGACAGCAAGGGTTGAAGAATTAGCGCGGCAAATAGCTTCACTGAGTGATTCCGATCTCCAGGCGCTCTTTGAACGCGTCGTAGAGCTTAGCTTCCGGCAAGAACTTCACGCCTTGTCGGATCGCTATCGTGAACGCCTCAAGCGACAGGGCGAGCTCGATGAAGGAGCGGAAGAAATAATGCGAAAATTGAAACGCATCCGCGAGGAGATCGCCTCACGTGAGTATCCAGGATGAATGGATTGTCCTGGACACCAATATCTGGATCTTTGGCCAAAGACGCGTTCGAGGTTTCACTGAATGCGCTGAGCTTCTCGACTTCTTGACTCGCCTGCGGGTTGTACTGCCGCTGCAGATTCTGCAAGAGCTACAGGGAAATTTTTCTGATAGCGAAATGAGATCTCTATTCCGGTTACTCAATCGCCTCCCAATACCTCCCAAAATTGAATGGCAAAAGCCGGCACCGGAAACGGTGGCTAAGTACCGGAACATGGGTTGCAAGCTTGGTGATGCGGCTGTATCGGCACACATGGAAGAGTTGGGCGTCAACATTCTCGTCACGGAAAATCGCGATTTCTTAGAGGAACTTTCCGGACTACCGTTTTGTCGACTGAAGGCTCGGGAAGTCTTGGCAGAATTGCGAGCCCTGAATCCACGCTGAGTTGAGTGGATAACGAATGAAAAGGAGCACCTTCATGGAAACCAACAAAACTGTAACGATTCCAGTCGAAACCGTAGGCCAAGCTTACTTGGAAGTCCTGCGGGCGCGCGGGATTAAGTATTTTTTCGGCAATAGCGGCACGGACTTTGGGCCGATTATTGATGGGTTGGCGAAGTTTGGCGCGGAGAAAAAAATCCATCCGATGCCGATCACCGTGCCGCATGAGTTTGTCGCGGTGAGCATGGCTCAAGGTTACGCGATGATCACCGGCGAGCCGCAGGTGGTGATGGTGCATGTGATCGTTGGTACCGGCAACGCTTCGGCGGCGGTAATGAACGCGTCGCGGCTCAATGTGCCGATGATTTTTTCCGCCGGGCGGACGCCGCTTACGGAGGAAGGCTTTACCGGGAGCCGGAGCAACTTCATTCACTGGGGGCAGGAGTCATTCGATCAGGGGAGTTTGCTGCGCGAGTTTACGCGCTGGGATTACGAATTGCGCAACGGCGATCAAGTGGAGACCGTCGTTGACAGAGCGCTGGAAATGGCGCTCGGTACACCGCAAGGTCCGGTTTATTTAACTCTCCCGCGCGAAGTATTGGCGCAAAAGATGGATTCCATCACGATTCATCCATTTCGCAAAAACCAAGCGGAAGCCTTGCGGCCGAGCGCGGAAACCATCACGCGCACGGCGGAAATCCTGCGCGGCGCGGTCAATCCGCTGATCATCACCGGTCGGTTAGGGTCCGATCCCACCGCGATGAGCGCGATGGTTTCATTCGCCGAAGCGCTGGCGGCGCCGGTGGTCACGCCGGCGAGCCCGTTCGTGAGTTTCCCGAACACCCACGAATTTCATCTCGGTGTCAGTTCGGCGCCATATATCAAAGATGCCGACGTAATTGTGGTGATCGAGTGCGACGTGCCGTGGTACCCATTTCAGGGAAAGCCGCCGGAGAACGGCAAGGTGATTCAGATCGCACGCGATCCGAACTATAGCAGCATTCCGATTCGCAATTTTCCCAAGGACATTTCGATTGGCGGCGATCCGAAGCTCGCTTTAGAGTTGCTCGCACAGGAATTGAGATCTCAACCACGGAATGAAAAAGCATCGGCGCAGCGCGCCGAGAAAATTCGCGCCGAGCACAAACGTTATCGTGAACGGACGAAACAAAAAGCCGAGAAGGCGAGCCGCGAAAGGCCCATCGATACCGCGTGGTTGTCCTATTGCGTCGATCAAGTGCGGGACTCCGACACGCTCATTGTCAACGATCACGGCGTGTCGCAGGAGCAGCTCAGCTTGAGCGAGCCGGCCAGTTATTTTGGCGGCTCCCCCGCCGGCGGTCTCGGCTGGGGCATCGGCGGCGGCTTGGGCATGAAGCTGGCGCGGCCGGAAAAAACCGTGATCGTAACTGCGGGCGACGGGACTTATATGTTCAACAACCCAACCGCTTGCCATTTTGTTTCTGAGGCTTATGACTTGCCGCTGCTGACGATAGTTTGCAACAACGCCATCTGGCACTCCACCAAGGCGGCGACGCAGCAGGTCATGCCGGACGGATGGGCGGTGAGCACGGGAAATTTTCCATTGACCGCGTTGGCGCCGTCACCGCGTTATGAAAAAGTCGTCGAGGCGCATGGCGGCTACGGTGAGATGGTCGACGACCCGCAGGAAGTTTTACCGGCACTCAAGCGCGCCCTTAAAGTCGTCAAGGAGGAAAAGCGCCAAGCGGTGCTGAACGTGATTTGCGGCAGCCACTAGATGGCGAACGTCTCTAAGCGTGAAGGATTGATAAGTCATCCGCGCCGGCTCTTAAGTTTACTCCGCGCCATTGATTGCATCGATCATCTGGCGCAGCCGGGCAAAGTCCACGCGGTTAAAACGCATCGTCAACCGGTGCAGATGCAGCGTGTCGGGTTCATCCGCTTCTTCGGGCAGAGTCGCGCTTTGCTGAACCGCGCCGGCGGTGACGATGTCGGCAAAATCGCGGTTCAGCCGATCGACCAGAGCGGGCGCCGGCGGATGGTTGAGACGTATGATCAGATCACGATTGACGAAGCGGCAAGAATGATAATTGCGATAGAAGGTGGTGATTTCCGTGACCGCCGCCTCGGCGCTTGTAAGGATCTTCACCAGCTTCAATTCACTGTCGTCGATGTAGCCGCGGCTCATCATGTCGTCGCGGAGAAATTCTTGCCAGCGCGACCAATAGGTGCCGTCGGGCCGGTCCATTAAAATAATCGGCACAACCCGGCTTTTCCCGGTCTGCACCAGAGTGATCGACTCGAACAACTCATCCAGCGTGCCGAAACCGCCAGGGAATATCACGACTGCGTCCGCTTCCTTGACAAACATGATCTTGCGCGTGAAAAAAAAGTGAAAGTTCATGAGCTTGGGGTCGTCGCGAATAAACGGATTCGCGTCTTGTATCGACGGCAGGCGGATGTTGACGCCGAAACTTTTTTCTCGCCCCGCGCCTTCATGGCCGGCTTGCATGATGCCTGGACCGGCTCCGGTGATGACCATCAAGCCGGCTTGCGCCAGGCCACGGGCGAGATCCCGCGCCAACTGATAGTAGGGATCGATCTCCGCCACCCGCGTCGAGCCGAAAATGCTGACTTTACGGACTCCCCGGTAGGGCGCGAAGATTCGAAAGGCGTGACGCAGCTCCTGCAGCGCGCGGCTTAAGATCTTTAAATCGCCGCGCTCGGTGTTGTCCGCCGCCAACTTGAGCACCGTGCGCAGTATCCCGGCGAATTGGTCTTGATTGCCGGAGCTGTCTTGGGCGCGAAGCCAAGCTTCGATTTGCGACATTAAATCCGCCAGAGTGTCTGTTTCGGCTTGCATGGGTCACGCCTTAGCCGGCAAGCTTTTGCCTTCGCCAGGGGTTTCATTTAGTCGAGTGAAAATTATACTCGAACAAGCCGTTGCGCGGAAGGGTGCGATTTCCATGGCGCCACCGATACACCGCTTACTATTTTTAGTTGACCTCGCTACTTGCTCTGTGGTCGAATGACGATCGCAAGAACTAATAGATACCGAGTATGTTGAGCTCTGCTACGTCAAACCGCCATGGCACGAGTCGCCACCTGCACTCTCTAATGTTTGTTTACCTATTCCTTGTGCTGTGCGCAGATCTCGTGTCGGCGCAGACGAATTGGCAGGCGGAGTGGGAAAAGACTTTGCGCACCGCCGAAACCGAGGGGCAGGTGACGCTCTACGGTTGCTGCTACGAATATGACCGCGTGCTCGAAGGCTTTAAGAAAAAGTATCCCAAGATCAAAGTCACGACGAATCTGGGTTTCGGCAACCAACTCTCGACCCGCATAATCGCCGAGCGGCGCGGCGAGAAATATCTTGCGGACGTCGTCAGTTCCGGCGCGAACACGCTCCACGACGCGCTCTACAAGGCGCACGCGCTCGAGCCGATCATGCCGGCGCTGATATTGCCGGAAGTATTGGATCTGTCTAAGTGGTATGAAGGCGAGCACCGCTATATCGACCCTGAGAAGCGTTATATTTTTGCATTCGTCGCCAACTCTCAGTCTGGGCAGGTGATCTACAATACCAAGCAGGCGAGTGCCGCGGAATTCAAATCCTTCTGGGACCTCTTGAACCCGAAATGGAAAGGCAAGATCGCATCCCTCGATCCGACCAGCTTCGGCATGGGCGCGGCACTGCAATTTTTTTACTACCATCCTGAGCTTGGCGCGCCGTTTCTCAATAAACTCTACGGCGAGATGCAGGTTGTAATAAGCCGCGAGCCGCGCCAGATGGCCGACTGGCTTTCAAGCGGCAAATTGCCACTGTGCATTCGCTGCAACGCCGGCGGCGAAGTCGAAAAAGCGATTCAACAAAAGCTGCCGCTCGCTTATTTCGACACGGCGAATTGGAAAGAGGGCGGCAGTTCGAGCGCGGCCGGCGGCACTCTCGGCATTCCCAGCCGCGCGCCGCACCCCAACGCGGCGAAGCTGCTCGTCAACTGGCTGCTGTCCCGCGAAGGGCAGATGGCGCTCCAGAAGCTCGGCCGTCCGGACGCGCACAACTCACGGCGCATCGACATTCCCAAAAACGACGTCGATCCGTACAATCGGCTGGACGAAGGGAAGAAGTATTTGGATCTCGCCAAGCCCGAGTACCAGGATCTGACGCCGATCTTCAAACTGGTCAAAGAAGTGTTGCCGCAGAAATGATTTAAGAATACTTCACGCCAAGGCGCAAAGACGCCAAGTTCGGA
>CAYZJE010000603.1:0-4835 GCA_964478485.1 uncultured Syntrophobacter sp. | reverse complement strand
TTTCGTGCTTTGAATTTTTGCTACTCATGGGTTGCGGCGCTTTTGTGTTCGTTCGAACGAAATCCGCGATTACGAGTCCCGATCCTCCCCCTCCGAATGGCGCGTCAGTTCGAGAAAGACGCTTTCGAGATTGCCGTTAGGGCCGTTGGCGCCGCTAGCTTGTCGATGGATATCGTCCATGGTGCCGCAGGCGATCAGACGGCCTTTCTGAATGATGCCGATGCGATGGCAAATCTCTTCGGCGACGCTGATGCTGTGCGTCGACAAAAAAACCGTGGTGCCGTTGGCGGCCAGCGAGCGGAAAAGATCTTTAAGCGTGCGTGCGCCTTTGGGATCCATACCGACCATCGGCTCGTCGATCACCAGAATGCGCGGCTCATGGATCAGCGCGGCGCACACCACCAGCCGTTGCTTCATGCCGTGGGAGTAGCTCTCGACCAGCTCATCCTTCCATGGGGTGAGTTCTAAGCGCTGCAACATTTCACCGATGCGCCGCTCAAGCCGTGAGTTTTCCATGCGGTGTAAACTGCCGACGAAGGTGAGAAATTCGCCGCCGCTCAATTTCTCGTAAATAAACGGCCGGTCCGGAATGAAGCCGGAAATCGCCTTGGCTCGCTCCGGTTCCTTGATGACGTCGTGGGAACCGAGCAAAACCTGCCCGGCGGTGGGTTTCAAGATGCCCATCATGGTGCGAATCGTGGTGGTTTTGCCGGCCCCGTTGGGGCCGAGGAAGCCAAAGATTTCGCCGGCAGGAACTTCCAGATTCAAATTATCCACCGCGGCGAGCTTGCCGTAGTGCTTAGTCAGGTTGATGAGCTGAATCATCGGCTTCGCCGTTTCGATCCTTCGACTTCGTTGCTCAGGACATGGTTTCGGGTTTCGAGTTTCGGGTTTGGAAATGGAGGGGTGGCGACGGTGCTCTTCAACTCGAAACTACAAACACGAAACCAGAAACTCATTTACGACCCCTCCACGACTTCTATTTTTAGATTGCCGATCAGTTGCAAAATGTCGATCTGCCGGTCGATCTCGCCTTCGAGAAATTTCACGTGGGTGACGTCGGCGGGGAATTGATTGAGCACCGAGTCGAGGGAGATCCATTCGCCGAGCCAGACTTCGGACCAAGCGTGATAGTAGAAGGCGCCGCGCAGATAGACCACGCCAACGACGGTTTTCGCGGGAATACCCGCGGCGCGGGCCAAGGCGTTGAACAGCACGGTGTGCTCGTTGCAGTCGCCTTTCTTGGTTTGCAACACTTGCAGCGCATTGGGGATGCTCACCGTCGGCACTTTTGCGATTTCCTTATAAACCCAATCCTTGAGTTTTACCGCCGCTCGCCGTGCGTCGGTTTCGCCCTGCAAAATTTTCTTGGCTAGAGCTTGGAGGCTAGGATGATCCGATTGTAGAAACGGCGTCGGCTGCAGGTAGGACGATATTTGCTTGTCATTGATCGGCAGCGTACGTGTCGCGAGCCGTGACAGGTCTTCGCGGCGAATTTCCAAGCGGCTTTCGTTAAGGCGCTGGCGCCCGCCGTCGAGCGGGAAGTTGCTCAAGTCAACGCCGCTGAGTTTAAGTTCGACGGTGACTCGCGATTGCGGATCGGTAATCGCTTGGGCGACTGGGATGGATGTCTGCGCCACGATGTCGAGGGCGACGGCGCGGGACGACAGGCTTTTCGCCTCTGCGGCGCTCTGGCGTAGCAGCGACATGCCGGCGGGGGACTCTTCCTTCAACGTCCGGCCCTGGCCATCGACCCAGGAGAGCACCGTGATGCCGCGAAAGTTCTGCCGCAGCTTGATCGCCGGTTCGAGCCGGCCGCCGACGCGGATTTGCTCTCGGCCTTCGATTATCACGCTGGTCACCTGTTGCGACAACGTCGACGGATCGAAGGTGGAGAAGAAAAACTTCTTGCCGGGTTCGAGCTGCTGCGTGACCACGTAGGGTTTAAGCGCGGCGAGCAAATAAGGCGCTTGGGTCAGCTTAATCTCTCGGGTCGAGCGGTGGCCGGCGGAGTCGATTTCCAGCGCCAAGAGGTTGTCTTTGACCGCGCCGCGGGCGCTGAAGCGGATTTCCTTGGACTGGAGTTCGAAGCTGAATCGCTCGAGTATCCAATCCTCGTTGGCGGTCAAGTCGAGACTGGTCGCGGCGGGTTGGATCGTGCCGAGCAAATTCAAATTCAAACTGGAGCGGTCGCGGAGCTGAAATCCTTTCGCGAGCGGCGTGATGGTTTGCCACGCGTAACCGATTTTTTCACCGCGGTAAAACACGCCCCACCATTCTTCGATGTTCTCGGTGATTTTTTCCGTGCCGCGCAGGGTGAGCACGGGTGGCGGCGCGGCGAGCTGGCGCTTGATGAGCAAAAAGTTCATCACGCACCAGAAAAGCACGATGGAAACTCCGATGGATCGCTTAACAAGCATGCGGGTGAAGATATATGGTACGGCCTCGAGGTTTTTGATTCAATGTCGAAGTCGAAAGAATTCAGTGTGGCGGGTACCACGGAGATCAAGTTCGCCGCCGATCGTATGCTCGGCCGGCTGGTGAAATGGCTGCGCGTGCTTGGCTGTGACGTGATATATGGCCCGCACCTGACCGGTTATGGTCTGATTCGCGCGGCACGGGCTGAAGGACGCCTGATTCTCACCCGCGACCGGCGCCTTAAACAGAAACAACCGCCGGAGTTTATTTTCCTCGAAAGCGACCTTTATGAAGCGCAGTTGCGCCAGTTGATCCGCGACTGCGGCCTAAAATGGGGCGAGCGGCTGTTTTCCCGCTGTTTGCTGTGCAACTCGGTGCTGCAAGCGCGCGCCAAGGAGTCGGTGGAAAAGCTTGTGCCGCCCTATGTTTTCTCCAGCCAAGAGCACTTCTCTTGGTGTCCAACCTGCAGGCGCGTCTATTGGCCGGCGACGCACCAGCAAAAAATGCTCGACGCGCTGCAAAAAATTGCCGTGGCGTGATCTAGAATTTCATTGGATCGTATGCTAAAAAAAGTGCCTGTTCTTTTGCTTCCCCGGTTCAGCCGAAGGCTGATCGGCTTTGAGCCGAAGCTCAGTCAGCCGGTAGAGCGTTTCCGCCGTGGGCGGATCAGCCTCTGGCTGAGGCTGTTATAGGAAATAGTAAGCTTTCTGGCATTGATATTCCCCGGTAGCTCAGTTGGTAGAGCAGGTGACTGTTAATCACCGGGTCGGGGGTTCGAGTCCCTCCCGGGGAGCCAGCTTTCAACTCCGCTTCGCGCGATCTCACCGAGATCGTTTAGCGAAGCGGAGTACACCTATTGATAAATTACCATTTCAACCGGCAGCAGGAGGTCCAACCATGGCATCAACGAAACAAGTCGTCGGCAATCCGACACCGAGAATCGAAGGCGAGCTCAAGGTCAGCGGCCAAGCGAAGTACGCGGCTGATGTAAACTTGCCCGGCATGCTCTGGGGCAAACTCTTGCGCAGCCCGATCGCCTCGGGGAAAATCAAACGCATCGACACCAGCAAGGCGGAGAAGCTCAATGGGGTGCGCGCGATCGTCACGGGACGAGATTGTTCCGGCCTAAGAATCGGCCGCAGGCTTTATGACATGCCAATCCTCGCGGACGGCGAAGTGCGCTTTATCGCCGAAAAAGTCGCTGCTGTGGCTGCGGATAATGAAGACATCGCCGAAGAAGCGGTGAATTTGATCGAGGTTGAATATGAAGAGACCACGGCCCTGCTCGATCCGGTGGAGGCGCTCAAGCCGGGCGCAAAACTGCTTCATCCCGATGTCATGAACTACAAAGGATTACCCAAGCCACTGAAGCAACCGACTAATGATTTTGTCTACGTGACCTGGGGCAAAGGCGATCTCGAGGCCGGCTTCCGCCAGGCCGAAGTGATTGTCGAAAACACGTTTACCACGCCGGTGGTGCATCAGAGTTATATCGAGCCCCATTCTTGCGTTGTCAGCGCTGCGGCCGACGGCTCGGCTGAGTTCTGGTCGTGCAGCAAAGTGCCCTACGGCGTGCGCGAGCAAGTCGCCAACGCGCTTAAGCTGCCGCAAGAAAAACTTAACTTCAACCCCGTCTATATCGGCGGCGACTTCGGCGGCAAGGGCGATTTTATGGATCTTGCCGTGGTTTATCTCTTGTCCAAGAAAGCCGGCCGGCCGGTAAAATTGGTGATGGACTACGAAGAGGAATTCACCGCGGGCAATCCGCGGCACGCGTCGATTATCCACGTCAAAACCGGGGTAAAAAAAGACGGCACTCTGGTGGCGCATCATATGAACTTTATCTTCGACAGTGGCGCCTACGGCGCATTCAAGCCCAACGCCTTTCTTAACGGCCCGCACCTGTCCGCGGGACCGTATAAGATTCCCCACGTATTTATCGAAGAACATATGGTTTACACCAATAAAATTCCCTGCGGTCATATGCGCTCGCCCGGCGACCCCCAGGGATTCTTTGCCAATGAAAGCCAAATGGATTTGATCGCAAAAAAATTGGCCATGGACCCGATTAAGTTACGCCAGAAAAACTTCATGCACGACGGCGATATCGATCCGACCGGCGAAGAGTACAGCTATATTAAGACCGACGAGACGCTCAAGAAAGCGCTGGACGACTCGGGCTATCAAAAACCCAAGCCCAAAAACGTCGGGCGCGGCGTCGCGCTGGTGCAGTGGACCCCGGCCGGGGGCATCGGCACGGTGGCGATCTCACTGGATGAAAAAGGCGTGGCGACGATTTCCTCCGCCATGGCCGATCAAGGCGCGGGGACGTATACAGTCTTAAGTGAAATCGTCGCGGAAGAACTCAACATGCCATTAAGTCAGATCAAGATTCAGCAATTGGACACGCAGACAGG
>CAYZJE010000602.1:0-3180 GCA_964478485.1 uncultured Syntrophobacter sp. | reverse complement strand
AACCGAGTTCCTCATGGCCGGTCAGCGCGCCATTTGTTTTACTTGCTACTCGCACCATTTTCCTGGGCGCATGAAAAAAGGCGCCCCGATTCAACCGCTAATGACGGAAGGGGTGGGCGAAGTCGGCGGCTCTGTGATGGTAATGAAGGGAGCCCCGCATCCCAACGCCGCACTACTCTGGGTTCGCTGGGCCGTCAGTGAAGAAGGACAGAAGGTTTATGCTCAAGCGGGCGAAACTCCTGCTCATCCCAAAGTGGAACCCTTGGAAAAAATCCGTCCTACGATGCCCTACATGCTGACCATCGACGACGTGAGAGAGTTTCCGAAGTACGAGAAAACGTGGAAGGAAATCTTTCAGATCCGTTGAAATTCGGGAGCGGTCTTCCAGCTGACCAGCCGCGGCAGCGTTCGACCGAAAACTTTTTTCAACCCGGGCCAAGCTCCGCGCCCTGCGCGACGGCGCGGCGATCGCGAGCAAGAAGCTGTGGAGTTGAATTCAAACATGCCCGTGCGGGATGAACGAAACAAAAAAGCAAGAAAGTCTAGAAGTAAAAGTCTGACCCTGAAGCCTTTCCCCGGGAACGGTTTGAGCAGCGATTGCACTTTGTCGAATGGCGTTGTTTGGCAATCTAACCAATTCTCTTCGTCGTCGTGGTGAAGAATCACGGGCATCCGTCTGTGAATGGTACGCATGAGTTCGTTTGGCTCGGTCGTGATGATCGTGAACGATTCAAGCAGGCTTCCATCCGGCTTTTTCCAGGTGTCCCACAAACCGGCTAGTCCAAATGGTTCCTCGCTCTTCAAGTAAACGTAGAAAGGCGTCTTTGGCGGCTTTACTCCCCGCCATTCGTAGAAGCCGTTGATGGGAATGAGACAGCGACGTTTGTTCACCAGCCTCTTGTAGACGGCGCTTTGCAACAGTCGCTCAGCGGTCGCGTTGCTCGTGCTGTATTCCAGCTTCATTCCCTTGGCGAACGAAGGAATCAGCGGCCAATACATCAACCGGCCTGCGTTGCCCGCGTCGCTCTTAACAACAGCGAGAATGTCGCCGCGATCCGGGGCGATGTTGTGCGACGGCTTGAAGTCCGGCAGATCGTTGAAGAGATCCCACCGAACCTTTGTTTCAAGGGACTCGAACGAGGCTCTTACGCGGTTACACATAGATGTTTACTCGGATTTCCTCGCAAGCCTCAACCCTTCATATCCAAGCCAGCCGGCCACAACCAAGGCAACCCAGCTTAACCACATCGGAACAGCCCACCTTTCCACAACGGGGCTCCAACCAAAGATGATCCTAAGCAGATGAAGGAACGCAATGACAAGAAAGATGATTCCCGTGACGGCAAAATATGATTTTCGGCTCATATGGATCACCTCATCGTAGACTCACTGGCAGAATATTACCCAGGCCTGCGTGTCAGGCTTTGGTTATTTGCTTATCGTTCCTCGCTTCGCCGGCGTACTCCGCGAGTTTAACTTTACGGTGTTACCTTTGATTCTACTGACGGGCCGGGGTCCCGAGCCTGAGTTTGGGTGCGGGGGCCGCATCCGAGTGTTGACTTACAGCCGTGGAACTTAGGATGAGATGAGTTGAGCTGCCCGAGTCTCCACGGACACATGGTTAAGAGACAACAGGCGCCCGTCTTCCGGGCAACAGCGCCGTTGTGACTTAGGATTTTTCGTTCAGGTGGGATTTACGCTGCCCTTTTCACTTTTACAGTCACGTGCCTGCCGACGCGCGCCAGCATATTTACGAGGGCATCCAGGCTGAATTTCTCGATACGCCCGCGCAATAGATCGTTGAGGCGCGGCTGAGTGATTCCCAGCCGTTTCGCGGCCTGGTTCTGGGTTTCGCCGCTTGCTTCCACGTAACTTTGGACAGCGATCATCAAGTCCGCGCGCACGCGCATGCTGGCGGCCGCTTCGGGTGTATCTTCAATGGCATCCCAAACGCTTGCGTAGGTCTGCTTCTTCATCGCTCTTTCCTCAGCGCTTTGTAGCGCGTTGTCGCCAGACTCAAATCGGCCTTGGCAGTTTTCCGGGTCCTTTTTTGGAATGCGTGCAGCACATAAACGGTTTCCATAAACGTGGCAACATACAACGTCCGAAAGATCCCGCTTGCGGCGCGCACTCGGATCTCGTTGACACCGGAGCCGATGGTCTTGATCGGCCTCCAGTTCTCAGGCATGAGTCCGCGTTGCACGCGGTCCAGTTGAAACCCGGACTCCCGGCGCGCGTCGTGCGGGAAGGCCCGTAGCGCTTCGAGAGAATCACCGAGAAAGGTGATCGGCTTCATCGGGCAAGTATATTTGTTATGATATATTCCGCAAGGAAAGAAAAGGGGACATTCGACAATTCCAAATTACTTCTCGGTCGCCCTCTTGGTCTAAGGCCCACCGTCAAAGTCGCATCGAGGTCATCTCAAGTCTGGTATTTTAACATTTCGGATATTCGTCGGTCTCACCACGTGGTCAACGTCAGAGCGCGGACCTGTTGTTTCAGTTTGGACAAATTATTCGGGATGACCCACCGAGCCCGGCAGAAGGCCTGAGGAGTAACGAGAGATCGGTCGCGTTAACTCTATTAAAAGCACTAGCCCGTAGCTCGCACCGCCATCCAGCTGGCGAGCAGTGCTGCGGTCATTGCGGCAAAGTGCACCGTCGCAAAAGTAAAGATCCTGACTAAGTCTCCGCTTTTGCCTTATTTGGTTTCAGCCTTGGGAAAACCGTAGGCCGCAACTATTTTGGCCTGATAATCGCGTAACTTGGTGTAATGGTCCCAATCCACCAGCGACAACTTCTTGCCCTTTATTTCCTGCCCTTGAATTGAGCCGGGTGCATGGACGGAGCCGCCAAATGGCTCAAATTGATCCATGATTTTCTGCCCTTCACCACTGGCTTGAAATTCCAGTCAGCATGATCGGGGTCAAACTTTTACTTCATGACTTTCTGGACGCACCGCGCCGCCGCAAGTTTCTCCCTCCACTCGGCCTGTTTGTGCACGGTCGTTTTTATCTCGAACTTGCTGTCGAAATAGTGCTGGGTTGGATTGATGGGGACGCGCCAGCGGACTTTGCTGCAGAAGTTAAGCCGTAGGAAATTCTCGTCTTCTGGCCTGATGCTGATCACGCTGTGGAAAATGCCCAGCGGGATGATGGTGATCTCGCCGGGAGAAACTTCG
>CAYZJE010000601.1:0-10855 GCA_964478485.1 uncultured Syntrophobacter sp. | reverse complement strand
GTATTGACGCCCGGGCTGCTTTCCGCCTTACCAACCTCAGCCCACGATGGCTGGATTGAAATCGCACCGGCCATCGTTGAGCGTAATCAACCCGCAATTGTTGAGCGCAACCAACCCGCAATGATCTCGCTAATCCAGGGCAATCATTCCAACGAACACAAAAGCTACCGCATCGCTGGTAAATGGGATGCAAAATACACAGTGCTTACGGTCATCGATCCCAAAGGCACTGCTATTTCTCTCACTGAACGATTGATCGATTTCGGCGAGGACGCCGAAACGATCGGCCCCAAAGGTCCAAAAGGCTATCACCTCGCTTCGTTCGTGCCCAAGGATGACGGCCTTTACCAGGCGCTTGCTCGACAGGCCAGAACCGTTCAACTGGGCGACGGTCCGAAAGTTGTCACCGTGCGCATTGCTAAAACGGCCTTCGCCGTGTTTAAAAATCCCAGCGTATCGGCGGCAAAGAATCTAAGAGGTTTTGACCGCTTGATCGCCGGCGAAGATAGCGTGGAATTCATCCCGCTGCAAAACCCGTTAGCGGTTTTTTCCAACGGCTCAATCGCGTTCGAGCTGCGCCACAAAGGGAAACCAATTGCCGGCCAAGTCATTACTTTAGTGCGCCGCATCGACGGCTTCGCCTCAGTGCAAGAGTGCGCCACAGATGAAAAAGGCCACGTCAGTTTCCCAGTCGGTCCGGCGGATTCCTACCTCGCAAGGGCGAAACTCGATGAAGAAACCGCCCGTCCCGACGGTCTAAAGGACAAGACGAGTTATGAGTCGACCTATGTGTTCCAGGTTTTTAATCGTCCTTAGTAGCGCGTTGCTGTTGCTCGCACTGCCGGATAGCCATTGCTGGGGACACGCCTACCCGGCAGTGTCGATTCCCAACAATGGCGCGACCGTGAAAGAGCCGCCACGCGAACTGCGCATTCAGTTCACTGAAGGGGTCGAAATCGCGTTTAGCCAAATCATCGTCAAAGATTCGAAGGGGGAAGTCGTCAGCCAAGGGAATCTGCGGCAATTGGCTGACGATATGCTGGCCATCGATCTCAAACCTTTAGGCGCTGGAAATTATACCGTCGAATGGCAGGTGCTCTCCGTTGACACCCATGTCACCGACGGCATGTTGCGCTTTAGCATCGCTGCGCCCGCCAAGTAGGGATTGCATGATCGCCCTGGAAGCAACTGCCTCAGCGATAAGTTACATCGCCCTCGCCTTGGTTCTCGGCCAACTCGTCGCCGCAGGACTCCTACTGCCGAACGGCGAGCCGAAAGAGTCCCGCCGTTCACTGCTGGTCGGCGCTAGAGCAGCGCTGCTGGTATTTCTTGGCGTTGCAGTGCTTGCGCTACTCGTTCAAGGGGCAAAGCTTCAGCGCGGCTTTCCTGCGGCGGAACTGCTCTGGCGCTATCTCACCATGGCGCAGAGTGGCAAGGTCTGGCTCGCACGTGAAGTTTACGCTGCGGCGCTGGCATTATGCCTGTGGCTGCTGAGCAAGAAAGATGCAACTGCAAATCCCGTTCGTTTGCTCGCAGTGCTGGCGTTGCCGCTGTTGGCAAGCCGCAGTCTGACCAGCCACGCCGTTGCCGTGCGCGATGAAACATTGATCGCGGTCAGCTCCGATGCGCTCCATCTCATCGTCACGGCTCTCTGGGCCGGCGGTTTGATCGCTCTGTGGCGCGTCCTACGTCTTGCCGCGAAACAGTTGAATCAACCGCTCCAATGGACAGCGACGATCGTCAACCGTTTCTCATGCTTCGCTCTTATCAGTGTCCTGCTGCTGGTGATCACGGGCGTCTACCAGAGCTGGATTCACGTCGGCAGTTTTACGACGTTGATGAACACCGATTACGGAAACGTGCTGCTGCTTAAGCTGCTGCTGTTCTCCGCAATGCTCGGCATCGGCGCGCTGAATTATCTTTCAACCCGGCGGATTTTGGCGCGCACGGACAGCCAGAACGGATATGATCAAGACGCCAACGGGAAAGCTTTGCGGAGAATCGGCATCGAGAGCTTGATCGGCTTGCTGATTTTCTGCGCGACCGGACTACTTACCGTTCTGCCGCCTGGTGTTCATGCCGTCCATCAAACCACCACGGCAACTCCGCCAACGGCTGCGAAGATTGACGGCGCCGTAGAAAAGAAATATCTCCCGGCGCAAGGCGCCGGCGTGAAAATACTCGCGCCGAAGACCGGCGAAATGTTTGCCGGCGATCGAGTACCGTTGAGATTTGCTTTGATCGCCGGCAAGCGAGGCCATCACGTTCACGCCTACGTCGATGGCGAACTGATGGGCATGTTCGACGGCAGAGCGGGTACATTGAATGGTTTGAAACCGGGCCGCCACACGCTTGAACTTCGAGTGGTCGCGGCAGATCACCAAAGCGAGCTCGACGCTTTCGACCGGGTCGAATTTATGGTGAAATAAGCGCCAAGGAGATTCCCCATGAAACGTCGCTTGTTAATTCTCACAGCCGCATTGACCATCGCGCTGCCGTTTTCCATCGCCGGTCAACAACGAAGTTTGTCAGCGGCGGAAGCGGTCGTGAATTTTCAGGACCCTACGCGAGTGCTACAGTCGTATGTGCGTGCCACTTACGCGCGCGATTTCGTCGAAGCTTACCGCTTCATCTCAAGCGCCGACCGCATAGTGCGCGACCTGAATCGATACGTGCAGCAGCGCGGTTCGTTCAACGGCTTAGCTTTGGAGATCGCCAGAAAACTCAGCGAGACGGTCACCATCGAACTGGCGCAGCGTGAGGAAAGCGCCGGCCGGATTCAATTCGTCGCAAAGTACCAAGTTCCCGATCCGAAGAAGCTCTCCTCCTGGTTACTCAATTGGGACGCTTTCCGGTTGAATTCGTTACCCGCTGCCGAACGTAAACAGATCTTCGATAGAATCGACAAAAGCAGACAGGACGCTTCACTACCCATGAGCACAGGCGAAGAAAAGTTCGAGTTGATCAAAGAAAACGACGAGTGGCGCATCTTTTTAAATTGGGCCGCCGGGGTCAAAATTCCATTTCGACTCGACCTGTCAAAGTCCACCGACCTCGACGTGACTCTCTCTAAAAACGAGATCATCACACAGCCGGGTGAAATGTTTGAAATCATCCTAAAGATCAAAAACCGAACTGACCAACCTGTCATCACGCGCATTGGCCATCTCATCGAGCCGACTCACGTCGCTGACTATTTAGATTTTGTCCAATGCGGCTTTCTTTTGCCTGTTACTATTGCGCCGGCCAAGGAAGAACAATTTTCCGGCACCTATTCGTTAAGAGGAAGTCTGCCCGAGGGCGTACGCCAGCTCAATCTCACCTACGATTTTCGCCTGCTGAAGTAAGAGAAGTATCGTCGACCGGCACCTAGCAGCGCGGTTTTTTTTATGTTTAATTGAAGGAGCTAACGAGTTCTCAAGTCTGCCGATCGGATGCATGTCGAGGTAATTCAAATGATTCGCCGTAAGTTGCCCGTTGTCCTGTTCACGCTCGCCGTCGCCAACTTAGCCGCGCTGATTTCGCTGCGCGCGCAGGACTCGATCTTTGAGAACAAGAAGATCGTACCCTACGTCCCGTCGCCGCAATACGTCGTCGATAAAATGATCGAGCTCGCCGGCGTCAAGCCTGGCGACTTGGTTTACGACCTCGGTTCCGGTGACGGCCGCATTGTAATTACCGCCGCGAAAAGGGGCGCCCAAGCGGTCGGTTTTGAGATCGACGACGATCTCGTCGGCGAATCGCGGGCGAATATTAAAAAGGCCGGCGTCGATGCACTGGCGGAAATTCGCCATCAAGACATTCTCACCGTCGATTTTTCCGCCGCCACCGTCGTTACCATGTATCTGCTGCCCGACGTGAATCTCCAGCTCAAACCGAATCTCCTTAGCCAACTCAAACCCGGCGCGCGGATTGTCTCCCACTCCTTTAACATGGGGGATTGGCAGCCGGACAAGGTCGAGCGGGTCGAAGGCCGAACCATTTATCTTTGGACCATCACCGCCAAGGCACGTTAAAGCGGCCGACGATTCAAATTTCCGAGGCACCGTTCGCGGCAAGCTCATTACGAATTGATGATCAAAAAATTCATTCTCACGTTAGTGAGCTGCCTAGTGCTGGCATTGCCGCCGCTGTTTTGGCTCAACCAAATCACTGCCGAGCCGCGCCAGGACCCCGTCGAGACACTGACTCAATATCTAAAGTTTCTTTACGCCCGCGACTTTCGCCAGGCTTATCGCTTTATCTCGGCCGACGACCAGCGGCTAAAAATGGCCAACGAATACGTCCGCGAACGCGGCGCGTTCACTGGCTTCGCCCTCGACGTCGCGCGCAAACTCGCCGGTCTGATTGAGATCCGTCTACTCTCTAACCAACTCGAAGGCACGTACCATCGCGTCACGGTGGCGATGAAACTTCCCGATGCCAACAGCATTACCAAGATTTTGCTCGATTGGGATGAGAACAAGCTCAATGCCTTGTCGGTAACCGAACGAAAGAACCTGCTTGCGACCATCGATAGTTTAATCGGGGCGAAGAAATTACCGATGATCGAAGGCGAGGAAAAGTTCGTCTTGGTGAAGGAAGGTTGGAAATGGAAAGTCTTTCTCGACTGGGCCGCCGGCGCTCAGGTGCAATTTGCCGCAATCTTGCCTCCCGGCGCAGAGATCGCCGCCGAGCCGCTCACCAGGCAAACCGTAGCGCGCTCCGGCGATTTGTTTACGGTCGGGTTCAAAGTCACTAATCCGACGGCGAAGGAAATCGTCACGCGGATCGTGCACCGGGTCGAGCCGAAGGAACTAGCGCAATACTTGGATCTCGTCGAATGTGCCCTGCTATTGCCCGTGCGCCTGCGTCCGGGTGAAGCGCAGACCTATCGCAGTACCTACGTCGTCCGCGGCGACTTGCCGGATGGAACCAAGACGGTCAACGTCACCTATGAGTTCACAATCGAAAATCAGTAGACTTTTGGTCGCGGCTCTGTTGGTCATTGGGCTCGTTCCGACCATCGGTTTAACGCATATTCCCATTCCGCCCAAACAGCCGAGTGAAATCGGCCGGCGCGTGGTCAAATCGCCGGTGGCCAATTTCACGCTCGTCAATCAGAACGGCGAATCGTTTCGATTCAACGGCAAGCGGGGAAATCTCGTTCTCGCGACTTTTATCTTCACGACCTGCCCTGACGTATGCCCCCTATTCACCGCCAAATTCGCCGCGATTCAGCGCGCCTTGGATGAAAAAAAAATCAGGGATTATTGGCTGCTCAGCATCACCACCGACCCGGAACGCGACAGCGCCGCAACTTTGAAAGAATACGCCAGCCGTTTCAAAGCCGATCTAAACCGCTGGGCATTCCTTACCGGCTCGCGCGCGGAATTAGCAAAAGTTTGGCAAGCCTTCGGCGTCAACGTCACCAGAACCGAAGTTGGACAGGTTTTTCATACCGGCTTAACTACGCTCATCGATCGACGGGGCAATCGTCGAATTGATTACTACGGCGACAAATGGCTCGACAAAGAAGTGCTCAAGGATATCCAGTGGCTGAGCTCGCAAAAATGATCCTTCGGCAAGCGCCGACAATCTTCTTAATTGCGCTACTGCTGGGGAATTGCCCAGTAACACGAGCAAGCGCAGACCAGCTCGAGCAAGGCATGTTAGAAATTCAAATTAAAGATCACCGCGACGCGATCGGCGATTTCGCCAAACTGAATGTCACCGTTGAGAAACTTTTAGTTAGTCCGAAACCAGGGCTCAGATTCTGGCGCACCGGCTGGCATGAATTGAAGGCAGCCCCTGATATCGTCGACCTCACGCGATTTGTCGACAAGAAAACCGCGCGGATCTACCGCGGCCCCATCGATGCGGGGAGCTTCGACGCCTTCCACGTAAAGATTAAAACCATCGAAGGCCTGCTGAAAAAGAATAATCGTGGCACGGTAGTCAAGAATACCGTCGGTCCGGTGCAACTCTCATTCGACGTTCGACCGCGCGGCGAAACAGTGTTGATCATCGATCTCGTCGTCACCGATTTTAGCGACCACCCACCCCGCGGTTATGAACTAGGCGTCAAAGGTTACGAGCTGTTCACCAATGGCAAGCTCATCGAAAAAATTCCACCGGGATAATCATGTCTAAATGCGCAATGATCAGGTAGGAACCCGCGATCCCAGCCGATAAAATTGTGAATTCTTAATGCCTTAACGCTCTCAGGCGACGAGAGTTAGCGCATGGCCTCGAAGGCCATCGCTTGCCGCCGGTTGACCACCCAGAGGCCCGATCCGTCATTGCGGTGTGCGCCTTTCTACCTCACGCCCAATCCGGTAAAATTTACCGGTGTCCTGACAAGTTTGTCGGCAGGGTTGACCTAAAAGTCCGCCCCGCTGTCAAAAAATTCCAAATTTACCCAACTTAAACGTGCGATTCTGGCTGGCTCGACAATTGCCTATGTTATCCTGCCATATGACCACAGAGAAATTCTACATACCCTTACTTTTCCTCGGCTTGGCTCTGGTACCTAGTGGCTGTGCCGGAGTCGTTAGTGTTTCAGGTCACGGCGTTGGTTCTTCAGGCGGAGGAGCTTCCCAAGGTGGCAGTGATAACGGTACCGGACATGGCAAAGGCCAGGGCAAATAGGCCAGACTGACACACATATAGATTGTCTGTTGGAGGAAATTTTCCGTGAATAAGCAAAGACGAATCGTTTTACAAATGTCGCTCGGCGCGGCCCTATCAACATTGGGCGGCGGATGGGCGCTCGCACTGGATACCAAACGGCCGGAGCGCTTCTCACCGGAAGAACGCAGAATCATCGAAGACTACTACCACAAGGGAAAGAAATCGAAAAAGAAGGGTTTGCCTCCGGGGTTGGCAAAGCGCGGCGGCGATCTACCACCGGGATTGCAGAAAAAGCTCGATCGGGGCGGTCAGCTTCCGCCAGGGTTGCAGAAACGCTTAGAACCTTTGCCGACTGACTTGGACCACCGATTGCCGCGACTGCCGGAGCACTGGGAACGGGTGGTGGTGGAGCGCGACATCGTCCTGATCGACCGGCGGACCAATCGGATTCTCGATATCATCGAAGATGTCATCGATTTGGTAAAGGGACGGTAACGGTTTTCGCCGCTTAACCGCTCCGGGCGGTTTTGCAGGTACTTTCTCCGCGGAATCTTGCTTCGCTATTCAAATCACTTTGCCGAGACTGGTCGCTCCGGTCTCGGCTGTTAACTTTTGCCTACCGCCCGCGTCTAACCTTCGTGACGGCGAGTTGACGATGCCGCTGTCTGAAGCCCATGGTTGACCCGCAAAATTGCCGCGACGAAGAGTTAGTGGCTTTGTGCCAGCAAGGCCGCAGCGAGTGTTTCGAGCCGCTGGTACGGCGCTATATGCAAAAGGCTTTTCACATCGCCTTCGGCTTCACCCGCGATCCCGAGTTGGCGAAAGATCTATCGCAAGACGCCTTTCTCCGGGCGTTTTCGCGAATTAAACAGTTCGATGGGCGGGCGAGTTTTTACACTTGGTTTTACCGGATTCTAATCAATCTTTGCTTGGATCACGCGCGGCGTAACCGCAAGGTGACTTGGCAGTCATTGGATGACCTAAGCGAGAAGTCTAATGAACAGCGGCAACTGGTCGACAGCCGATTTCGGCCCGAGCAAGCAGCGATCGCCGGAGAAGCGACCAGGCGGGCGAGCGAGACATTGCAAGCGATGCCGAATAAACAGCGGACCGCCTTCCTGCTGCGCAACGATCAGGGCTTGTCGATCGCCGAGGTCGCCAAGGTCATGAAGACCACTGAAGGAACCGTGCGAGTTTATCTGCACCGAGCCGTGGCCGCGCTGCGCCAGAGTCTCGTGGAGTTTGTTTAGGGAGTGAAGTTATGACAAAAAATTCGCCGCTCAGCGGCGCCTGTAAGAAGTACGAAGAAGATTTAGTGCTCTACTACTATGCCGAGGGTAGCGCGGCCGACAGTCAGCGCGTCGAACAGCATCTGTCCGAGTGTCTGGCCTGCCGGCGTTTTGTCGATGACTTGAGTGGCTTGTTACCGCAAATGGCCAAGAGCCAAGAGTTGCCCCAGACTTTTTGGGATAGTTATTACCGCGAAACCGTCGTCAAGCTCCGCGAGCGCAAAGCAGAAAATCACTGCTGGCGCAATTTCTTTACGCCCCGCAAGACATGGCTTGTGCCGGCTTTTGGCACAGCCGTCGTGGCCGTGCTCGCTCTCGGCTTGCTGTTCGCTAAAGGATCGTTGCCTTTACTCATCGACGGAACGTCCGCTAAGCTGCCTGAAGCAATCATCGCCGACGCGAACCAGTTAGAGTTTTTCCGATCGTTGGATATGTTGGAATCGCTGAGTCAACTTGAAGAGCATGATGGCGGTAGGGCAAAGCCTAAATCCGACCGGTCGAGTTTACCGAGGATCGAGCAAGCCGCCGCCTAGCGATTATTCGAATTACCGTTTGGCAGGATGACAGAAATGAAAATTTTGCGCGTGAAAGTTTGGACGATTTGCTTCGTTTGGTCGCTGGCTACCGGTTCGTTGGCTGGCGCGGCGGACTGGCGCAATTTGACGCCGAAGGAAAAAGACAACATTCAACGCAACTATCAACGCTGGGAGAAACTTCCGCCCCAGGACAAAAACCATCTGCGTGAAGAGTGGGACCGCTACCAACGCTTGCCGCCGGATGAACGTGAGCGCATCAAACAGCGCTACGATCCCGACTGGCGCCGCCGTCGGAAGGATTGATTTTATTTAACCCCGCCTCTTGCGGCGGGCACAATTAAATGGGGTTTCCAAAGGGGGCGAGCATCCCCTTTGGTCGCAAGCGGGGGTCAAACCCCGCTCGCGAATTCAATTGATTGCCATGGCGAAGCGTTACTCCATGGCGTAATACGACGCGCAGTTGTCCCAGAGAATTTTTCGCTTGTCTTCAGCGCTGATCGGTAGTTTCAGAAAATTATTGACCGCCTCGGGATACTTGGAATCGCCATGCGGATAATCGGTTGAGAAGACCACGTGGCCGCCGCCCATGTATTCGATCACTTGTGTGATCGTCGCTTCGTCTGGCTCGACTGAAACGACGCACTGGCGCTTGAAATAGTCGCTTGGCGCCATGGTCAGGTCTTTCGCCCAGACATCGCCTTCGCGCTCCCAACCCTCATCTAAGCGCCAGAGCAGCCAGGGTAGCCAACTGCAATTTGCTTCCAAGAACGCCACGCGCAGTTTGGGATGGCGGGCGAGCACACCGCCGCCGCAAAAACTGCCGAGCGCCAACATCTGTTCGAAGGGCTGGCCAAACACGCGGCGCAACATGATATTGGGCTCCATGCGCTCGCCGATATGATTGCGCCCGGTGCCGGTGGACTCGTGAAATCCCAGCGACAGATTGCTTTCCTCAATGGCATCCCAGAGCGGCTCGTAGTAGGGATCATGCCACTTGTGGTCGACCAATGGATTAGATCTTAAAAACACCGCGCGAAAGCCAAGCTCTTTGGCGCAACGGCCGACTTCGCTCACCGCGTCGTTCATGTCGTACACCGACAACATGCCGGCGCCCACCAGCCGGCGCGGATCGGCCTGACAGAAATCGTACATCCAGTCGTTGTAGGCGCGCGCGATGGCGGCGGCGAAGTCGGGTTCGATGCCCGGCTCGACCAAGGCGCGCAGGCCGCGCGTCGGATAAAGCACGCCGATGTCGATGCCTTCGATATCCATCGCCTCGAGCTGACATTGTGAAGACCAGCCGCGTTCGGCATGAGTTCGATAGATGCCTTGGTTGCGTTGAAAGTTATGGCCGCGGTCGACGCGGTTGCCTTCGGTGGTTTGATTGCCCCACTCGCGGCCGTCGGGGTAAGCCATGCGCAGGTCGCGGACGTTTTCACTGACGATGCCGCGCGGCGCGCGCGCTTGATATTTTTTGTCGATGTAGCGCTCCCAGAGATCCGCTGGCTCCATGATGTGCATGTCGCTATCGAGAATATTAAAGCCCAGTTTCGCCATCGTTCGATCCTCCCGATGCTCGCCATAATATATTTCGCTCTACAGCTGTCAATCAGTTGCCCGCCGAGAGTCCCCGTCCGTTCCACGGGAATTCTTGGCGGATTAGAGCGTCGCGGCAAAGTTCTTTGATCGACCGCGCTGGCAGGAGCGCCGTTCTGGAGTGTTCGCATTGGCGAAGCTAGACCGAGCCCCTTGGCCGAACTAAGCCGACTTCGGCGCACCAATTGTCATTGCTGTTACAAGTTGACCCACCAAGGATATTCCCACGATCATTCTTGTGACAAGTAAGGCTTAGTCTCGGGTAATTTTAACTCTAAACTCCCGGTCCAATAGGGCGTTCTTTCTTGGCACATTGGTTGCTGAAATTTCCTGCTTTACGCACTGTCTATGGCGGGAAGTTCGGTCTTCAAAATTATCACCTCAAGCGCAAAACGGATGAACTAGCGGCGAGACCGGTATGACTGATTCGGCAAGACGTATATCGATGCTCCCAACGGCGCAACCGACGATTCGCGACCAAGGTTTGCCGCCGTTGGGAACGGTCGTGGAATCTCCGCACGAGGGCGTCGAGCAGTCGATTCCAGACTGTTTCGAGAAAATTGTAAAACGATTTCCGAACCGAATCGCCGTTAGTGCAAAAAATCGAGTTGTGACCTACGCGGATCTCAACGCGATCGCAAATCGTGTGGCCCATGCCATCTTGTCGCAGCGACCGACAGCGGAACTGCCCGTTGGAATTCTTCTGGAAAACGGCGTTGAGCAAGCTGCCGCCATGCTCGGCGTACTAAAGGCCGGGAAATTCTTCGTTCTCTTAGACGCCGCGTTTCCGCAATCACGCATCGCGGCTATATTGGCTGACTC
>CAYZJE010000600.1:0-15172 GCA_964478485.1 uncultured Syntrophobacter sp. | reverse complement strand
GCAACCTATTGATCCGACGACATAAGATTGCAGAATGGGTGTGGCCCAGGCGCTTAACGGCGCTTTTTTGAAGGTGAAACGCGCGCGCTAGGACGCAAGCGACGCCGCGCGCCAATCGCCATTTTCTGCACGGTCACGTCTGGCACATCACTCACCGCTGCCATCAAAAGAGATTTCTACTTAAGTTTGCGCGTGACCGACGCCGCTATTTGCACCGGGGGTTCGAGGCCCGGAAGCGCTTTGGTCGGTCAGTGCCAATTACATGGTGACATCCAACCATGTTCATCTTCTGTGAGGGACACGGGCCGGCAAGTTATATCGCAGAGCATGAGAACAGGGGTCAAACTGAGCCGACCCCGATGTTTGCTTGACCCAACGCCAAAGAAGTGCAAACTTACATTGAGGAGATCAGGAAGATGCTTGCCAAAAAAGCAATCAGGAATCAAATCGCACTGCCTAGATCAGCCGTCGATCAAATACTCCGGGCGGATTATTTTGAAGTCCGCCTTCAAGGCCAGAACATTGTCTTGAAGCCTATGCGCAATGGAAATTCGGCGACGAAACTAGAGAAAATCCGTGCGAAGATGAAACACCTCGGTTTGACCGAACGTGATGTGACGAAGGCGATCCGCTGGGCCAGAAGCCGCTAGATGCGAGTCGTTCTGGATACGAATGTCATAATCTCCGCCCTTCTGTTTACCGGCCGTACTTCCGATCTCACCCCGCTATGGCAAGCCGGAGAGATAACTCCCCTGGTGTCCAGAGAGATTCTTGACGAGTACATTCAAGTTCTCGCGTATCCTAAATTTCACCTGACCGAGAACGAAATCAGAAGTTTGATCGAAGAGGAAGTGCTACCGTACGTGCAGGTAGTTAAGCCAAGAAAACGGTTAAACGTTGTCAGACGCGATCCTTCGGACGACAAGTTCATTGAATGCGCCGTGGCCGGAAAGTCCCTGGTCATCGTCTCCGGAGACAAGGATCTATTATCCTTAGAAACTTACCGCAATATTAGCATCATGACACCCGTGCAATTTCTCGAAAGCCTTGGTGAGTCGAAAAAACTGCGCTAATCACTCCAACTTCTTGCGCTCCCTCATCGACCGTTCGCCGATCTCGAAATGTTTTCCTTGGAGCGCTAGCTCGGCTTCTTCGCGATTTCGCTCCGACCAGTAGCCAAGCTCGTAGCCGTACCAAGGCGCTTTGAGCTTGAGCGGCGGCAGTTCCAGTTGCTTCCAGATCTCGACGGCGCCTTCCATGAACTCGCGGCGCGGCAGTGAAGTCGGTTTGTAGGCCCACTTACGGGTCGCGTCGATGCACAGCACGCTACATTTGCCCGTCTTGTGCAGCGCTGAGCGGGCGCCGCCGAAATCTTCCGACGGCACGATCGATGGGTCGAGGCTCATCATGCCGGCATCGAGGATGCGCACGTCGCGGTGCGGTTGCATGTTGAAAGTCAGCGCCCAGTTGACCGAGTCGGCGTCGCGGGCATCAATGTCATCGTCGACGACAACGAGAATCTTACCCGCGTCGGCGCCAAGACGCACCGCGCCGATGATCTTGTCGAAGTCCTGCTCGGACTTTTTCTTGATCTTGACGACCAGATAGCCCCAGCTGCCGCTACTTTCGTGGATCGCCACGTCGAGGATGTTGTCCATGCCGGCGTCCGCCAAGCGGCGGCGCACCACGCCTTCGGTCGCCGTGCCGCGAATCTTGCTGCTTTCGCTCGGTGGAAACTGGCTGAGGAAGCCGACGTAAACCGGATGGGCGCGCGTGGTGATGCAGTTGACATCGACGTAGAAGCCGACCCCTTCGTGCGCCATGTAGCCGGGAAACTCGCCGAACGGTCCTTCCCATTCGCCCATGTCCGTCGGGATCCTGCCTTCGATGACGATCTCCGCATGAGCTGGAACTTGCAAATCAATGGTCTTGCACTGGACCAACTCCACCGGCTCGCCGGAAATGCCGCCGGCGACGCTGAATTCGTTTAAACCCGGCGCGATGCGCGCCACCGCCGCGTAAGACAAATTCGGCTGCACGCCGATCACGCAAGCGACTGCGAGCGGTTGCTTTAAAGCGCGGCATTTGTTCCAGTGCGCCCGCAGGCCGGAAAAATTTCCGGCGTAGCAACCCATGCGATCCGTCGCTTTGATCTGGCCGCGGTAGTTGCCCATGTTGTACTGGCCGGTTTCCGGATCGCGCGAGACGAAGTGCGACGATGTCGTGTACGGGCCGTTGTCAAAGCCTGGAGTGGAGATCGGCACCGGCAGCAAATCCAACCCCTTTTGCCGTAACTCTGCGCCTTCGATCATCCGCTCCTGACAAAGCCCCGATGAAACTGTCACCGGTTCGATCGGATGGGCCTGGGCGTGGGTCCATTTGCCATAAATTTCTTCCTTCTTGCACTGCATGCCGATGGCGTAGATGTCGGTCGTGCCGGCATAGCAGGCGATCGCCACCGGCATGTCGAACCTTCGACCCTTAACGTCGGTGACGTTCTCAAAGAGAAAGGCTTTGCGCTCCTCTTCCGGCAAACCGCGGTATTGCAACCGCACCAGCGGATGCATCTCGGTGTCTTTGTTGATTGCGCGCGCAACGCGGATCAGCTTGCCGTGGTTTTCCAGAGCGGCTAAATATTCGCGCACGTCTTTGTAGTAGGGCATGATTCGGACTTTCTAAACGTGTTCAAACCGTTCAAGTCGCTCAAAAAGTTCAAATCGTTATTTCGGAATCGATCCAAAACGATTTGAACGGCTTGAACTTTTTGAACGGCTTGAACGAGTTTCTAAAAAATGACTCCATTCGCCCTGAGCGCCGCTCGGTAGCGTTTGGGAATTTCCGGATCTTCGTTTTCATAAGTTATCATCCAACCGCCTTCATCGACGCTGCGAAAAACATCGTCGTCGGTTTTCTGGTGCGATACTTTGAAACCGAGCGGATGGATGCGGCTGCCGTAGCGCACGGCGAGATGACGTGCCGGTTCTTTGCCGGTGTTGAAGTGCTGGTGAAACCAATCCCCCGGCGGGCAGTAGATGCTCGCTTCGCCCCATTTGATATCGATGACTTTGTCTTCGTGGCCGTCGGTGTACGGGTGCATGCCCCACTGTTTGTGCCACAAGAGCACGTAACCCACCGACTGCGTGCCGACGATGATCGCGCCCGGCCCATGGTGATGCGCTTTGTGATATTTGCCCACCGGCCACTCGCCCAAGTGACCGACCAAGGCGTTGCCGGCCATCTCGAACTGCGCCAAGCGCAAACCCGCGCCTTTGATTTCGAGACTTTCCAGCATCGCCGACTTGATGTCGGGAATGAAATTAGTTTCCCAGATATTGATCAGCCCGCTGACGTAACGCTTCTTGCCGACTTCGAAATAATCCTCTTCACCGTAATAACGGTCTTTGAAACTGTAGGAGCAGTTAAAGACGAAATTCTCGTCGCGATAAATGTCGAAGGCCAGCGGCGCATTGGTCACCGCGAGAAAGCGCACCGGTTCGCGCGAGCCGTTGACCAATCGATGCGTGGTGTTGAGCGGCGGCGCGAACAAACTCCATTTGTTCCACTCGAACATTTTCTTGTTGCCATGGTCGTCCCACAGTTCCGTGGCGCCTTGGCCGTTCAAAATGCAGATCACCTCTTCATAGAGGTGGCGCTCCGGCTTGAGCGCGCCACCCGGCGCAATCTCGCCGATATAGCCACCGGTGACCCCCTGCATGCCGTGCAGGTGAATGAAAGCGGCGTTGCCGCCCATGCGCGCATAGGGCACAACTTCCAGCTCGCGCAGATCCGCCATGCCGTGGCCGGTGTGGATCGGCAATCCTTGGCGCTGCATCCAGCGCACGTAACCGGTTTTTTGATTGAGGGGTGCGATATCCATAGTCATCTCCCGTCTCTCTCTTGCTATTTTTCCTCAGCCGTCTTGGACCAAAACTCTGGATTGCTTTTAAAAATATGCTTGGGAATCTTGGCGTAAACCAGATTCACGACGTCGACCGCTTCGCCAATTCCTAAATCCACCGCCAGGCTCGACAGCGCGTAAGCGTCGGCCGCGCTCATGCCTTTTTCTTGCTGGAGAAAATCGATGGCTTCCTGGAGCGCGATGCGCGTGGCGACATTGAGATCGACATCAAGTCCCGTCGTCAAATAATCGGTCGCCGTTTCCACTCGCGGCTGTTTGACCGTCTTGCCCTTGTGCACGATAAACTGCAAGGTCGGCTTGAGCGAGATCTCGATGGCGCCGCCGTCGACTTCGCCGTCGCCCTGCACGGCGTGGCCATCGCCGGTGAAAAACTGCCCGCCCTTGTTGAACACGGGAAGAAATAACGACGAGCCGATGCCGGTGAATTTCAGATCGATATTACCGCCCCAGGCGCCCGGCGGCGTGGAAGAAACCAGCCCCAGGCTCGTCGGCGGCGACACTGCCATGATGCCCATGAAGGGATTGAGTGGAATTTGAATCTCGTCGGAGAATAACGCTACGCGCCGTTCGAGGTCGACACGGATCAATTTCGCCGTCGCCTCCTTGAGCAGCTTCGGCAACACGCCTTTGCCGGGACCGGTGTTGTTGACGCCGTAGGGCACGCGAAACTTGATGTCGTGCACGCGCACTTCGAGCGTATCACCCGACTCGGCGCCGTCGACATAAATCGGCCCGGTGAGAATATGCACGCTCGCCCCTTTAGGCCGCTTTACTTCGGCGTAAACATTTTTCGCATCGGCGAGAACTTCATTACTAGGGATGCCGTAACCGGCGAAAAACTTTTCCGGGTCTTTGTTGGTTGTCAGACCCTGATGCGACAGCGCCTCGATTTCAACGGTCTGCCCCGACTTCACTGTCAGCGCCGGCGGCAAGTTCGCCGCGATGTAACCCCACAGAACCGTGTCCGGAGTCGACTTCAACGTCGCGTCGGGCATGATAGATTTGCTAATCGTGGATTCGCTCATGTGTCATCCCTTCCGCGCATGACCGTATCCGATCGAATTGGAGACTGTCAACGCGCTGTTATGAGGGCACAAGATTTCACCGCTGAGTCGCCGAGGGCGCGGAGGGTGAGTTTGAAAAAATAACACTCTGCGAACTCTGTGCCTCTGCGGTGAGTCCTCTTTGATCTGGGCAAACAAAAAAGGCGATGAAGCCATGCATGCTCCACCGCCTTCTTGCGGGATCACAAATAAATCAATCGCGGATCGCGAGCGCGCCGCCGTCGACCGGCAGATCGATCGCATAGATGAACTCGGACTCGTCGGAAACGAGAAACACGACGGCCTTGGCGATGTCCATCGGCAAGCCGCGCCGGCCGGCGAGATTTTTGACGAATCGATTTTCCGGCACGTCCTGCTGTCCCACGGGAGAACCGATACGGTTGGGCGAGACGGAATTGACTCGTATACCTTCCGGCGCCAATTGCACGGCGATGGAGCGGGTCAGGTTGAGCACGCCGGCTTTCGCGGTCGTATAAGCCGTCGCCTCTTTTCTGCCCCAGTGGCCTGAAGTCGATGCAATGTTAACGATCCGGCCCTTGCGCTTCTGATCGATCATCACCTTCGCCGCTGCGCGAGTGCAATACCACACGCTGCGCAGGCAGACATTCATCGTCCGATCCCACTCTTCTTCAGTGATATCGAAGAGCGTCTTGTGATCGGTCCATGCCGCGTTGTTGACCAAAATATCGACGCCGCCGAATTGTTTCACCACCGTTTGCACCATGCTGTCCACCGACGCAGGATTAGCCACGTCGCAGACGACAGAGATCGCCTTGCCGGGATTTTTCGAGTTGATTTCACCGGCCACCTTGCTGCCCCGGCCGGGGTCCAAATCCACCACCGCGACTTTCGCACCTTCTTCGACAAATAATTTGCTCACATCTTCACCAATGTTACGGCCCGCGCCGGTGACAATGGCGACCTGATCTTTAAGTCTCATTGCTTCCTCCGATTACTTTTTATGCTTGCTGCATAGCAGAAGGCCGACCAAAGTTCCAGTTGTGGGGTTGAGTGTGTGAAATCGCTTACGCGGGCTGAACCAAACGACCGGACAACGGGTCGAAGATTGACGATGGATGATCGAGGATAGCGATCTTCTATCCTCTATCCTCTATCCTCAACGAGGATTTGGTCAGAGGCTAACCTTCTCGGTGTAGAGATCTTTGAGAAACTGGCTGCCTTTGAGCTCATCGAAAAACCGCGGCTCGATAAAATCGCTGGGCTTGATTTTATTGGTGCGCTGATCGGCGGTCGCGCTGACGTCGATGAGCGCTTGGAGCGCTTCGGTATTCATCTCTGGCAACGGTCGCAGCTGTGCCGAGTACGCGTCGTACATGGCGTCGACGCTAACCCCCTGGTTGCCTGGGAAGTATTTTCTCAAGATCGCCAAGCTTTCGGCGCGCTTTGAGACAAAATACTGAATCGCCGCGGCGTAGCCTTTCATGAAGCGGCGCAGCGTCTCCTCGTCGCGCTTGATGAAGGACCGAGTCGTCATCACTAGATCGGTCACCATCGGCACTGACTTTACATCTAAAACCTTGATACCGATCTTTTGCGCTTCACCCACGAGGCCCTGGGCGAAGGGCGCGCCTTGGACCAGGTTTTTCGACAACGCGGCTGCACGAGCGGGCGCCAGCCCGGCCGCCACCATCTCGACATCCTTAGACGGATCCAAACCGGCGCGCCGTAAAATCACTCGCGCGACCAGATCGGAGCGCGCGCCGAGCGCCGAGACGCCGATTTTCTTACCCTTTAACTCCTTCACATCGTTGATCGCCGAGCCCACGCCCATGCCGTATTGATCGAAGCTCACATGGGCGCCGATCAATGTCAGGTCGGCACCGCTGGCGATCGGCTGAAGCACTGCCAGTGGACTACCGAAACCAATGAGCAAATCGACGCCCATCAACGATTGTACGCCGGCCGAGAAGGTGTCGCGGATCGGCAGCTCTTCGATCTCGACGCCATGTTGCTTGAAGAAACCGCCATCGACGCCGATGTACGCGACCGCCGTGCCGATCTCCCAGCCGGCATACGCTAATCGCAGTTTCTTTGGGCTATCCGCGGCGCTGGCGACGCTAACCACGAAGAACATCGTGAACAGAATGAAAAGCAGCGGCTTGAAGCAGCGGCTGGCTATCGGCAGTGAATTAAGCATGATTCATCATAGACCAAACGACTCGACCGGCCAAGGGCTGAAAGGCGCGTGAGCATTAAATACCGGTGATGACAAGCCAGCCGAACCGGTTGGCCAAGATGTAAAATTGCCCACTGGTATCGCTGGTCATTTTCGCGTTCGGTCGATCGTTGCGCTCACCCACTTGCGATGCACCAATGTTTATTGCAACCCTTTCGGAATTCATCTAGGATAAAGCCGTTTTCACGCCAGATTCAATTCAAACATTTGCTTAGGGGGATCGGTTTCATGGCAACAATGATCGCCAACGATTGTATCAACTGCGGCGCGTGCGAGCCCGAATGCCCGAACAACGCGATTTCGCAGGGAGATCCAATTTTTGTCATCGATCCGATGTTGTGCACGGAATGCGTCGGCTTTCATGATTACGAGGCATGCGCTGCGGTCTGTCCAGTGGACGTTTGCATTACCGATCCGAAAAATATTGAAACCGAAGAAGCGTTGATCGCCCGCGCCCGCCAGATCCATCCGGAAACCAATTTCGGCGACAGTTTCGAATCGCGATTCCACAAGGGACAAGGCAAGGCGGCCGCCGCCGATAAGCCGGCGCAATCTTCGGGAGCGCCGGCCGCGCTGGGCGCAGCGGCAGCGCCCGCGGCGAGCGGCGCGGTGTCCGGGTTTGTCGAAGCCGATGTAAACTACGTCGAACTGCCGCCCATTGATTCGTGGAACATCCCGATGCGCTGCTATAAGTGCAACAACGTTCATGAGCAGAACGTCAAAAATTTCATGATCGGCAACGTCATCTTCTGCCCACACTGCCACAAGTCGACCTTCGTGCGCGACAATTTGAACTACCACATCCGCACCTTACTCAAGGACTCCTACGACAAGTGGGACAAGGTGCAGACCGAGTTCGCGGCGCGGCGCGAACGGGAGCGCGTCGAATTCATGGAACGGCGCGCCAACGAGGCCGCCGCGTTCGAAAACCGCCAGAAGCGCGATCTCGATACAATCCGCCAAGAGCTCGACACCATCGGCGACCAATACGATGCCGCCGGCAAGCCCTATAAGAAGGGTTCAAGTTTTAGCTGGGGATGATTCTAAATAATCCCCGCCTCTTGAGGCGGGCACAATTAAATGGGGTTTCCAAAGGGGGCGAGCAACCCCTTTGGTCGCGAGCGGGGTCCAAACCCCGCTCGCGAGTTTAAGTGATCCTACACCCCATGCTCTATTCCTGGCTCCATCTTATCGCCCTGATCGTCTATCTCGGCGCAGTCGTCGGATTTTGGCTGATGCTGCTGCCTTCGGCGGCGATCCTTGATAAACATGAGGACAAGGTCCGCTTTCTCGCCCGCGGACTCAAGTTCTACAATCCGCTGCAAGTTGGCGCTCTCGGAATTATTCTTTTCAGCGGCGCGTTCCAGCTGACCGATCTCAAAGCCGCCTATCGCGAGACGTTCATCCAACAGCTCGCCTTCAACCTGGGCCTCAAGTTGCTGTTCGCCTTTTTCTTGGTCCTCTTTAGCGTCTACCAAGCGCTCGGCGTCGGCCACCGTTTCGTCAAGCGAGTCGAAGGCGGCGACCAAGTCAAACCGGATGAACTGGCGTCGATCATTCGGCGCTTAAGGAGCGCCAACTGGCTGATTTTGATTTTCGCCGCCATCACCATGTGGCTCGGCCTGCGTCTTCGACAGTGAGCGTTCGATTGGCAATCAGCTCCTTACCGGTGTTAAAAAACAGCTAGCCCGCTTATTCACGCTACGGGGAAAATGACCTACACTCTATCGATCGAGGGGCGACCCTGTAGGAGCGAAGGCATCAGCGCGAAGGTTTCGTTTTGTGTCGTCGCTCGGAAGAATGTATGACCTTTTCACTGGTGATTTATTTGGCAACTCGTCCCGCCGCATCTTCAGGGCAGAAATGCTTTGCCTTCGCTCCGGAAGGGTTGCGCCTCGATCGCTCCTGCGCGCGCACAATCCCGGCTAGTACCACATCACCCCTTGAAAGGAATTCAAATGGCAAATCAAAACCTCAGAATCATTTACCGCTCCAATTCCCACGCTCCCCTTTGGCTCGTGGCGGATAAATCTGGCTGCTGGAACAGCAATGGCCTCGATGTCGACACCTCACCGCAGCTCGTCCGCGAGCGCGCGGTCGAATCACTCAAAAACGGTCACGTCGACTTGATCTCCGGCAATCACCATAATCTCTACGTACGTAACGCCAGAAACGGCGAAGATTTCGTCCATCTGGCCCAGCCGACGAATAATTGGACGGAAAACAAACTCGTCGTCAGGCCAGGCATTCATACAGTCCAAGATCTCAAGGGGAAGAAGGTCGGCGCCGACAAGTTGACCTCGCACGCCGGCCTCAATATTTGGCTGTTCTTGAAACAAGCGGGCCTCGACATGGATCGCGGCGATGTCGGGATCGTCGAGTTTCCGGGCTCGTCGGAGGAACGTTGGAAAGCGGTGCTGAGCGGCGAGTTCGATGCTACCTTCGTCACCCTGCCGCACGATAGCCGCGCGGCCAAGGCCGGCGCCCACGTCATTGAAGTGCCACCAATGCCGATGATCCGCGGCGTCACGCTCACGACCATGACGAGCTTCGTGAAAAGCCATGCCGACGAAGTGCGCCGGCTGACCAAGGGGCTCGTCGATGCGATTCAGTTCTTTATAACGCGCAAGCAGGAGACTTTGGAAATCCTCAAGGAGCACGCCTCGCCGATTCTCAAACTCCAGAGCGACGCGGAAGTGGAACGGCTTTACGACGAGTGGGCCCAGTCACTGGAGCGCAAACCCTATCCCAAGCTCAATGCCATCGCCAACGTCTTTCAATTGGCCGTGCGGCGCGATCCTGATATCGCCGGCTACAATCCGCTAATGCTCTGGAATACCCACTTCGTCCGCGAGCTGGACGATAGCGGCTACATCGATCAACTGTATCATTAAAAAAAAGGCGGAGCTTTGGCTCCGCCTTTTTTCACTGCCTCCGGTTAATCGTAAAATTACCGCTGGGTGAGTTTCTCTCCCGCCGGTTGCGCCCCTAGCGACGAACGCGGCGCGGGCGGCTGTGCTGCCGGTGCGGCGGCCGCACTGGTGACGCCATCGCGATAGACTAGGATTTCGACCCGGCGGTTCTTCGCTCGGCCCGCCGCGGTTTTATTGTCTTCTACCGGCGCGCTCTCGCCATAGGACACCGATACCACGCGGAGTGGGTCGACATTTTTTTTGGTGATCAGATAGCGGCTCACGGCATCGGCTCGCTTCTTAGCCAAATCATAGTTGAAGTCCTCGGCGCCGACGTTATCGGTATGACCCGCGATCATGAAGACCATGCCGTCGCCGCCGGCGGTGTCACCCTTGAAGTCGCTCAAGAAACTATCGATCTCGCGCTCAGCTTCCTTCGGCAGATTGGACGAGTTGAACGCGAAGTTGGTGCCGTCCTTCATATCGATCACCAGCTTGCGCTCCAGGCGCAGGTTGCTGATCGCATTGAGCGCTTGGTCGGCTTTCGCGTCAACTTGACCAAGGCGCCCTTCGAACTGCCCCATTCTACCCTCAAATTGGCCGAGCCGGCCTTCAACTCCGCTCATGCGGCCGCTGAGCGTGCCGAGCTGCCCTTCGGCCTGATCGAGACGCCCTTCCGATTGCGAAATCCGGCCCGAGAGCGGGTCCGTGACGTTTTCCTTCACCCAATCCCGCGTCGCAAGACAGCCTTGCGAAAACAACAGCGAGCCGGTCAAGCCCGCCCCAACTAAATAACGACCGACGGAAAACCCTTTCATATAATTCCCTCCTGTTAACTGGTTAATAGTTTTCATCATGAACTCGTTACGAATCAGCGCTCCTCTTCGTTTCAGCAGCGGCTTTGACTGGCGCGGTTGCAATCATTTCCGGCGCCTCCTCATCGGTGACAAGAGCCGCCGCAGGCTGGTTGAGCTGCCGGAGAATTCTTTCAACGCCCGATTCAATGTTGGCGAAAAGCTGCTCCTGTTCGCCGCCCAGCACGCCGTTGAGATTTTGCCGGATCAAGCCAGCGTAACCGACAATGAGTTGTAAGGTGTTCTTAACATCATGGGATAGGTCGGCGACTCGTGCGCGATGTTGCTTCTGGCTGTGAAATTCGCGGGCCACCCAAGCGAACTCGCTCGCCAGGTTCTGCAGCACAAACAGTTCCGCCGCCGTATAGACCCTCCGGCTGGTATGTCCGAGCATCAAAAACCCCACCGGCGTTCCGGATGGCGGCGCCACCGGCGCAACCACCATGCTGCGAAAGCCAAATTCGGCGTTAACTTCGTTCCAAGTGATGGGCGCTCGCGCGTGAGCCACTAAATCGAGGCAGCGGCCAGCAAAGTTGCCGGGCAACTGTTCGAGTCCCGCTTCGGGAACCGCTGCCGCGGTTAAGCTCTCCCCATCCACAAGTCCACCCGAACAAAAATCGCTGCCGTAAAAACGCCTGAGCCTGACCAGGAATTGGATCAGTAACGCCTTGGCGTCGTCGTATTGTTGGTGCCACAGAAACGCGCGGATGAGAGCGGCGCGGTCCCATAGGCCACCCAGCGAACTCCAATCTTCCAAAGACGGTTTGAACCCATTCGCAGTCGACATGGCGCGCCTCACATCCACGGTATTTCGTTCCACCCTATCGGCTGCCGACGCAAATGAATGCACCATCATGCTTGGTTTTGATTCCAAGTTTCATTCCACGCCGGCGCGGCGAAAGCTCCGGGTATTTCCGAGTAATATTTGCCAGTTCTTCGCCAAACTAGCGGCATCAACCGAAGGGATTGACGTACAGTTGTGGAGGATTTTCATCACTACGACACTGACCCAAGACCGGCAAAGATTCGATTCCGATATATCTTTGAGATTCTGAGAGACAAGCGACAATGCGGTCTCACCCGGGACAGTTGCCAGGCTATTGGCTAATCTTGGATCATCCTCAACGACCTGAACGGTTTGACGTTTCAGCATGTACTTCTCAAGGCGTCAGCGGCATTCGGAGCAATTCATGGACCATCACGGTCACAATCTCGCAGTTGATGGATATTCCGGCCTTTTTGATTTTAAGTAAGCCGCGCCTGTGGTTGATGTGCAGGGATACACCTGCACAGAAAGCAGCTGATTGTACGCTCCATCCGGCATGCGGCAATTCATTCCGCGGCGCTCAGATGGCTGACTCGACCTTAACCTCGCCGCTGCAGCGGCAACAATTTTATATGGATTCCAAGGGACGCCCGTCCGCTTGCGTTAAATGGAGAATTAACTGGCGGGCAACTTAGCTTGGATTTCTGAAAGATTGGACAGCGGCATTCGGCGCGCCGCTCATTTCTTAGAATAGTGACGAAAAAACCTGCCGATTAGCTCGACGGCGTGGGCTTGGGCTTTTTGAAATCGTCGGCTCGCAGATTATGTTTCTTAAGCAAATCGTAAAAGTCGGCGCGATACTTCCCCGCGAGTTTGGCGGCGTGACTGACGTTGCCTTCGGCGAGAGCCAACACTTGGGTCAAATATTCTCGCTCGAAGGTATCGCGGGCATCCTTAAGGGATCGAATACCGTCGCTCTCGGCCGAGGATTTTTTCCTTGCGCCATTGAGTCCTAGCTCCATTTCCGGCGGGGCAGCTTTCCCCGGTAAGATATAGTCCTCTCCGACGATGTCATTGCGCGTCATCGCCACCGCATACTCAATCGTATTCTCCAGCTCGCGCACGTTGCCGGGCCAGTTGTGCAGCATCAGCTTGCGCAGCGCTTCTGGGGTCAATCCTTTCACGTCTTTCTTCATTTGCAGGCGGCATTTTTTCAGAAAATGTTCGACCAACGGCACGATATCTTCTTTGCGCTCGCGCAGCGGCGGCAGATGAATCGGAATCACATGAATCCGATGAAACAAATCATCGCGGAACAAGCCTTTTCTCGCCTGCTCTTCGAGATCTTTGTTGGTGGCAACGATCACGCGCACGTCCACCGCCACCGCGACTTCGCTGCCAACGGGACAAAACTGCCGTTCCTGTAGGACCCGCAGCAACTTGGACTGGGTTGCCAGCGGCATATCACCGATCTCGTCTAAGAAGATCGTCCCGCCATGGGCCTGCGTGAACAGGCCTTTGGTGCTTTTGATCGCGCCGGTAAACGCGCCTTTTTCATGGCCGAATAGCTCGCTTTCGACCAGCGTTTCCGGCAAAGCCGCACAATTGAGCGCGACAAACGGTTTGTCCTTGCGCTCGCTAGCCAGATGAATCGCCTTGGCGATCAACTCCTTGCCGGTACCACTCTCGCCGTCGATGTACACCGTCGAGTCGAGGCTGGCGATACGCATCACGACGTCGATAATCGCGCGCATCTTGGCGCTGTGGGCGATAATATTGGCGAAGTTAAATCGCTCATTGAGCAACTCCTTGAGTCGCTTGATCTCCCAGTTAAGCTTGCGATGCTCGAGCGCCCGTTCAATCTGCAATAAGAGATCGCTGCGTTCAAATGGCTTGGTCAAATAACTGTAAGCGCCGCGGCGCATCGCCTCGACGGCGCTCTCGATCGTGCCGTGCGCGGTTAGAATGATGGTCGGCACGTCGGGCCGGATCGTGCGAATCTGATCCATCAACGTCAGGCCGTCGCCGTTAGCCAACATCAAATCGACGATACACAGATCAAACACCTGCTCCCTGAGCAAGCTCAACGCGGTAGCCTCTTTCGCGGTGGCGCTCACCCGATAATCCGCCGACTCGAGACGCATCTTGATCAGCTCGAGCAAATTCGGATTATCGTCGACGACCAGTATATGACCCTGTGCCATGGCCCTTTCTATCGTCCCCTGACGCGCCGCTTCTCTTCGATCTCAATGTCTACTTGGCGGGACTTTTCGATGATCTGTTTGGCCCGTTCAATTTCCTGGCGCGACTTTTCGATTTCCTGTTTGGACTTCTCCAGCGCTTGACGGTTGTGCTCGGCTTCCTGACGCGAGGCTTCGATGGTCTCCTTCGATCTTTCGAGATCCCGAGTCGCCTCTTCCGCTTCCTTCAACACATCGACCCAAATTTTCGCCTGGTCCGCCCACGAGCTCTCTGGGAAACCGCTAAAAACGCGGCTAAATGAACCGATCGCTTGATGACGGTCCTTTTGGGGATTGCGCGGATGCAAATAGATCAGCCCCATCTTGTACCAAGCCGCATCGGCCGGCGCTTGGTCCCGCGCGTTCTCGGCTGCGCTCTCGAAGGCTTTTAACGAGCCAGCAAAATCGCCGCTGGCGAACAGCTGATCGCCGCTGGCGAGCGCTTCGCGCACTTCCCGCCGCCGCTCGAGATCGTCCATGGCGCTACAGCCGGCTAAAAGAACTAACAGGGCAAGATAAAAATAAACTTGCTGCCATGCCCTAACTGGCTGTCCGCCCATATTTTTCCACCATGAGATAAGATAATGCTCTGAGCAATCGCCAAGCCGAGCCCCGTGCCCAAGCGTGCGGTAGCGTTTTGCCGATCTCCTTGGTTAAACTTTTCAAATATCGATAGCAAGCTCTGCGGGTCAATTCCCGGCCCCGAATCTTGCACCGAAACTTCCAAATTGCCATCAGCTGCTTTCGCAACCATGCGGACTTTGCCGCCCTTGGGGGTAAACTTGACGGCATTGCCAAGCAAGTTGCGCAGCACTTGAAGAATTCTCTCGGTGTCCATGCGCACCATCGGCAGCGATCCATCGATGCCGCTTTCAAGCGCAATTTGCTTGGCCTCAAGCAACGGCGCGATCTCGACCACGGCTCGCTTGAGCAACGGATCGAAATTCGCGACGGTGAAGTCATAGGACATCATGCCCGCTTCCATTTTGGAGATATCCAACAGCGAATTAACCAGGCTGATCAAACGGTTGCTCTCCTCGGTTAGAATTCTCAGGAGCTTTTGTTGCTTTTCCGTAATTGGCCCGCCGACCCCTTCGAGCAGGAGACCGGTGCCTTCCTTGATCGAGGTCAGGGGCGTGCGCAACTCATGGGACATGGATGCAAAAAAGTCCGCTTTGAGCCGGTCGATCTCGCGCAATTTTTCACCCATCGCGTTAAGC
>CAYZJE010000599.1:0-2372 GCA_964478485.1 uncultured Syntrophobacter sp. | reverse complement strand
GGGTGGCGGTGCGAGATCGCGGTCAACTCTTCGGTATATTGCAAAACCATCCTGACCGGCTTCTTGGTTTTCTGCGCGAGAAAATAGCACACCGGCGCTTCGACGACCGAAGTCTTGCCGCCGAAGTCGCCACCGACCGGCAGGATGTGCACTTTGACTTTCGCTTCGTCGAGACCGAGGTCGCGGGCAAAACGGGCGCGCAACGTGAAAGGCGCTTTGTTCGACGCCCATATCTCGACGCGGCCGTCGTCATGGATCTGCACGGTGCAAGCGTGAGGCTCGAGGTAGCCGTGAAACCCCAGCGGCGTGCGAAAGGTGTGCTCGAAAACGCGCGCGGCTTTTTTGAAGCCGGCGGGGAGATCGCCGTTGGACCACTTGCCGTAGGACTGCACGTTCGGCAAATCAATGTCCCGTTCCGGTGCGTTCTTGTAGGCGGCGGGATTGTCGTGCAGCACCGGCGCGCCCGGTGCGATCGCTTGCAGCGGGTCAGTCACGTACGGCAACTCTTGGTACTGCACGTCGATCAAATTCAATGCCTCTTCAGCGATCTCGTCGCTATCAGCGGCCACCGCCGCCACCGGCTCGCCGACGTAGCGCACCCGGTCCCGCGCGAGCAGCGGCATGTCTTTCATGCGCAAGCCAACCATCACGCTACCCACGTCCGCGCCGGTGATGACCGCGCGCACGCCGCGCAGCTTCAGCGCTTTACTGGTATCGATGCTGAGAATTCGTGCGTGCGGCAGCGACGTGCGCAGAATCTTCGCCGCCAGCGCATTGGGAAAATCCAAGTCCGCCGCATAGCGCATCTTGCCGGAAACTTTCTCCGCGCCTTCGATCCGCGGCACCGACTTGTTGACGTTTTTGTAAGCCATTTATCTCTCCGTTGTCTTTGTTGTCACTGCTGCATCGTCTGCGAGCAAATCGTCGAGGATGGAAGATGGAGGATCGAGGATGGCATTTTTCGATCTTCAATCCTCCATCATCGATCCTCGACCTTCCTATATCTTCACTTTGGTAAACACCTTCAATGGATTTTTCTGGAAAATTTTGAGCTTATCCTCGGCGCTCAAGAAGCCCAGGCTGTCGATCACCGGAATCATGTCATCGGACGGGCGGCCGGTGTCGGGACGAACCGCGCCGCCGGAGCCGGGCGACTCGGTGCCGAAGAGGATTTGATCGACGCCCCGTTGTTTGATCCCGGCTTCCAGATAGTGGACATCGTAAACGCAGGAATCGTAGAAAAGGTTTTTGCTGAAATCGCCTTGGCCGACATGGTGGTCGGTGGCGATGAAGCGGTGCAGTCCGCCGCCGCAGTGGCAGACGACGATTTTTAGTTTGGGAAAGATCTGAAAGATCTTGCTGTGCATGTAGAGCTGCATGGCGACGAACTCTTCCAGATAGTTGTTCATCTGGTAGTTGGCCGGGATGACCTCCAAGCGTTTGTCGTAGGTTGTCGACGGGTGCACCATCAGCGGCACGTCCAGCTGCACGGCCTTGTCGTAGAGCGGATGCCAATATTCTTCGTGCACGCCCGGCGTCTGCTTGTCGCCGGCCGGGTCGGGATTCAAATACGCGCCGACGAAGCCAAGCTCTTTGATGCAGCGTTCAAATTCAGGCAAGCAGTTGCGCGTGTCTTTGTCCCTCGACTGCGGTAACTGCGCCATGCCACGGAAACGGTCGGGATGCAACTTGACGATGCGCGCGATCACGTCGTTGGTCGTCTTGGCCCAGAAGTCCTGCAAGAACGGCCGCATCCAGTGCCACATGGCGATGGGTCGCGGGCCGATCAGCTGGACGTCGATGCCGCGCTCGTCCATGAATTTCAAATGGCGTTGCTGCGCGGCTTCAAGCTGATCATCGCTCATATCCAGTTTTCGGTTTGGCGTGTTCTGCGACACGGTTTCGGCCAGGAACTGGCGAAACACGGCGGGCGTGGTCATGTGACCGTGAACGTCGACGGTGGTTTGATTGTTATGCATGGGTGACTCCTTTGATTGTTATTTTTAAAATTTAAACAGAGCAACTTCTAAAGTGTTAATCGCTTCAAGCAATTAACGAGTCTAAATTCGAAATCCGAATATCTAAATTCGAAACAAACGAACACCCAAACAATCAGAAAACCGGAAATGTTCAAAACGCGGAATCCGGATCGGAGCCGTTTGAAACATTGGGTATTTGGTCATTTGGGTTTGTTTAGGATTTCGTGCTTCGTGCTTTTTCGATTGTTTTAGTCTTCCTCCGGCGCCGGCACTTGGTGTTTTAGATAAATTTCCTTTCTCTCCTTCGCTGACTCAATGATCGCCAGACAGACTTCGAGGGTCGCCATGCCCCAGGGGCCGGTGTGGCGGACCGGCTTGTCGAGCACGACGGCA
>CAYZJE010000598.1:0-4423 GCA_964478485.1 uncultured Syntrophobacter sp. | reverse complement strand
ATGACTGCGACTCAATCTGCACCTCTCTGGACGCGCACGTTTATCTTGCTCTGCTGCGCGCAATTTTTTGGCTCGTCGCAGCATGCGCTGCTGCAGCCAACCTTTCCGCTCTACATCACTTCCCTCGGCGGCACGCCATTCAAAGTTGGGCTCGTGCTCGCCTGCTTCGCCGTGACCAGCGTCGTGTTTCGCCCGCTGATTGGCGCTTGGGCCGACCGCTGGTCCGAACCGGGCGTATCGATTTGCGGACTATCCTTATTATCCGCCGCGGTGTTTGTCTGTTTCATCCCGTCAGCCGCAGCCACCATGTTCGCCAACGCGCTGCGCGGCCTCGGCTGGGCGGCGATGAGCGCCGCGGGTTATTCGATGTTAGCCTTGAGCGCGCCGCCGGCGCGGCGTGGCGAAGCTTCCGGATACTACAGCGGCGTTCAGGCGAGCGGCACGATCTTGCTGCCGGCCGTGGCGCTGTGGTTGATCGAAAAACCTTTTGGCGGTTTCAATGTCGTTTTCGCTGTCGCCATCGCACTGGCGGCCATCGGCGCATGCATGAGCGCGCTGCTGGCGCGCCACGCGCCCAAGAAAATTCGAAATACACAGGGCGGCGACGCCGCGCCGTGGTGGCGTGAGATTTTTAACGTCTTAGACCGCGAAATTATTCTCGCCTCAGCGCTATCGTTTTTCTCCCATGTCACTTTTCCCGCGGTGGCGAGTTTCTTGGTTCTCTACGCCCGCGAGATCGGCGTCGCTAATATCGGTTGGTTCTACGCGGCCAGCGGCGCCACCAGCATTCTCGCTCGGCCGCTGCTCGGCAAAGTATCGGATAACATCGGCCGGCGCCGCGCGCTGCTCGCCTGCTTTGTCCTGCAAGCGCTCGCTCTGTTAATGCTGGCGTACGCCGCGAATTTAATTGCCTTGATGATCTCAGGCGTGCTCTACATGTTGGGTTTGGCGATGTCGAGCTCGACCACTCTGGCGATCGCCATGGAACAAGCCAAACCCGAACGGCGCGGCCGAGCGATGGCGACGTTCTCCGTCGCCCTGCCCCTGAGCAATGGCGTCGGCGCGCTCCTCTGCGGCAGTCTGGTTCAATGGGCTGGCTTTTTCTGGATGTACGCGATCGGCGCGGCGATCGCCGCAGGCGGGCTCGTGATCACCATCGTCAATCGCGCCCGGCTGAAATAGTTCGGCGGGCCGCAGTGTTTTCTCGACGATCTGAAGCGAAATTATCGTTTATATGATCGAACAAACTTTGCGACAATCCAATTCAGCTCAAATGCCTCATTCTTGTCCGTTCGCCCTGAGCCTGTCGAAGGGTTCCGAAAATCGTGTGGACGAGAGCACAGAGCAACGAACTGAAATCAGAGAGTTTCCGAAATGAGTTTTTGGGTTTATATGCTGCGCTGTGCCGATGACTCGTACTATACGGGTCATACCGATGATCTTGAGCTACGGTTAGCTAAACATGCGAGTGTCGAATACGGTGGCTACACTTCGACGAGGCTTCCGGTGAAATTCATATTCTCCGAGCAATTTCCGACTCGGGAAGAGGCGTTGACCTGTGAACGGCAAATCAAAGGTTGGAGTCGGAAAAAGAAGGAAGCGCTGATGCGAGGTGATTGGGCTGAAGTGTCCAGGTTAGCTCGAAGAGGTCACCCTTCGAGAACCTCAGGGTGACCGGGGAGTGAGAAACTCAAATCCATCCGTATACAAAAATCAATTTAATTTAAATGGCCAATCCTTCCGATACCATCTGGACGAAAACTTTCATCCTGCTTTGCGCTGCGCAGTTGCTCGGCTACGCGCAGCATTTCATGCTGGCGCCGGTGCTGCCGCTTTACTTAACCGAGCTCGGCGGTTCGCCGTCCGTCGTCGGCATCGTGCTCGCCTGCTTCGCCGTCACCAGTGTCATCGTACGGCCCGTGGTCGGCCATTGGGCCGATCGCTGGAGCGAAGCCGGCGTCATGATCGCCGGCCTGCTGTTTCAAGCGGCGAGCATCTTTCTTTGCTTCATTCCGTTCATCCCAGCCACGGCGCTGGCCAATGGCTTGCGCGGCGTCGGCTGGGCCGGTTTGAATACCGGCGGCTACTCGCTGCTCGCCCTGATCGCACCGCAGTCCAAGCGCGGCGCGGCGTCCGGACTTTACAGCGGCGTGCAAAGCTCGGCGCAGATATTCTTTCCGCCGATCGCGCTCTGGCTCCTTTACGCCTCCTTCGGCGGCTACAGTGCAGTCTTCATTGTCACGGCGTTGTTCTCCATCACCGGCGCGCTCACCGGTTTCATGATGGCATCCTCGGTAACCCGACCGCGCCGCACGCCATCAGCCGGTGACGCCACCCACTGGTGGCGAGAAATATTTCATTTTGTCGAACCGGAAATTTTGCTGCCGTCGCTCTTGCTGCTCTGGCTCAATTTCTCGCTGCCGGCGATAACCAATTTCATCATTCTCTACGCCCGCGAGCTGGGCATCGTCAATTTCTCCGCCTACTTCGTCGCCATTGGCGTCACCAGCATGTTGGGCCGCCCGCTGCTCGGCCGTTTGTCCGACAAGATCGGCCGCGCCCGCTCGGTCGCCGCCGGTTTTTCTTTGCAAGTCATCGCATTGCTGCTGTTCACCGTGATGTCTAACTTGATCGGCGTGATATTCTCTGGCGCGCTCTATATGCTCGGCAATGCCATCGGCAGCTCGACCACCTTGGCGCTCGCCGTCGAACGCGCCGATCCCAAACGGCGCGGCAAACAGATGGCGACTTTTTCGGTCGCCTACCCGCTGAGCTACGGCATCGGCTCGCTTCTCATCGGCGCCGCCATCGATGTCGCAGGTTATGTCGGCATGTTTCTAATCCTCGCCACTCTGCAAGCCGCCGGATTAGTCTTCGCCCAAGCCAACGCGTCAAAACTACAATCGCCAACCAGCTGACAGAATCGCTCGCATTACTGCGCCAAACGCTCAGTAATATTTCTCCAGCGCGATCCTCCATCCTCGATCATCCACCCTCGATCATCCCTTGATCCTCCATCCTCCATCCTCGACCAACCATCGCTCCATTACTCCACCACTCCACCACTCCAATCCTCCGCCGCCCCATGAGTTTCTCCCGGCAGCGTGCTAGACAACAACGATGCCCTCTGCACCAACCGCCGGCTCCATCTGGACGCGCGCCTTCGCGCTGCTCTGCTTGGCTGAGTTTCTCGGTTACGCGCAGCACTTCGCCTTGCAACCGGCACTGCCGCTCTACATCACCCAGCTCGGCGGCTCACCGTTCATTGTCGGGCTGGTGATCGCTGCTTTCGGCGTCACTAGCGTGATTTCCCGGCCGATCATCGGTTACTGGGTTGACCGCTGGAGCGAGACCGGCGTGATGGTCATCGGCATGATCGGGCAAGCGGCGAGCATTATCTTTTGCTTCATGCCGTTTAACGCCGCGGTGATTTTTTCCAACGCCTTGCGCGGCATCGGCTGGTCGAGCATGGCCGCCGCCGGTTATACGCTGTTGGCCAATGCTGCGCCTCAAGAACGGCGCGGCGAGGCTTCCGGATACTTTGGTGGTGTGCAGTCAAGCGCCACGATCATCTTCCCGGCCGTTGCCCTCTGGATCCTCGACGCTCCGGCCGGTGGCTTCGACGTTGTGTTCTTGTTTGCGATGACGTTGGTATCGCTGGGCGCGGCCGCCGCGTGGGCGTTATCACGGGGCACGCCGCGACGGACACTGGTAAAAAATCTTGTCAGCGCCGATCCGTGGTGGCGCGATATTCTAAACGTCGTCGACCGGCCGATTCTTTCCGCTGCCTTGCTTATTTTTACGTTGAATTTGTCTCTGCCCTGTTTCTCGAGTTTCGTCGTGCTCTACGCGCGCCAGCTCGGCGTCAGTCACTTCGCTTGGTATTACGTGGCCGCGGGCGTGACCAGCGCGCTGGCGCGACCGCTCTTGGGACGCTTCTCCGACAAGCTCGGCGCCGGCCGCTCGCTGTTGATCGCGTTTGGGTTAGAAACCACCGCATTGCTGCTCATGCCGTTTGCCGGCGATCTCAGCGGTTTGATTCTTAGCGGCGCCCTTTGGTACACGGGAGCAGCCATCGGCGGCGCGCGCATCATGGCGATGGCGATGGCGGCCGCGCCGGCAGAACGGCGCGGCCGGGCGATGGCGAGTTTCTCCACCGCCTTCCCGCTCAGCAACGGCACCGGCGCGCTGATCAGTGGTTTGGTGGTTGACTTCGCCGGCTATCGGCCAATGTTCGTTACCGCCGCCGCGCTCTGCGCCACCGGACTCATCCTGACGTGGAGATTTTGGGCGAAGCTAAAATGAGTTTTGCCGCGACTTGTTGCGGTCATCGAGATGCGCTAAGTAGGGGCAACCCTATGTGGTTGCCCGGTCTTTTGTTACGGTGGTTGAAGAGGGCAGACACGAAGGTCTGCCCCTACAG
>CAYZJE010000597.1:0-18253 GCA_964478485.1 uncultured Syntrophobacter sp. | reverse complement strand
CGGCCGCAACAAGTTAGATGGGAAAGATTGAGAAACCTTTCTCTCTTCTCCGGAGAGGCCGGTCATTGTGCTCTAGGTAGGTCTCCTGACTTAGGCTTTATCTACTCGCCGCGCCTTCCCATTCAAGCAAACAGTGGCGTGATTGCGGCTTTCGTGGCCATCACAGTGGCGGGACCGCGCCGGACTTGCACCGGACTTCCCTTTGAACCTAGAGCGGTGAACTAATTCAGGCGAAAATTACAATGAGTGATTCGACCTGTCAAGCGACAAAATCAATTTCGCGATAGTTGGGACAATTTGACGTTAAAGAATCAGCCAAAACACCAAGGGAATTGAAAATACCGAGATCAGTGTGCTGATGACGACGATGGATGCGGCCAGACCTGGGTCTTGGCGGTATTTCTCGGTGAGGATGAAATTAATCACCGCCGCGGGGAGCGAGCGGCGTGAAAAGTTCCATGGAGTCGAAGCGAAAAATTCTCGATCAGAGCGAAGCTAGCAGGACCAAGCTCAACATTTCGCTCAACTCAATCACGGCGCCAAAATTGTCGTGGGTGAGAACCGCATGACGTCGATGCAACAGGCTGCGCGCGAGTAAAGCTAGTACCGACAAGGAGAGCCCGATCCACAATCCTTTACGGCCCAACAAGGAAAAGGCGAGGCCAAGGATCGCGGTGGTCGTCACCAGTAGATGCCAGAAGCGCACGTTTTCAGCAATCCGGCGTGCCGTTTCTTCGCAGCGATCATGATAGCCGCAAATGAAAATCACCAACGTCCAGCGCGCAAACGCGGGTGTCAGGAGCAAACTCCAGGCGATCTTATCGTCTAAAATGTCGACCGCCCGGATCTTGCATAGAATCAGCAAAAGAACGGCGATAGTGCCGAAAGTATTTTCTCGTGTGGCGGATCCGCCGATCCGATCCAAGAGCAAAGCGTCGAAAGTTTTCCGGACTCCATCGTAATGAACCGCGCCCGTGGCGATCACCAGAAATCCGATCAGAAAAATGCTCAGCAGTCGGGATTCGAGATAGAGGCCTAAACCATAGTTGAGTAACGCCAGCACCAGTCCCAAAAATAAACCGACCACGGGAAAGTATAGTGCCGCCGCGCCGATCGCTTCGGGCGCCGGCTGCTTCGGAATTAAGCGTCCCCCAATGGTTAAGTATTTAAAGGCCGCAATCAGGCTTTGCATGGCATTCCTTTTCGCTCAGCGCCCCTAACGCTGTCAATCGATTTAACGGCCACGGGGCGACTTTTTGGCGGGTTTTTCCGCCGGCCCGGAAAATCTTATCTTTTCGCTTATAAATTAGTCGGTTAGAGACCATCCTCCGCTTTACTTTTGGGGTGCTTTCCGGTACTATCAAAAGCGCTGATAAATCGTCCTAAGTCCAGAACTTTTCAAGAAAAAATATAACTTAACCTTAGGTGCAAATGGCTGAATCAGAAATCCCACCGAATTCGGAATATGGCGCGGAAAATATCAAGGTCTTAGAAGGCCTCGAAGCGGTCCGAAAGCGGCCCAGCATGTATATTGGTGATACCAGCGAGCGGGGTCTGCATCACCTGGTTTATGAAGTTGTCGATAATTCCATCGACGAAGCCTTGGCGGGGTACTGCGACACCATCGACGTCAAAATTCATATCGATAACAGCGTCACCGTCGTCGACAACGGTCGCGGCATTCCTGTCGACATCCATCCAACCGAGAAAATTTCCGCAGCGGAAGTCGTGCTGACCAAACTCCACGCCGGCGGCAAATTCGACAAGGCTTCCTACAAAGTATCCGGCGGTTTGCACGGCGTCGGCATCTCGGTGGTCAACGCCTTGTCGGAGACATTGGAAGTTGAAATCAAACGCGACGGCAAGGTTTACCAACAGAGTTACTCGCGCGGTGACCCGCAAGCACCGCTCAAGGAAGTGGGCAAGTCGAAAGAGCGCGGCACGCGCGTCACGTTTAAGCCCGACAGTCAGATTTTCGAGGTCTCTGAGTATAGCTTCGATATTCTCTCTCAACGTTTGCGCGAGTTGGCCTTTTTAAATAGCGGCGTCAAAATCACCATCGACGACGAGCGCTCGCAGAAAAAGCACGAGTTTTTCTACAAAGGCGGTCTGTTGTCGTTTGTCGAGCATTTGAACCGCGCCAAGAGCGCGATCCATGCTAAGGTGGTGCACTTCGAGGGCGAGAAGGACGGCGTCGCAGTCGAAATCGCCATGCAGTGGAACGATGGTTACACGGAAAATGTCTTCTCGTTCTGCAACAACATCAACACCATCGAAGGCGGCACCCATCTGATCGGTTTCCGCTCGGCGCTCACGCGCTCGATCAACAGCTACGCCGTCAGCGGCGGCCTGCTCAAAAAAGACGAAGAGAATTTACAAGGCGACGACGTGCGCGAGGGCTTAACCGCGGTGATCAGCGCGAAAGTTCCCGAACCGCAGTTCGAAGGGCAAACCAAAACCAAACTCGGTAACAGCGAAGTAAAAGGTATCGTTGAGGCGCTGGTCAACGAGAAGTTTGGCAGTTACCTAAGCGAACATCCAGCCGACGCGAAAAAAATCGTTAACAAAGGTGTCGAGGCCGCGCGCGTGCGCGAGGCGACGCGCAAGGCCAAAGACTTGGCCCGGCGCAAAGGCGCGTTGGATTCCGGCTCTTTGCCGGGCAAGCTTGCCGACTGCCAAGAGCGCGATCCGGCTCTGAGCGAATTGTATCTCGTCGAAGGCGATTCTGCCGGCGGTTCGGCGAAACAAGGCCGCGACCGGCGCAACCAGGCGATTCTGCCGTTGAAGGGAAAAATCCTCAACGTCGAAAAAGCGCGCTTCGACAAAATGATTTCGTCGCAGGAAATCCGCCTGATGATTACAGCGTTAGGCACCGGCGTGAAAGAAGATTTCGACCAAGCGAAGCTGCGCTATCACTCGATCATCATCATGACCGACGCCGACGTCGACGGCTCGCATATTCGCACCTTGCTGCTGACATTTTTTTACCGTCAGATGCCGGAGCTCGTTGAAAGGGGTTATTTGTACATCGCTCAGCCGCCGCTCTACAAAGTCAAAAAGGGCAAACAAGAGCGTTATCTCAAAGACGAGCCGTCGCTCGACAATTATCTTATTGAGCTCGGCACCGAAGACGTTCGGCTGCGTTCCACCAATAACGGCAATGGCATCGCCGGCCTGCCGCTGCAAAGTTTCATCAAGAAGATTTCCCGTTGGGAAAAGCTGATGGCCATGATCGCGCGCAACAAAAAGAAAAACCGTAATGTGGTCGAAGCCCTGCTGCTCGAAGACGGTTTTGGCGAAGAGACGTTGCGAGACGAAAAGGCGCTCCAAGCGCTTGAAGGTCGTTTGGCTTCGTACGTTGCCCTGGTGGCACCTGAACAGTCGCCGCTGTCCTGCATGCTCGAGGAAGACGTCGAGCATAATTGTTTCAAGCTGATCGTTTCCACGCGCGCCAACGGCACCGGATTCCAGACGGTCATCGATCGGGAATTTCTCGTCAGCCCGGAGTTCAAGGAAATCAGAAAACTTTTTAACGATCTGATCAGCAGTGGCATGCCGCCTTACGCGGTGGAGAACGGCGAGCAAAAGGCGCAGCTGCGCTCCCTGACGGAGGTGTTCCACTATTTCATGGAGAGCGGTAAGAAGGGGCTGGCGGTCCAACGTTATAAAGGCCTCGGCGAAATGAACCCCGGACAGCTCTGGGAAACTACGATGAACCCGGAAACACGGGTGCTCTTGCAGGTGCGGGTCGAAGACGCGGTCGAGGCCAATGATATTTTCTCGATCCTGATGGGCGATGAAGTTGAACCACGCCGCAAATTCATCGAAGAGCATGCGCTGACGGTTAAGAATCTCGACATCTAAAAGTCGTTCAAGCCGTTCCAATAGTTCAAAACGTTCAAGCCGTTTGAAGACTTAGCATCTCGAAGCAACTCTAACAGGCGAGTGTTTCATGGAAGCGACGATTAGACCGCAAAAAGTTCCCGTCTACATCGAAGAGGAAATGCGCGAATCGTTCATGGCCTACGCCATGAGCGTCATCATCAGTCGCGCGCTGCCCGATGTTCGCGACGGGTTAAAGCCCGTGCATCGCCGGGTGCTCTACGCCATGTATGACGCTGGCAATAGCTCCGACCGGCCTTATAAGAAATCGGCTCGGTTGGTCGGCGATATCATGGGTAAGTATCATCCCCACGGCGACACGGCGATCTACGACACGATCGTGCGCATGGCGCAGGATTTCAACCTGCGTTACCCGCTGGTCGACGGCCAGGGGAATTTTGGCTCCATCGACGGCGATAATCCGGCGGCCATGCGTTACACCGAGATCCGCATGACGCCGCTGGCGGAGGAGATGCTCGCCGACATTGAGAAAGAGACCGTCGATTTCACCGCCAACTACGATGACACGCTCAAAGAGCCGTCGGTATTGCCGTCGCGCATTCCCAACTTACTGATTAACGGTTCGGCCGGGATTGCGGTGGGCATGGCGACCAACATTCCACCGCATAATCTCAGCGAAGTGATCGACGCCTTGGTTGCCATGATCGACAATCCGGAGCTGACGATCAAACAATTGATGCGCCATATTCCCGGCCCGGACTTTCCCACGGCGGGTTTTATTCACGGCCGCGAGCCGATCATCCAGGCCTACAACGAAGGCAAAGGCATCATCCAGATGCGCGGCAAAGCCTTCACCGAAACCGTCAAGCGCACGGGCAAGGAACAGATCATCATCAGTGAAATTCCTTACCAAGTGAACAAGGTTCGGTTGATCGAACAGATTCGTGACTTAGTTCTGGAAAAGAAGCTCGAAGGGGTCGCCGATCTGCGCGACGAGTCGGACCGCGAGGGGATGCGCATCGTCGTCGAGCTCAAACGCGACGCCATGGCGGAAATCATCATCAACCAGCTCTACAAACATACCGCGCTGCAAGACTCTTTCGGCATCAACATGCTCGCCATCGTCGATGGCAAGCCGAAGCTCTTAAACCTCAAAGAAGCGCTCAAGTGTTTTCTCGACCACCGTAAGGAAGTGGTGACCCGGCGCACCGCCTACGACCTGCGCAAGGCGGAAGAGCGGCTGCATATTTTAGAAGGCTATCGCATCGCGCTCGACAATCTCGACGCGGTGATCTCGTTGATCCGCAATTCCCCGGATCCGCGCGTCGCCAGGGAAGGTTTGATGACCCACTTCGGTTTGAGCGAGCTTCAAGCCCAGGCGATCTTGGATTTGCGTTTACAGCGTTTGACCGGTTTAGAGCGCGACAAGATCATGGAAGAGCACCGCGAGACGCTTGAGTTGATCGCCAAGCTCAGGGCGATTCTCGCCGACGAGAGGGAGATTTACAGAATCATCGTCGGCGAGCTCAAAGAAATTAAGGACAAGTACGGCGACGAGCGGCGCACCCAGATCGTCGAGCATTCCGATGAGATTTCCATCGAAGACATGATCGTCGACGAAGACATGGCGGTGACGATCTCCCATGAGGGCTACATCAAGCGCAACGCGGTTACGCTTTACCGGGCACAGCGGCGCGGCGGCAAGGGCAAGATCGGCACCACGACGAAGGAAGAAGACTTCGTCGAGTATCTGTTCATCGCGTCCATGCACTCCTACATTCTTTTTTTCACCACCATCGGCAAAGTGTACTGGATCAAAGTTCATGAGCTGCCGCAGGCGAGCCGGGCGGCCCGGGGCAAGCCGATCGTCAATCTGCTCAACCTTGAGCCGGGCGAGAGGATTTCGGCGTTTCTTACCGTCCGTGAGTTTCAGGAAGGGCGCTATATCATTTTCGCGACCAAGAAAGGTTTGATCAAGAAGACCGAACTGATGGCCTACGCCAATCCGCGGTCCAGCGGCATTCGCGCCATCGGCCTGGAAGATGGCGACGAGGTGATCGGCGTGCGCCAGACGGATGGACAACAGGAATTAATTCTCTCCACGGCGGAGGGCCAGTCGATTCGCTTCAAAGAAGAACAGGTTAGATCTACCGGACGGGGCAGTTTCGGCGTCGTCGGTATGCGGCTCGATGAAGGGGATCAGGTCGTCAGCATGGAGATTCTGACCCGCGGCTTCGACGTGCTCACTGTGAGCGACGGCGGCTTCGGCAAGCGCACCGAGATGGATGAATACCGGCTGCAGTCGCGCGGCGGTAAGGGCATCATCACGATGAAGACCACGGATAAGACTGGCCGGGTCGTCGGCGTGCAGCAAGTGACCGAGGATGACCAGCTGATGCTGGTAACCAATGCCGGCAAGATCATTCGTCTGCGCATCAAAGACATCCGTGTCATCGGCCGCAACACGCAAGGGGTGTGCTTGATCAATCTCGAAGCAGGTGAACGGGTGGTTTCGTTGGCGCGCTTGGCGGAGAAGGAAGAAGAGGAAGAGGGCGAAGGCGGGGAGCAATAGCAAGTAAAAAGGCAAAATTAAAAATTCAAAAAAAAGATTTGGATTCAATCTAGGATCTAATCGGCGGCTTTAGATCGGCATGGTTAGAGAAATCGGAGTTGTCGGCGCGGGGGCCTGGGGTACCGCGCTGGCGAAAGTGCTTGCGGACAGAGGCGAAAGAGTAACGCTTTGGTGCCACGGTGCGGCTTGCTATCAGGACATTACTGAGTGGCGTGAGAATCGAGTCTATCTAGCCGGCGTAGCCCTTCCCAGCAACATCAAGGCGACTCAATCGTTAGAGCTGACGGTTGCCAACAAGTATTTAATCATCTGTGCCGTGCCATCCCACGCGGTACGGGAAGTTTTCGCCGAAGCTGCCGATTTAATCGCCGCCGAGACTTTGCTGCTTTGTGGCACCAAGGGTTTGGAAGAATTTAGGCTCTTGACCATGGGTGAACTGTTCGCCGATATTCTCGGCGAAGCTCAAAAAAACCGGTTCGCATTCCTGTCTGGCCCGACCTTTGCCATCGAAGTGGCGCACGGCCTCCCTGCTGCCGTGACCGTGGCCGCCCATTCAGAAACCGTTGCCAAGACGATTCAAGAGAGCTTAAACACGCCGAACTTGCGGGTTTACACCTCGACGGATGTAGTCGGGGTGCAAATCGGCGGCGTGGTGAAAAACGTCATAGCGATCGCCGCCGGCATTAGCGATGGTCTGGGCTTAGGACAGAACGCACGCGCCGCGTTGATTACCCGCGGGCTCGCCGAGATGACCCGTTTGGCGACGCGCCTAGGGGCCGATCCCATGACTCTTGCCGGCCTGCCGGGTTTAGGCGACTTGGTTCTCACTTGCGCTGGCGACCTAAGCCGCAATCGCAGCGTCGGCTTGCAGATTGCCGGCGGCAAAAGCTTGCGCGAGATTACCGGCTCGACCCCGAGCGTGGCCGAAGGCGTGCGCAATACCCGGTCGCTTTTTTCATTGGCCCGGCGCCTTGGCATCGAGATGCCAATCGTTGAACAGATGTATGAGGTGCTCTACGCCGGTAAAAAGCCGGCGGAGGCGGTGCGCGAGCTAATGCAACGTTCCTTGAAGCCCGAAGCCGGCTAAAATTGACTTGTTGGGGCCGGTATGATTCAAATAGCCACTTGGCCGTCGAGGCGGCCTGAGGGAGTATTATTTCTATGAAGCGAACCTATCAACCGAGCAACGTGAAAAGAAAACGCACCCATGGCTTTCTCGCCCGCATGGAAACCCCCGGCGGGCGCAACGTGCTCAGGCGGCGCCGGGCCAAGGGGCGGAAAAAGCTCACGGTTTCGGTACCGCCAAAACGGGCCCGCAGCTAAACACGGCCCATGGCGCCGACCGGCAGCGAACGGTTCCCGAAAACGGCCCGCCTGCGTAAACGACCCCAGTTCTTAAAATTGTCGCGTACCGGCAGCAAATTTCAATCGGCCCACTTCGTGGTGATCAGTAAATCCAATGACGTGATCGAGAGCCGGCTTGGGATCACGGTAAGTGGTAAGGTTGGCAACTCGGTGGTGCGCAATCGGATCAAGCGGCAGGTGCGCGAATTTTTTCGCCGCCACCGCGCCGATCTGCCCAAGGCCACCGATTTTTTGATCATCGCACGCAGCGACGCAGCGACTTTGGCCGGCAAGCGCATCGCCAGTGAACTCGAACGAGCTATGATGCCGCCGCGGCGCGCTCAACGCACATCGTGATGCAGATCATTCGGAGGGCGCTGAAACTGCTTCTGTTAGGTTACCGCGAGGTGCTGTCACCGTTGTTGCCTCGGTCCTGCCGGTTTTACCCCACTTGTTCGGCGTACGCCGAACAAGCGATTGAAAAACATGGCATCCTCAAGGGGATATTTTTCGGTTTATGGCGTATCGCGCGCTGCCACCCAGGGCACGGCGGCGGATACGATCCAGTGAAATGATTTTGATTATAAGTAAACCCCGCCTCTTGGGGCGGGCACAAATAAATGGGGTTTCCAAAGGGGGCGAGCATCCCCTTTGCAAAATTTTAATAGGCAGCGGGGTTCAAACCCCGATCGAGAATTTAATTGATCCATGGATAAACGCGCACTCATAGGTATCACTCTCTCGGTGCTGGTGCTGATCGCTTACCAGCAGTTCATCAACTATTACTACGGCCCGCTGCCTACGGATGGCCCAGCGCCAGCGAGCGTAAAGAGCGATGCGGGGAAGACTCCGGCGCCCGCTGCGGTGACTTCAACGACTGCGGTGACACCGAGCCCAACCGCGCCCATTGAGACTCCTGAGGGTCAGCCTGCCAAAGACATCACGGTGGACACCGATAATTACCGCGCCGTCTTTACCACTCATGGCGCGCGGCTAAAGAGTTTCAAGTTCAAAAACTTTCGCACTTCGGCGGACGAAAAAAGTCCACCTTTCGAGATTGTCACCGCTGCAGCAGGTGTGCCGCTGCCTTTAGGCGTGCGCTTGCAAGGCGCCGCGCCATTCGAAGACAGCGCCGTTATCTATGCCGCGCAGGGTGGCAATCTGAAATTAACCGGCGCCGCCAAAGGAACATTGGTATTCCAAGGCCAAGCCCCGAGCGGAACGGTTATTACCAAGTCGTTAACTTTTGCCGGCGCAACTTATTCCATCGGTCTTGACGTGAATGCGAAAGTCGCCGATGGCAGCGCTCAGGTTGCCGAAGTGTTGCTTACGGACAAGAGCGATCATACCGTGCCCAATCACGATGCGCCATTTGAAGGTTTCATCGCGCTGGTCGATAACAAGATCAAGCGCGAGCTGCCAGAAGAAGCGATCAAAGGCCTTGAGTTCAGCGGCGATGTGTCTTGGGCGGGTTTCGGTCATACCTATTTTTTTATCGCCCTATTACCCGACAATGGCGCGCAACACAAAATTTCCGTGCGCCAAGCCGGCACAGCGTTGACGGCAGCGATCAACGGGCCGGCGGGTAACGGTCGCTATACGCTATTTGTCGGCCCGAAAGAGATCGACCTATTGGAATCGGTCGGCAAAGGCATCGAGCGGGCCATCGATTTCGGCTATTTCGGCTTCGTCTCCAAGCCGTTGTTATACGTGCTGCATTTTTTCCATCGCCTTACGTCAAGTTACGGCCTCGACATCATTATTCTCACGGTGCTGATTAAGCTGCTGATGGCGCCCTTGACGCACAAGAGCATGGTGTCGATGAAATCGATGGGCAAACTGGGGCCGCAGATGGCACAGCTCAAAGAGAAATTCGGCGACGATAAGGAAAAGCTCAATCGCGAAATCATGGAGCTCTACAAGCGCAACGGCGTCAATCCGCTCGGCGGTTGTTTGCCGATGGTCTTGCAGTTTCCCGTCTTCATCGGTCTTTATAATGCGCTCAGCACGCCGATCGAGCTGCGCCATGCGCCGTTCATGTGGATTAAAGACCTGTCGCGGCCCGACTGGCAGGCGCTGCCTTTTACTTTTAACGATTGGCATCTCGGCATCCCGATTCTCACTATTTTGATGGGTGGGAGCATGTTTTTGCAGCAGTGGATGACGCCGTCGGCTGGCGATCCCAATCAAAGAAAAATGATGATGTTGATGCCGTTGATGTTTACTTTCATGTTCGTGTCGTTTCCCGCCGGTTTAACCGTGTACTGGCTGGTCAACAATATCCTTAGCATCGCGCAGCAGTACTGGATCAACCGCGGCCAGAAATAGGCGTCTTTCAGAAAGGTCTGATTTATGGATTTCGTGGAAACCGAAGGCGATACCATAGATGCCGCCATCGACAACGCGCTCAAGCTGCTCGGTGTTCCCCGCGATCAGGTTACGGTCGACATCATCAGCGAAGGGCGCAAGGGGATATTAGGATTCGGCGCGCAGAAAGCCAAGGTGCGCGCCGCGCTGCGCAAGTCGAATCATGAGCAAAAGATAGCCGAAGGATTGGAAACGCCGGCGTCGCCGGTGGCTAACCCGACCGGGGACGCGATGGTGACAACAACGGTCGAGCCGATAGATTATTCGGCGATCATCGAAAAGGCGCTGACCGCACTGGGAGAAATCTTAAAGCACATGGGCGTGGCGGCGACGGTCGAACAAAAATCCGCGGCGAACGGCGCGGAGATTATTCTCGAGGTCAAAGCCCCAGACAGCGGGTTGTTGATCGGCCGGAAAGGCCAGACCTTGGAAGCGTTACAATATCTCATCGGGCGTATCGCCGGCGAGCGCCAGGGAAGCGACGGACCGCATATCGTCATCGATATCGAAAACTATCGCGAGCGGCGCCGTAAATCACTTGAGGATATGGCGCTGCGTCTCGGCGAAAAAGCCAAGCGGCAGAGAAAAACCGTGACCGTGGATGCGCTGAGCGCCGCCGACCGCCGGATCATTCACGCGGCGCTGCAAGACGATCCGTGGGTTACCACTAAAAGCCTCGGTCAAGGATCCTATCGCAGGCTGCTGATCATTCCCGAAGGCGACCGGAAGAACCAAGGCGAAGCCAAACCCGCGGCTCAAGAACAGCCGGCGGCGCGGCCACAGCGACGCGGCGGGCGGTCCAATGGGGTGCCGACGCCGGAGAAGAAAGAAGAGTAATTCGAAACACGTGATCGCGGTTCGTGCTCGTGTTTGTAAGGATGCCGAACAGGGTCCATCGCCGCAGTGATTTGCTCACAAATGAAGCTGGATTTTCCAGTTGAAAGCGAAACAGCGAGCGAGGCGCGACCCTTCCGTAGCGAAGACAATGGGACTGTGCCTCTGAGCAGGCAACAAACTGACTTTGTAACCGCAGCGTTGGGTGTCTTCACTACTCCAGGCTCGCGCCTCGCTCGGCCCACACCGGAACCTCAACTGCGGAATCCGGGAATACCGGCAGGGATCGTTTTTGTTGCTGATTGACCCGGTCTCGTCGCTTCTTTATAGTTAAACCATGATTCAGCGCCGAAAAACCCGACCGTTACAGATTGGCAAGCTCACAGTTGGCGGCGATGCGCCGATCACCGTTCAGTCGATGACCAAAACCGATACCCGTGACGTGCGCGCCACGGTGCAGCAGATTTGGTCGTTGGAAGCCGCCGGCTGCGATATCGTGCGCTGCGCCGTGCCGGTGCGCGAAGCGGCCGAGCAGCTGGGCGAAATCAAGAAACGCATCCGCATTCCGCTGGTCGCCGACATTCACTTCAATTACAAATTGGCGCTGATTGCGATCGAGCAAGGCGTCGATGGTTTGCGTCTCAACCCCGGCAATATCGGTGCGCGCAAATATGTCGAAGAAATCGTGAAGGCGGCGTCGGAGCGCAAAATTCCCATTCGCATCGGCGTCAACGCCGGCTCCTTGGAAAAAGATCTGCTGCAAAGATACAACGGCCCGACGGTCGACGGGATGGTCGAAAGCGGACTGCGGCATATTCAGATTCTTGAAGATGTCGGCTACCGTGAGATCAAGATATCACTCAAGGCTTCCGATCCCTTGATGATGATCGAAGCTTACCGGGCACTCGCCGATAAGGTCGACTATCCATTTCATCTGGGCGTCACCGAAGCCGGCACGCCGACGGTGGGCACGATCAAGTCCGCCGTGGGTTTGGGCACGCTGCTCGCCGAAGGCATCGGCGACACGATCCGTGTTTCGCTTGCGGCCGATCCGGTCGAGGAAGTGCGCGTCGGCCGCGAGATTCTCAAAGCTCTCGGACTCAAGAAGGACGGTTTGACTTTCGTCGCTTGCCCGTCTTGCGGCCGGGCCGATGTCGACCTTGTGGGTCTCGCCAAAAAGGTCGAAGAAAGAATGCTGCCCTACGGCGATCTCAATCTCCACGTCGCGGTGATGGGCTGCGAAGTCAACGGTCCCGGCGAAGCGCGCGCCGCCGATCTCGGCGTCGCCGGCGGCAAGGGCATCGGTTTGATCTTCAAAAGGGGCGAAGTTATCCGCAAGGTTCCCGAAGCCGAGATCGTCGACGCGCTGATGGAAGAAGTGGAAAAATTTGCCGCTGAAAAGGCCGCCGAGAAGCAAGCCGCTGCCGACGCTTAAGTTTCTTTTCCCGCTGCACGAAATCGCGCTCACGAATTATTTATGCGTTGGACCAAAACCCTCATACCGACATTGAAGGAAGTGCCGGCGGACGCCGAAGTGATCAGCCACAGGCTGCTGGTGCGCGCCGGTTTCATTAAGCAAATCAGCCGCGGCATCTACGATTATTTTCCACTGGCACTAAAAGTCATCCGCAAGATCGAAACCATCGTGCGCCAAGAGATGGACCGCGCCGGCGCGCAGGAATTGCTCATGCCGATAGCTTCGCCCGCGGAGCTGTGGCAGGAGAGCGGCCGTTGGGAATACTACGGCAAGGAGTTAATGCGCTTCAAAGACCGCAATGAGCGCGACTTCTGTCTCGGTCCAACCCACGAAGAGATCGTCACCGATCTGGTGCGCCGCTCGGTGCGCTCTTACCGCGAGCTGCCGATGAACTTGTATCAGATTCAGACCAAGTTTCGCGACGAACCCCGGCCGCGCTTCGGCCTGATGCGCGGCCGCGAGTTCATCATGAAAGACGCGTACAGCTTTCACACCGACATCGACGACTGCCGGCGCGAGTACGACAACATGTATCAGACCTACAAACGGATCTTTACGCGCTGCGATTTGCGCTTTCGTCCGGTGGAGGCTGACACCGGCGCCATCGGCGGCAGCCTATCGCATGAATTCCAAGTGCTCGCCGAGTCCGGCGAAGACGCCATTGTCAGCTGCGACCGTTGTGATTACGCGGCCAACGTCGAAAAAGCCGAAGTCAAAGGCGGGCGGCCGGCGGGACGCGATCTCGCCGAGGAACCGCCGATATTGGAAAAAGTCGCGACGCCGGGGAAGAAAAGCGTGGCGGATGTGGCCGAGTTTTTGAAATTATCCGCCGACAAGTTCATCAAGACCTTGGTCTACAAGACCGACGGCGACGAATGGGTCGCGGCTCTGGTGCGCGGTGATCATGAAATCAACGAGCTCAAGCTGCGCACCGTGCTCGGCTGCCTCGAAGTCACCTTGGCCGATGAAACCTTGGTGGCGGCGGCGACCGGCGTGGTGCCCGGCTACTTGGGCCCGATCGGTCTAAAGCTGCGCGCGGTGGCGGATTTGAGCGTCCAAGGCATGCGCGGCGCGGTCACTGGCGCCAACCAAGCCAACACGCATTTTATTCAGGTCGACCAAGAGCGCGACTTCACGCCGTCGGCATTCGCCGATTTGCGCCTTGCCGTCAGCGGTGATCCTTGTCCGCGCTGCGACCAGGGTCGGCTGGAAACTCACCGCGGCATCGAAGTCGGCCAAGTTTTTTATCTAGGCACCAAGTACAGCAAGAAGATGGGCGCGACCTATCTCGACGCCGAGGGGCGCGAACGGCCCATCGAAATGGGCTGCTACGGCATCGGCATCAGCCGCTTGGTGGCGGCGGCGATCGAGCAGAATCATGATGACAATGGCATCATCTGGCCGTTTTCCATCGCGCCGTTTCACGTCCTGCTCTTGCCGATCAACTACAAAGAACAGAATCTGCGTGACGCCGCCGAGCAGCTTTATCACGATCTGCAAAAACAGCATGTCGAAGTTCTCTTGGACGACCGCGACGAGCGCGCTGGCGTCAAATTCAAAGACGCCGATTTAATCGGCATTCCTTTGCGCGTGACGATCGGCGCCAAGGGGTTAGAAAAAGGTATCGTCGAACTGCGCCGGCGGCGCGACGGCAAGACCGACGAGATTCCACTCGCCGACGCGGTGAAACAGATTAAAGGCATCATCAACCAGTCCCTGCAGGCCTAAGATGATTTCCAAGCTCGAGCTGGTGCGCAAGCGCGGTTCCATGCGCGAGCGTTTGATTGTCGCGCTGGACGTCGACACCTTGAGCCAAGCGACCGATTTGGTCCGGTTGCTGAGCAAGGAAGTCGGCATGTTCAAGATCGGCAAGCAGCTGTTCACCCACTCCGGTCCGCAAGCGGTGCGCTTGATTCAGGAGCTCGGCGGCGAAGTTTTTCTCGATCTTAAATTTCACGACATTCCCAACACCGTCGCCAAAGCGGCCATCGAGGCAACTCGCCTGGGCGTGATGATGTTCAACGTGCACGCCTCCGGCAGCCTGGAGATGATGCGGACGACGGAGAAAGAAGTGCGCCGGGTGTGCCGGCAAGAGAAGCGGCGTAGGCCGATCATGCTGGCGGTTACCGTGCTAACCAGTTTGAATCAAGCCGATCTCCAACGGGTTGGCGTCGAGCGCAAGGTCGCCGATCAAGTCGTGCGCTTGGCGCTGCTGAGCAAGGAAGCTGGCATGGACGGCGTGGTGGCGTCGCCCCATGAAGTGGCTGACATTCGCGCGGCTTGCGGCCGGCGCTTCATCATCGTCACGCCGGGGATTCGCCCGGCCGAGAGCAACCGTGACGACCAACAGCGGGTCATGACTCCTGCAGATGCGGTGCGCGCGGGCGTCGACTACATCGTCGTCGGCCGGCCGATTATCGAAGCGAAAGATCCCGTCGTCGCCGCCCGCGCGATCGTCGCCGACATGGAACATGCCGGAAAGTGAATCATCCGCCGCCGTCGACCTTTCCGCTATCAGTCAACATGCCCCTTCCGTGATTCCCGCGCACACGGAATCCAGGCTTTTTTAAAATGGTTATTTCATTTCAGGTTTAGCGTGGAAGAGTTTTGACCACGAAGGACACGAAGCATGCCCTGAGCGACGCCGAAGCGAGCACGAAGGTCGGAAGGTTAAATATCCTAACCCGTCGTGTCCTTCGTGCTCTTCGTGGTGAAGCAGTTTATTGTCTTCCGTGGGGTATGCCGGCTCAATTAGCTTTTGCGAAGAAGCCGATGGCGACCGGCACTTCCGTGCTTCCCACCACCCATTCTTCGAGTTTACCGGCTCTGAGATAGAGTTGCGCCGAGCCGCCGCCGTCGAGATTGAGCAGGTCTGGGGTCTCGAGCTGCGCCTTGGAGTTGGCGAAGAGATCCTGCAGTTCGGCAAAACTCAAGCCGCCGAGAACTGTGTCGGTGACCGCCACGATCACCCGCCCGTCCTTATCGATGCCGACGACGGCACGACGAGCGTAGCGGCCAAGACCGCGCATCACCTCGACCGGCGTGCCGCGATTCAACAGCAACGGACCGGATTGCAGTGCTTCGCTCGCCTGGTCCGGTTGAAACTCATCGCGGTGCATGATGAAAGGTAAGCCGTCGCGCATACCGAAGATGCCGGTATAGAGCGCGTGTTTGGAAACACTGCGATTGATTTCTTTTTCCGCGGTCTTCAGATAAGCCAGCGCGCGGCCCTTCTCATCGAAGTAGTTGGCGTTGATGGCGGCGATGGCGCCGCTTTTCTCGGCAAAAGTTTTGCTGCTGGTGCCATTTAACTGAAAATCTCGGCCGTGCAAAATTCGTGGTGCGATCGCTTTGGGGTCAATACGCAGGAGTTTGAGATCCACCTGGTAACTGGGCTCGGTGCGTTCGAGAACGATCTTGCGAAACTCGAGGCCTTTTTGAACGGTGCGCCAAGCGCCGAAGTCGGCGACGGCCAAGTTTGTTCCGATCCTCAGTTTGTTGGGCGCTTGCGCGTGGATGGTGGCGGCGCAGCAGAGCAAAAACAGCGAGAGGACCAGCGTCTTAAAACATTTTGCGTTCGCCATCCTGTGGTCAGCATAGCAAAAGGGCGCGGAAAAAACAGTCGGAGCGCCGATCGTGTTTTGACAGACTTCGCCGGCTTGCGCCGGCGCGTCGATTGCTGTTATCTCAGATGACTGCTAGTGACTGAAAAATTTTGGGAGGATAACATGGATAAATTAATTCGTCTGACGGTTATCGCCATGTCGATCGCGGCACTATCGGCCTGCGGCGACAAAAAAGATCAGGCGCAGCGTGACGAGGCGGCGAAGCAGGCGATTCAACAGGGCATGCAAAAAGAACAAAAGATGATGGAAGGCATGGCGAAAGGAGTCGAGAACATCGAAAAGAAAATGACCGAAGCCAAAGAAGAAACGAAAAAATAGTTCGGTTCCCGCTTTAGTTCCATTCCGAACTACAAGCCGGCATCGCCGCGGTCGCGCCAACGAAGCAAAGCGTCGCCCATGGCGTCGATCCGTTCCAGTATTTTCTATTCCCGATCGTCGCCGGCGTGTTTGTGCTGAGCCGGGGATAGCGGCTATCTTTGCGGCGCGATCTCGAAAACCACGCGGTTTAACTGCGGCGGCGAATCGCGCAAGGTCAAAATTCGCCGACGAAATGCTTCATCGCTTACCTGCTTGGCGGTGCAGGAAACTTTCTCACCCTTCGCCGTGATGTCTACAACCGGTTTCTTAATCATGTTTTGACACCAGTGCTTGCCTTGGACCTTGCTCGATGTGGCGTAAAATTTTCCGTTGAAATATAAAAAACGCAACTCCACCGTGCGTGGTTGGCCAGTCTTGCGGCCGATCGTCGTCAGGTCGGCAACGATAGTCGATCCGTCCTTGAGGTTCATGAAAATTAATATACGCAGCGGCGACCCGTGAGACAAGTTGAAAGACACTGCCCCTGTCAACCCATAAGAGAATGTAAACCAAGGAAGGATTGAGATAGGATCTGGTATTCTGATACTCTCCAGAACTTAAATCGATCTTCAAGCGGCAGAGATCAAGCACATAACAAAGTGTTACGCCACGAGAGGGATTTTTGTAGAGCTTTGAGCGTTACAGTCTGAAAGTCGTTTCCGCACCGGCCAAACAAGGCGACTTCGTAATGGCGTTGACGAACATTGGAGCCAGGCGCATGCAGTGTCCACGATGCCAACATGAAAATCCGACTGGGGCCAAGTTCTGCTTAGAGTGTGGGACTCGTTTTGCTCTCAGCTGCACTAAGTGCGGCACGGAGCTTCCCGCTGGTGCGAAGTTCTGTTTTGAGTGCGGGCAATCGGTGAATGCTCAACCCGCCGCTGCATCGCGCTTCACTTCTCCCGAAATCTACACTCCCAAGCACCTAGCCGAAAAGATTCTTACATCCAAGAGTGCGCTCGAAGGCGAGCGCAAGCAGGTTACGGTTTTGTTCGCTGACATGAAAGGCTCGATGGAGCTGCTCGCCGATCGCGATCCTGAAGAAGCGCGCAAACTGCTTGATCCTGTGATCGAGCACATGATGGAAGCTGTGCACCGCTATGAGGGGACAGTCAGCAACTTAATGGGTGATGGAATTATGGCGCTCTTTGGTGCGCCACTTTCTCACGAGGATCACGCGGTCCGAGCCTGCTATGCAGCGCTCCGAATGCAGGAGTCGGTGAATCGATATGCTGAGGTCGTGCGGCGGACCGAAGGTGTGCCGATTCAAATCAGAGTGGGATTGAATTCAGGGGAAGTAGTGGTCGGTTCAATCGGCAACGACTTAAAGATGGATTACACGGCGGTCGGGCAAACCGTGCATTTGGCTTCGCGCATGGAACAGATGGCGACGCCGGGATCAATCATGATGACGGCAGATGCTCTGCGCTTAGCCGAAGGTTATGTTCAGGTGAAGCCGCTCGGCCCGGTCAACGTCAAGGGATTAACTGAGCCGGTGGAAGTTTATGAAGTTACCGGAGTTGGAGCCGCGCGCTCTCGTCTGCAAGCCGCAGCCGCGCGCGGACTCACGCGCTTTGTCGGACGCGACGCTGAAACCGAGCAGCTTCGAAAAGCGCTGGAACAAGCACGCTCAGACCATGGTCAGGTCGTCGGTGTAGTCGGAGAACCTGGTCTGGGTAAATCACGGCTGTTCTTCGAGTTCACTCATTCCCATCGGACGCAAGGATGGTTGATCCTCGAAAGCGGGTCAGTTTCATATGGAAAAGCCACGCCCTATTTGCCGGTCATCGATCTCCTCAAAGCCTACTTTAAAATTCAAGACCGCGACGATCA
>CAYZJE010000596.1:0-6502 GCA_964478485.1 uncultured Syntrophobacter sp. | reverse complement strand
CCAGTCCGCCAGAGCCTACGACGCGTCGATCAATTCCTTCACCGACGACGGGATTATTTCTGACAAAGGCGTGCTCCTCGACGTGCAACTCACCAAGGAGCGGCTCAAGCTGACCAAGGATATTCCGCTCAGCCAGTTGGTCGATTGGAGTTTGGTGCGGGAGATCAAGTAGCGGGAATGGCGGCCTGTGTTTCCGCTTGGACTCACACTTTTTTGCAAGCGATTGTTTAGATCGGCGCGAATGTTACACTTATCCAAGTTTGTAACTACGGAGAAGTCATATGCCAACAAAGAATAGTGGTGCGAAAAAAAGCAAGAAACCTTCTCTCACTAGGAAGCAAGCTCTTGCAGCCGCTCTAGCTGCAAAGGAGATTTTTGCGAAAAAGCGCGAGATTCCGGCAACCTGGAAGAAAGGGGGCAGGGAGTGGATGCGCGTGCTCGGACATTTTGGTCCCTCGACTAATCGCTCCGGTGGCAAATAGGGTGAGACTCAGCGGGCGCGATCTTAACCCGACCGATGGCTTCCTATGATCAACAAGTGTTTCTTAACGTTCCCTTCGACAAGCCATATCAAAGACTACTCGATGCGTTGATTTTCGCCGTTCATGATTGTGGTCTCGTGGCCCGCAGTGCATTAGAACAGGACGATGGCGGCGAGGTTCGTGTCGAAAAACTATATTCGATTATCGCATCGGTTCGATTCGGGATTCATGATCTATCCCGCACGACACTGGATAGCAGATTTCACTTGCCGAGATTCCATATGCCCTTCGAACTTGGGGTTTTTCTTGGTGCGCGAAAATTTGGTCCCGCAAAGCAAAAACACAAATCGTGCTTAATTCTCGATCGCAGTCCTCATCGCTATCAGGTGTTTTGCTCGGACATCGCCGGTCAAGATATCCGCGCGCATGGTAACGCCATCGATCAGGCCCTGACTGTTGTGCGCAATTGGCTTCAGGCGAACGTAAAGTCATCGCGCTCGTTGCCTGGGCCGTCCGTGCTGATCGCGCGGTATGCAAGATTCCGGAGACAGCTTCCATCGATGTGTCGGCAAAACGGACTCAAATTATCTGAGGTCACGTTTCTTGATTATCGGCAAATGGTCACGATGTGGATCGAAGTGAATCCACTTTAAGGGTGGATAGGAAAGAGCCAACTGCATTTGAGTAAAAAGGAATTTCTATGCTCACAGGTTCTTGTCTTTGCGGCGGTGTGAAGTACGAAATCGACGGCGAACTTGGCGCGGTGACTAATTGTCACTGTAGTCTTTGCCGGAAGATGTCAGGGTCGGCGTTCGCCAGTGGCTCGACGATACCGACGGCGTTGTTTCGCTTTGTGGCGGGAAAGGAATTGCTCAAAGTGTGGGAGTCTTCTCTGGGGTATCATCGGGTGTTTTGCGGGCGTTGTGGATCGCCGATCGTGAAGCGAAAGGTCAAAGACCCGGACAATCTGCGCCTGCGTGTCGGTACGCTCGACAGCGATCCCGGTGTAAAAATGTCGAAGCACCATCACGTCGGTTCGAAGGCGCCGTGGGTGGAGATCAATGACGGATTGCCGCAGTCCGGATAGGAAAACAGGAGTCGGAAGTCGAACGACAGAAGTCAGCATCGATTACCTCTTTCTAATTTACCCTTGAAACTTCCACGCTCTTTTTACCAACAATCGACCGTTGACGTCGCCAAGCAATTGCTCGGGAAGTATCTGGTGCGTAAGCATTCGGACGGCGATAGTATCGGACGGATCGTCGAGGCTGAAGCGTACATTGGGCCACAAGACTTAGCCTGCCACGCGTCGAAAGGCCGGACCAAGCGCACGGAGGTGATGTTCGGTGCGGCCGGGCATGCGTATGTCTACTTCATCTACGGTATGTACAATATGCTCAATCTGGTGACGGAAGCGAAGGATTATCCCGCGGCTGTGTTAATTCGCGCCGTCGAACCATTGCAGGGAGTAGAATTTATGAAGCAACGCCGGCAAGACGAAGCGCGGCGCAATCTCGCCAGCGGACCAGGAAAGCTTTGCCAGGCTTTCGCCATCGATCGTTCGCTCAATGGCGCCGATCTCTGCGGCAAAGTCCTTTACGTCGAAGATCGCGGTGAGCCGACGCCGACGTTCGATGCGACGCCGCGTATCGGCGTCGACTACGCCGGCAAGTGGAAAGACAAACCACTCCGATTCCTGGTTCGTGACAGCAAGTTTGTCTCGAAGCGCTGAGCGAATTGGTTATGATCGTGGCGCAGCTGGTGGCGTAACGCCGGTAATGGTTCAGTTCAATTTTTGGCTAGGTGCATGGAACAGGAAAGATTTCTCGCTCCGCTCGAAATGACAGAGATGCGTCGCCGTTATCCCGAACCCTTCGGCGGAGTCTATCCTGAGCGGAGTCGAAGAACTCAGGATAAACTGCGACAGGGATCTTGCCAGACTGAACCACCATCGAAACTCCAACCTGTTTGCGCGAAAATTCTCCTCACCGTAGAATTATCACTATTCGGGTCGTAGCCCAGCAAATGGAACAACGGGTCATTGACGAAATCAAACGGCGCCTTGCCGATTTGGAGAAATCCGAAGACGTGGCGATTCTCCTGTGTGTCGAGTCCGGCAGTCGGGCGTGGGGCTTTGAGTCGTCGGATTCGGACTATGACGTTCGATTCATTTATATCCGGCGGCCCGAGGCCTACTTGTCCATCGATCTCGAATCCCAACGCGACGTGATCGAGCGGCCGATCATCGATGAGATCGATGTGAGCGGCTGGGATATTCGCAAGGCGCTCAAACTGTTTCAGCGATCAAATCCGCCGCTGCTCGAATGGCTGCAATCTCCGCTGATCTACATCGAGCGCCATTCATTTGCCGGTAGAGTGCGCTCTTTGCTGCCGGACTATTACTCGCCGCGCAACTGTTTTCACCACTACTTCCACATGGCACGGGGCAATATCCGAGAGTATCTCCGGGGTGAGATCGTCTGGCGTAAGAAATACTTCTATGTTCTGCGCCCGCTTTTGGCGCTACGCTGGCTTGAGCTTAACCTCGGTCCGGTGCCGATGGAATTTTCGAAATTGGTGGAGCGAGCCGTCGACGATGCGCCGCTCCGTCAAGCCATCGACGAGTTGGTTACAGCCAAGCGAGCTGCGGTTGAGATGGACGAGGGGCCACGTATTCCCATCATCAGCGACTTTATCGATCGGGAAATTATTCGCTTTGAAAACCTCGCCGCCAATCTGCCTAAACAAGAAACTTCGATCGACGCATTGAATCGGCTGTTCAGGACGACTCTGGAAGAAGTCTGGCGTGGCTAGTCCGCTGATCGAACCGATATGCAGAGGTACATGATCCGAATAAACGGCGGTCCAGAACGGCTGGTCGAGGCCGGACCGGTGGTGCGGGGCAGTTGGAGCCGGCAGCAGGACGAACTGGGAAGAGAGATCAGAGGGGAGTTTCTCATCGACACCGGCGCCTACGGTGCGATGATCGATCTCGATGTGGCTGAGTTGCTGCAATTATCACCGCAGGGCACTCGGGAGGTGCATGGCATCCACGGCTACGGCACGCTACAGCTTTACTTAGGCCGCGTGTCCCTGCCGGCGGTCGATGCGGACGGCAACCCAGCGGTGTATTCGACCGTGATCGAGTGCGTTGGCGTGCCGGCCTTGCGCGAGAAAAGTTTCGAGCATCGCGCCGATGTCATCGGCATTCTTGGCCGCATGTTCTTGCGCAACGCCAGCTTCACCGTCGATAATCTGTCTGGCAAACTCGAACTGGCACTCGTTGAGCAGCCGAGGCACCCTTAGACAACGATGACAGCGCACTCGAAAACCATCTACGTCGATCTCGATGACGTGCTGTGTCAGACGGCGCGCCACTTTCTCGTCATCGTCGAACGTGAATTCGGTAAGCGAGTTCGTTTTGAGCAGCTTACCAACTTCGATATCGGCACTGCGTGCGATTTGCGGCCGAATGAACGAGAGCAACTCTATCGACTAGTTCATGAACCGGATGAGCTGATGCAGATGGCGCCAATTGCTGACGCCATTGCCGTGCTCGACCAATGGATCGGCGCGGGTTATGAAATCGCAATCGTCACGGGTCGGCCGCCGGATAGTTACGAAGCGTCACGTGCATGGTTGGAGCGACACCGAGTAGCGCACGATTCGTTTACGATAGTCGATAAGTATGGTCGCTTCGCTACGGACAACACCGAGGCGATTAGCCTCGAGGAACTGAAGACACGACGTTACAGTTGGGCGGTTGAGGACTCGCTGCCAATGGCGCAGTTTCTCGCGTCGCAAATGGCGGTGTCAGTGGCGCTCGTCGATTGTCCGTGGAATCGCTCAGCTCAAGATCATGCCAAGGTGAGCCGCTATACCGATTGGACGACGATTGCGCAATTGATGCCAAAAGTGGCCGGCGGCAATTTGATTTCGTGAACCTTCGAGAAACACCACTCAGCTCACTCGCACAGGTGCGCCGCTCTTTGAGTGGCGTTCGGTAAGTTCCAAAAGATAACCGTCCGGGTCTTGGATGAAGGCGACGTGATCCTGGCTTCCCGGCCGATTCGGTTGCGGTTCGAGAGTGAATTTTACGCCTTCCGCTTTGAGTTTTTCACTTAACTTGTAGAGATCGGACACGTAGATGGCCACATGGCCGTACCATTTCGGCATCGCTGGAATATTCCCAGGGCCGCCGGTTTCAATCAGCTCTAGGCCGGGGTATTCGTCTTCGCTTCCGTAGCCGACGTAACCCACGCGCTCATTTTTATCGGGCGAGGGCCGTAAGCGCTGCACATCCATGCCAAGCAGTCGCGTGTAGAAGTCGATGCTGCGTGCGAGATCTTTAACCAGCATCATGGTATGGCGAATTCGGAAGGTCACGTCGTTAACGGTTTTTTCCCCAGCCATGGTTCTCCCTTGGCTCAAGTAGCCCAATGAATTTGTGTTTTGAGTGAGCGCGCGTGGCGTTGCCGCTATGGCAAACACTAGCGCATGAGATCGCAGAGGGTCAAGCCGAGTGCATGCGAAAGCCAGATGCGGGAAGAATTTGCCGTCAATCTTCTAAAGCTGGTGGCGATTGAGTCGCCGTTGTCTGCCGGCCCAGTAGATAAGTGTAGCAAGGAACAACATTGTGACGGCCCAGTTATTCAGCGCCCAGTCGATCATGTGCACGAATGCCCATGTCGCTAGTTGAAAAAGATTTCCTATTACGTTCATATGCCCACCTCCGTGGCATCGCTTCCTTGGCTAGATCAGAAGTCCCTTTATCATATTAGAGTTACATGTCAATGTGCAATATTTGATAGATTTGCATAGAAATTCACAGAATTACCAAGATGCGACATTTTGTTTCAAATTTGGTCAATGCAAGACAGTTGCGCCACGGCCCGTCGAAAATATTTCCCCAAAACCGTTGCAGTAGTCCCAAGACAATGAAACTAGCGGTTCGATGGTAAATTTCACCGCGCGAACCGATTCAGAATGGAGCTACTGACGGTGTTAGAAAGAAGTTCGTTAGGCTTTCGTGTGGCTAATTAGCCAACGCGATTGTGTTGGAAGACTCGGAGAATGCACTGGGGAGGTGCTGTGGCGTGGAGTAAAGAGTTGCCAATTCAAAAATACTCCGGACTTCGCGAACTCTGTTTCTCCACGGTGCATCATGCGTTATGGGAAATCCTGAAGTGCCAACTAGGAAAGCGCTTTTATGAACGCGCGCCGCAGGAAAACAGCGATCAAGTGACGCTTGTACTCGGCACTGCCTTCGACATCGTCGATAGGATCCGCGGCCTGCGCCAGCACCTCGGCAGCGGCGCCAAGTTGTTTTTCAACCTGCGATCTTGCGCCAACCAGTAGCGTATTGGCTTGGTCAGATCGAGTCGGCGCAGCGCTGACGCTGCCGACGACTGCGGACGTTTGCGTGATCGTGTCGCCTTCGAGATTGAAAACGAGCGCCAGGCCGAGCGTCGGGCGTTCTTTGAGTTGAAACTTGAGGTAAGCGGCGCGCTGGGTTTTCGCCGGCAGGGGGATTTCCACGCTGGCGAGAAGCTCGTCGCTAGCGAGCGAGGTTTCATAAGCTCCCGTGATCAGCTTATCGACGGTCACGTTTCTCGTGGCGGATTTTCCCTGGACATGAGCTGTGGCGCCGAGTGCGGTTAACAACGTCGCCGGATCGGAGTGCGGTTCGGCGAAACAGAGATTGCCGCCCAAGGTGCCGCTGGCGCGCACGCGGATGTTAGCGACGTTGGCTGCCATCGTCGCTAATACTGGCAAGGTCTGCTGCACCAGCACGGCGCGTTCGATCGCCCGATGGGTTGCCGTGGCGCCGATAACGAGCGCGCCGTTTTTCACTTCGATCTGGTTCAGGTCGGGAATCGTTTTGACATCGACCAGGTGCTGGTAGCGCAGCAAATCATGTTTCATCGCCAGCAGCAGTTCAGTGCCGCCAGCATAAAGCCGGCCTTTTTCGCCGAACTCGGCGAGCATCTGCGACGCCTCGGCGATGGTCTTCGGTTGGT
>CAYZJE010000595.1:0-2468 GCA_964478485.1 uncultured Syntrophobacter sp. | reverse complement strand
AAGGAATGACATGGCTCGCATCGTCGAATTGACGGATCTTGCCGGCGCTTACGCATCCCGGTTGTTTGCCGAACAAGGCCATGAAGTCATCCGTGTGGAAAACCGAGATGACAATCTCGTGCGCAGCCTACCGCCCTTTCTGGGCAATGCGCCGGACGGCGAGAACAGCGCCTATCATCATTTTCTCAACGCCGGCAAAAAAAGCCTTGCGCTCAATCTCGATTCGTCCGCGGGTCAAGAAATCTTCTTGCGCCTGGTGGCGACCGCCGATGTCTTGATCGCCGGTTGCGCCCAGCCATTCGGCGAGGCGCGTTTGATCGAGGCAAACCCCAATCTCGTCATCACTAAGATCGATGATGAAGAGCCCGATATTTGCGCCATGGCGCGCTCCGGCCTCATGTCGCTGACCGGACAACCCGACAAATCACCCATGGTTTTAGGCGGCGATCTTGCCGCATTGGCAACCGACATCTACGTGGCGGTCGCTACGGCGGCCGCTCTGTGCAGTGCCAAGGAAACCGCCAAGGGCCTAATCGTAACGGTTTCCCTGCGCGAAGCGCTGGAGAGCTTCGTCGAGCAAGCGATGGTCGAATACAGCTTCTCCGGCATCGTCACCGAGCGGCGCGGCAGCAAGGGCGCGATCACGGCGATTTCCGGCGCGCTGCCCTGTAAAGACGGCCATTGGGTGATCAGCCAAATCCACCGTCCGGGTCGCTGGGCGAAGTTCGTCGAATGGATAAAAGACCCCGAATTGGCAGCCGACCCATCGCTCGCCGAGGAAGACAACCAAATCAAGCGACGCGACTTCATTCTCGACCATGTGCTGCACTGGGCGAGCCACTACTCTAAGAACGAGTTGGTGGAGGAAGCGCAAAAGCGCCACTTCCCGGCCTCGCCGGTATCGACAACCTTAGATTTGCTTGACGATCCGCAACTCATCGCGCGCGGATTCTTGACCGAGATCGAGCACCGTCAATTTGGCCGGATCAAATATCCACAAGGCGCGCTGGCGAGCATGCGCCGCGTTCAACTCAACCCGGCGCCCAACCTCGGCGAGCACAATGGCGCGATCCTCACGCAATTGGGCTATTCCCCAAGCGACCAACGATCACTTTACGCGGCGGGGGCGCTGGCAAAATGAAATCGACGAACACGATGACTCTCGATCAACCGGTCTACTTCGAAGACGTGCGGATCGGCGACGCTATTCCGGCCCGCGAGCATGGTCCGCTGACTATTGTCGACACGGTGCGCTGGGCCGGCCTGCAGGAAAATTCGCAACAGCTGCACTTCGACCGCGACCATGTACGGCAGCACAATGGGCTGAAGACCTTCATCGCCAGCGGCGCCTATCGCCAAGCCTTGCTGATGCGGCTACTCACCGACTGGATCGGCCCCCTCGGCTGGCTCAGAAAAATTACCGTGCGCCACACCCACTCGACATTCGAAGGCGACCTGATGCGCTTCAGCGCCCAGGTCGTAGAAAAATCTCCCGACCCCAACGACCCCTGGATTGACTGCGAGTTGAATGGCGCGAATCAAGACGATAAGCAGATTCTTAGTGGGCGTTGCCGCTTGATGCTTCCGCGCAGAGAAAACTTGCTGCTGCCGCGACGAGAAAAGAGGAGTTAGCCAATGGAAGAAAAAATAACTTTTCAATCGGATGGCTTGAAAATCGCCGGGCTGGTCGACACACCGCAGAACTACCAAGCCGGGGAGCGCCGGCCGGCGTTCATCGTGCTCCATGGTTTCGGTGGCAACAAGGACGGCCACGGCCAACAAGTGGTCGCCAAACAACTGAGCCAGTGGGGCTATGTGACCTTGCGCATTGATTTTCGCGGCTGCGGCGAAAGCGCAGGCGAACACGGCCGGATCATCTGCCTCGATCAGGTCGCCGACACGCGCAATGCGCTCTCGTACTTGGCGGCGCGCCAGGAAATTGACGCCGAGCGCATCGCGCTCATCGGCAGCAGCTTCGGGGCGGCGGTGGCGGTTTTCACCGGCGGCGCCGATTGTCGCGTCGCCGCGGTGATTTCCTGCGGCGGCTGGGGCGACGGCGAACGAAAGTTTCGCGGCCAACATCCGGGGCCGGAGCAGTGGGCGAAATTCACCGCCATGCTGGAAGAAGGCAAACGTCACCGCGAGCGCACCGGAAAGTCGCTCATGGTGCCGCGCTACGACATCGTGCCGATTCCGGAAAAATTGCGCCGTAACATGAGCGCGGGATCGATCATGGAATTTCCCGCCGAAACGGCGCAGAGCATGAACGATTTCCGCGCCGACGATCAGGTGGGCAATATTTCACCCCGGCCGCTGCTGCTCATCCACAGCGCCAACGATTCGGTGACGCCGACTTACGAATCCATCGAAATGTTCAAGCAGGCCAAGCAACCCGCCGAGTTGCATCTATTGTCCGACGTCGATCACTTCACCTTTAACGAAGAGAATCCGCGCCTGACCAATATCGT
>CAYZJE010000594.1:0-26995 GCA_964478485.1 uncultured Syntrophobacter sp. | reverse complement strand
TTATTGGATCATGCCTAACGCCTTCGCCATGTCGATGGTACGCCGGGCGCGCTCGACGATGGGCCGGTCGATGAGTTGGCCGCCGAAAGCGATGGAGCCGTCGCCGCGCGCGTTGGCTTCCTCGAAGGCTTGCAAAACCTTTTGACAGTAGTCGATTTCTTCCGCGGTTGGACTGAAGACGGTATTAATCGGCTCGATCTGCGAGGGGTGAATTGACGACATGCCGGAAAAACCAAGCCGGCGCGATTGCTTGGCGAAACTCAGTAGCCCCTGATTGTCGTTCAAATCGACCCAAACGCCGTCCACCGCCTGCACATGGGCCGACGACGCCGCGATGACCATCGCTGAGCGGGCATAGATCAAATCGCGCGCTTCGCCTTCGCGCACCGCAGGTAAGCCGATCTCGCGGCCGAAATCCTCTGCGCCAAACATCAACCCGGTGACGCGAGAGGAACTTGCCGCGATGGCCGGCGCATTAAGCAGTCCCTTGGGGCTCTCGATGGCGATGAGGAGTTTGATAGCGCCGGCGGGCATCCTCAGTTTGGCTTCACGATCGGTCAAGATCGCGTCGACTTTGCGAGCTTCGACCACGGTGTCGACTTTGGGCAACACCAAACCTTCCAACCCGGGCCGGACAACGGCATCCAGGTCAGCGTCCATACGGGCGTGACCGATGGCGTTGATACGCACGTAGCGGGCCGGAGAGCCGGCCGTTTTGGGACGGCCTAGAGAGTCGGCGATATTTTTCCGCGCCGCGTCTTTTTCGTTGGGCGCGACGCCGTCCTCGATATCGAGCATGATGGCGTCGGCGTTCAGGCCGAACGCTTTATCAATCATCTTTTGCCGGTGCCCCGGCACGAACATCCATGAACGGATCAGGTCCATTAGAATATTCTCCTTCGCCGAATTCATTACCTGATGGGGCGGCGAATGTCTAACGACCGAGTCGCTGCGCGCCAGTGCGGCGAGGTGGGGTTTTGCTGGCGAGATCTCTCACTTCGTTCGAGATGACAGCTATCGGACTGCCGGCAAATGTCATTTCGACCCTTGGGAGAAATCTTTCAGTCCCTTTGGTTGAAGATGGCAAACATTTAGAGAATAAGTGAAGAGATATGAAGCTCGGCACGTTAAAGCTTCTGGCGCCCATCGTCGCGGTGTCAATTCAAAGCAACGCCTCGTCAACCGTGATTCCGCCGTTTCTCGATCATATGCGCATGCCGGTGGCACTGATCGGGTTGTTGATCTCCCTCGGTCCTGTATTCGCGCTCGCCGCGCGCTTGCCGGTGGGCATGCTCTACAATCGCCCCCGCGCGCTCAGGCTGGTTTCGTTCGGGGTGCTGGCGATGGGCATGACCAATTATTTCTACAGCTTCGCGGTTAACAGCTGGTCCTTTGCCATCGTTCATTGTTTGAACGGCTTCGCCTACAGCGCCGTGACCACGCTTTACATGGCATTCTTCGTCGACTCGCTTGCGCCGGATGAAAATCGCAACCACGCGATGGGCTACTACGTTGGCAGCTTGGCGTTGGGTTACTCGACGGGGAATTTTTTTGGCGGGCTGATCGCCGATCACTGGGGTTATGAGTGGACGTTTCAACTGGGCGCGCTGCTGTCTCTGCTTTCCGTCGCGCTGTTATGGTTGTTACAGGGTCCAAGGGGAGCCGGCGAGACCAGGGTGAAAGCGAAGGAAACGACAAAGCTGACTTCTAAGGATTCGCTCAGGGCGCTGCTCGAACCGGAATTGGCAACCGTGGTTTTGGTCGCATTATTTTTAAATTTATTGCATCAAATGAGCAGCGTATTTATCTCGCTCTACGGCTTGGCCGTCGGCATGAGTCTGACCCAGATCGGCATCATCCGCGCCGCCTATGCCGGCTGCAACGCCGTCACCCGGCCGATCGGCGGTCATATCGTCAATAAAGTAGGGCACAAGGGGATATCCTATCTCGGCTTGCCGCTGCAATCGTTGATTCTGATGCTGGTGCCGCTCTTCACCGGCTTCGGCGCGATTCTGATTGTTTATGTCGCGTCGGGCTTCATGCGCGCGATTGTCATCGTGTCTAATGCGGTCGGATTGGTACAAGATGTTCCGGAATCAAAAGTCCGGCGCGGACTTGCTTCCGGCGTTTATAATGCCGCCGGCGATCTCGGCAATATTCTCGGCCCTTCCATCGGCGGCTTCATCGCTCATGCCACCGGCATCGCCAGCGTGTTTGTCGTCGGCTCGTTGGGCTCGACGTTGCTGTTTCTCGTTGCCCTTCGGGCTTTGAGATCCGCGCGATAAACCGGAAGGACTAAAGCGGTCCGACGCGAATAGTTAAGCGATAAATTCACAATGCGCTTTTTTCCTCCCCAGCAGCTAGAGACGGAAGAATCGTGCGGCATTTTTTCCAAGGATCTTTTCCTTGACTCGCTCCGGCATGTCGCTCCGCTCGCGCCAGCGAGTGACGTAGTTCTCTTCCGCGGATGGGTCGCCGTGTGGGAAGTCTGAGGAGCACATCAGGCCATCCTCCAACCACAGCTTCAATATCTTCACGACATGAATTCATGCGCATAACTATTAAGTGAACTGCCGGCTCTTCCGGCGGGGTATTCGGGAACCCGCAATCTGAGAAGAGCAAAATCAGCTGCAATATCCGTCAACGAACCGCGCCTTGTCAATATCTTTGCCAACAAACACCAGTTACGCAGCGGTAATATCCGGCCACAACGCCGCCGGAGCAAAACGTGACAGATGACCAACATTCGTCGTGGCAATCACCACGTCCGTAACCCCAAGTGTTATGGCTTGTGCGGCCAGTATCACATCGCCATCTAACGCCTTGTCATCAGCGGTCGGCTGGCCCTGCTGACGGGCCTGCGCCCAGAACACGGCCGCCTGACGCATCGCCTCCGTGGTGAGTGGGAGATACTCAATGAGTCTGGCGAGCGCATCCAACCGCGCTAGCCCACTGACTTTGTTGGCACGCAGCAACTCACGCCGTACTTCGTAGTCGGCAATCTCCGGTACAATGACACGCGTCCCGTGTGTCACTAAAGCCTGTACCCATTGCGCGCAGGCAACGCTTTGCCGCGAACGCCTGGGGTTGGTCGCTAAGCCGAGCGGCCCCGCATCGAGCAACACCACGTGGCTCACCACGTTACGCCCTTCAGCTCTGGAGGGAACAGCTTCCGGTCAGCGAGACGATCCTCATCAAGGACGCGGACGAGGTACTCACCCGTCTCGCGTTGTTCTTCGGGGTCCCCTTCAGCAATCCACGCCTGGAGCAGAGTCACGAGTTCTAGGCGCTGGTCTTTGGGTGGCAGGAGCTTGTTTAGGAGGTGCAAGGTGTATGCGTCGACGGGGAGCCCCTGGCGCTTGGCTTCTTGGAGCAGGCGTTGTTCCAGTTCTGGCGACAAATGCAGTGTAAGGGTCATTAGTCTTCTCCCAGGGGGTTGCCGATTACATCTGACAATATTCTACTCCATTGCAGATTAGATTCCAGGAGCAGCCCAGCCGTCCCTCGCTCATGTTTTGGAGTAGCCGAACCTATAAGTCTACTACTGCCAGCTCTTCCGGCAGTGTATTTGGTCTCATTTGCTCCCGAGTCTTCAGTACGACTTCGGCATACCCAGCACATGCTGTCCCAAATAGGCCAGCACTAAGTTGTTGCTTACCGGCGCGATCGTGAGTAGGCGCGTCTCGCGGAATTTTCTTTCGACGTCGTATTCCACCGCAAAGCCATAGCCGCCGTGTGTCGTCAGACAGGCATTGGCGGCTTCCCACGCGGCCTCGGAAGCGAGGTACTTGGCCAGGTTCGCTTCAGCACCGCATTTTTCCTTGCGGTCGAATTTCGTCGCCGCTTGATAGCGCACTAAATCAGCGGCTTCGATATTGGCGTAGGCTTTGGCGATGGGGAATTGCACGCCTTGATTGGCGCCGATCGGGCGGCCGAATACGTTTCTTTCGCTGGCATACTTCGCTGCCCGTTCGACGAACCAACGGCCGTCGCCGACTGCTTCAGCGGCGACGAGAATTCTCTCCGCGTTCCAGCCGTCGATGATATAGCGAAAACCCAAGCCTTCCTGGCCGATCAAGTTCTCGACTGGCACTTCAACATTGTCGAAGAACAGCGCGTTGGTATGATGGTTGATCATCAGGTCAAGCGGCTTAACCTCAAGTTTTCCTTGATTGGCCTTCAAGTCGACGATGAAGACCGAGAGACCGCGGGTCTTGTCCTTCAATTCGTCATACGGCGTGGTGCGCGCGAGTAGCAGCATGAGATCGGATTGCAGCACGCGCGAGATAAAAATTTTTTCGCCGTTGATTAGATAACGATCGCCATTCTTAACGGCTGAGGTCTGGATGCGCGTCGATTCCGAGCCGGCGTTGGGTTCGGTGACGCCGAAAGCTTGGAGTCGCAGCTCGCCGGTGGCGATCTTCGGCAGGTAGCGCTTTTTTTGTTCATCATTGCCATGACGGAGCAGCGTGCCCATCGTGTACATTTGCGCGTGGCAGGCGGTGGCGACGCCGCCGGAGTGATTGATCTCTTCCAAAATTATGCTCGCCTCGGTGATGCCGAGGCCGGTGCCGCCAAACTCTTCCGGGATCAACGCCGCCAACCAGCCGAGCGCGGACAGTCTTTGCACGAACTCTTCCGGGTAAGCCTTCTTGCTGTCGATCTCGCGCCAGTAGGCGTCGGGAAATTCTCGACAAACTTTTTTGATCTCTTCGCGAATCTGTTGCTGCTCGGTGGTCAGGTTGAAATCCATTACTTCCCCCTATAATTAGCTAGTGTAGTGTCTCTTAAGTTCGGGTAATAATCCGCACGTCATTCCGGCCAACCCCGGCGAAGGCCGGGGGCGAGCCGGAATCCAGGCGATTCGGGGATTTCTGGATTCCCGCTTTCGCGGGAATGACGAAAGAGGGCCTACCGATTTCTTGACTGCATTTTTGAGACACTGCACTAGACTATAGCGTAATGTTTTCTTTGCCTAAAGAGGAGGAGCATCATGGCCGTTAAGCCAGGTTGGGAAGGGCGTTATTTTGAGGACTTTGAAATCGGCGATGTCTATCGTTGCCGTTTGGGACGCACCGTCACCGAAGCGGACAACATTTGGTTTACTTTGCTCACCAACAATACCAACCAGATTCACTTCAACAACGAGTACGGCAAGCGCACCGAGTTCGGCAGGTGTCTGATCAATAGCGCGCTGACGCTCGCGATCGTCGCCGGTATGGGCGTGGCCGATGTCAGTGAAAACGGCTTTGCCCTGGGGTGGGATGGCATCACGCTGCCGAATCCGCTGTTCGCCGGCGACACGCTTTACTCGGAGTCCGAAGTGTTGGAAAAGCGTGAGTCGAAGTCGAAACCGCAGTGGGGCATCATCAAAGTGCGCACCCGCGGCGTCCAGCAAGAAGGTAAGGTCGTCATCGACTACGCACGCAGCGTGATGGTGTGGAAGAAAGCTTTCGCGCCGAAGTCGGATCTGTTTCCTCAAGTTAAAGAGGATAAGTAGTAACGGTTTGCACGACTTAAACGGCTTGAACTGTTTGAACTGGGCGATTTGTTCAAGCCGTTCAAACGGTTCAAAACGTTCAAGCCGTTTAAGAAGGAACATGAGGTAGACGTGGCGACTAATGCAAAACCAACACGGGCGCTGGATGGCGTCAAAATCCTAGCTTTCGAGCAGGTGCTCTCGGGACCTTTTGCAACTTGTTTGCTCGCCGACATGGGCGCGGAGGTAATTAAGGTCGAGCGGCCGGGTGTCGGTGACGTGATTCGCTCTTGGGACTCGGTGGTGAAGGGGTTGTCATCGGGCTTCGTTTGGTTGAACCGAAACAAGCGCAGTCTCACAGTGGACGTTAAGAAAGTAAAAGGTCGCGCGATTCTCCAAGAGTTGGCACAGCGATCGGATATCTTTTTTGAAAACTATGCGCCGGGGGTCGCTGGCCGTCTTGGACTCGGTTACGAAAAACTTTCAGAACTGAACCCGCGGCTGATCTATTGCTCGCTCTCGGGTTACGGTCAAGATGGGCCGTATCGCGACGTCAAAGCCTACGATCTGCTGATTCAAGGCGAAGGCGGCATCATCGCGACCACCGGTTACCCCGACAAACCGGCGCGCGCCGGCATCGCCATCGCCGACATCGCCTCCGGCATGTACGCCGCGATCGGTATTCTACTCGCTCTCTATCAGCGCGAAAAAACCGGCGAGGGGCAGTTGATCGACGTGTCGATGCTCGACTCGATCGTCTCTTGGCTCGGTTACTTTCCGCACCATTATTGGCACGCCGGCGAAGAGCCGGGGCGGGTGGGCATGCGCCATCACTATGTCTGTCCGTACGGTCCTTATCTGGCGGGTGACGGCGAGTACGTAAATTTGGCGGTGGCAAGTCCGGCGGATTGGGATGTCTTTTGCAAAATCGTCATTGAAAAGCCGGAACTCCTCAGCGATTCGCGCTTTGCCACGGTTCAGGATCGGCGCAAGAACCGAGCCCTGCTGGAACAAACTATCGAAGAGCTTTTTGCCTCTCGGGACCACAAGCACTGGCTGGAGCAACTGAAAAAGGCCGAGCTGCCGCATGGAATTGTCCGCGGCATCGCCCAGGTGCTAGCCCATCCCCAAGTCGCGGCGCGCAAGCTAATTCGCGAAGCCGAATCGCCGGTGGGCAAAGTGCCGGTGATCGCCAACGCGCTGAAAATGTCAAAAAGCGACCCACGCTATGATCGCATTCCCGCTTTAGGCGAAAACAGTGAGGATATACTGCGCGAGCTGGGTTACGCTTCCGAAGCTATCGCCGAGCTGCGCCGCGACCAGGTCATCTAAAGTGCTAGGAAAGCTGCGCTATGCGAAAACTAGTGGTTGGCGTTATGGGTGCGTCGGCGAACGATGCGCTGACGGCTGACGAGGCGAGTCGCTTGCGAACGCTTGCGGAGGAGTTAGGTTTGGCAATCGCGACGGCCAACTGTATTCTCGTGACCGGCGCGACGACGGGACTGCCCGACTTAGTCGCGCAAGCGTTTCGTAAGCAGGGCGGCTTCTCATTGGGCATCTCTCCGGCTGAGAATCGTAGCCAGCACGTGTCGCGCTACGGCCTACCTGAAGATGGCGCCGATATGATCGTCTATACCGGGTTCGGTTACAAAGGGCGCAATGTCATCAACATTCGCTCGTCAGACATCGTGCTCATTATTGGCGGCGCGATCGGCACGCTGAATGAATTCACCATCGCCTACGACGAAGGAAAAATCATCGGCGTGCTTGAAGGGAGCGGTGGCGTGGCGGATCACATGGCCAAGATCATCGATTTTTGCCGCAAAGCAACCCAGGGAATTGTCTTGTTCGATGGCGATCCGGAACGGTTAGTGAAGCAGTGTTTGGCGGCATTCGAGCGCCGCTCCGAGAAAGTTCCTGGCGGCGGCGAGAGGTAATTGCCGGTGTCGTTTCGCGGCGGAAGTTAGCGATTGGGCTTGGCCTTTATGCCCCGCGCCTTAAGATAACTGCGCGCGAGCGTTTGGAGATCCTCGCGGCGCAGGCCCGATTTGCTCCCTTCCTCGACCGCCCGTTCCTCGTTCCAGCCCCATTCAACTAGATTGAAAATCATCAGGTAGGGCGCAACCCGTTCGGCGTGAGCGCAATTGACCAGCATCGGTTGATTGCGTTTGTCGTGCAGCAATCCGAGGAACTCGTCGACCTGGTTGTGAGTGGGGAGGGGCGCGCGAACCGTTAAATTGAAGTAGCGCAACTGATGCTTCTCCACCATCAGACGTTCGCGCAAAGTGTCGACACCGTCCTTGGGTGAACGCAACGTCAGTATCGAACGAAAGCCGTTGGCTGAGGCTTTGGCGTAGGCGTGATCCGACGGTTGGCCGCCCGAGGTTGGTTTGTCGTCGATGCACAGGATGATAGGCGCATCGGCTTTGCGTAAAGATTCAAGGTCAGTTGCGCCCGGGCGCTGACTCTGGCGTGGCTCTTGGGCCGAGCTGGCCAGTGGCAATGCGACGCTGGCCAAAGTGCAAATCGCCGCAAGAAGAAAAACGCCGGTAGTAAATGAACTGGAGGTTTTCATCCTAAGTGACTCGACGTATCGCGTGTCGAAAACATTCAGTTACGAGTTGAGATTAAATAAGCCCGCCGCGGTTTTGCCTAGAATATTGATCTTATCCTCGGCTGAGCAGGGCGCTTGGCGCACCATATCGAGGGACTCGATGATATTCGCCGCGGTTTTGCACTCGAGCGGATAATCGCTGCCGAACATGATGCGGTCGGCGCTGGTGATATTGAACGCCGCTGCCATCGAGGGCAGCCAGGCGCCGGTTCCCGCGGTGTCGAAGTAAAGCCGCTGAAAGAGTTTCTCGAAGCGCTCGGTGATGCCGAACCGTTTCTGCTCGTTTTGAGTTTTCAGATAGCCTCTCATGTCCGGCGGTATCGGCGCGTCTTCGGTTTCAAAAAACGCCATCATGCGGCCTTTCAACGCGGAAGTTGCGCCGCCGAGATGGGGCATGATGAATCGCAGATCGGGAAAACGCGGTAGCACGGCGTTCATCACACGCACGATCGCTTGGGTGGTTTCCAGCGGGCGGAAAACGCAGCGGTCGAGGTTGTAAGTGGTTTCCGATCCGATGGGTTTCGATTGCGGGTGGATGATGATCGGCAGATTGTTTTTCTGAATGATTTCGTAGAGCGGAAACATAACCGGGTTGTCCAGTTGGATGTCGAGGTGGCAGGCCAGTAACGCGACCGCGCGCAGGCCAAGCTCATGGATGCCCCGCTCGAGCTCGCGCTCGGCCGCTTGCGGCTCGTGGACCGGAATGTGAATCGCGCTACGAAACCGGGTCGGATGCCGTTTCTCGACCTCGGCAACGCCGTCGTTGAGCGCTCGAGCAACATCGGCGCCCATGACTTGGACTTGATCGGTGAGGATCGACACGGTGACGCCGGCTTCATCCATCGATTTGATATGCGCTTCGAGATCTTTGCGCGACGGATGCAGCGTCAGGCTGATTTCTTTGGTGACGATGCGTTTGCCGCCGGCTAACGCGGCGAGGCGATCGAACAGCACGGCCGGCATGTAGTGGTGGTGCACGTCGACGATTATTTCGGCTGAGGCCATGGGTAGATACTCCTTGGATTAGTAGCTTTGATCGTTTTTACGCCGGTCAGCGTACGTTACGGCATCCCGTCCTGCAAGAGAGTTGAGCTCGGCGGCGCGGCTGGTGAAGAACGGCTAGTTAGGCTTTGCGTTGGCGCGAAGTAAGAGGCGATCAGAAGGAAAATCGGCACGACGGCTGCGTGAAAAAGAAAATCCGCTGGCGTCCAGGCGTAGCTAATGAAACTTGGCGAGGCGCAAGGTGGGCAAAGCCACATCAGCGGTCCGGCAAAGTAGAACGAATTATGCACCCCGGCGAAAAGAAATTTTTCAGTCACCAGGGCGGCGGTACCACCCAATGCGGCGGCGCAGGAAGCGATCCATATGCGGTCCAAGGTTCGGTTAGAATAACGGAAGAACAACGGTCCAATCATGAACAGATAGAAAAAATACAACATCAGAATGACATGAAACGTCTCGAACGGAGTGGCGTGGAAAACCGAATGGAGGCCAAAATTCTTGAATACCTCGACTTTTTGCGGGCGGTCCCAGCGAAAGAAGAGCGCCTTGGAGCCGAAGTCGATGATCAGGACCGCGAGCAACAGACGAAAGTAAAGATTGGACTCCCGCTGGGTTGGGCTGCGCCAGACGCCGTGGATGTGGTAGCGCGGGAATCTTTTTACTAACAACCAACCGGCAAGGAGAAGGCCGCTCCAAATGATCCCGTCGTGCAACGCGGTCACTCCCTGGGTCGGGAAATGCACAACCTCTGCGAGCCACAAAGGTGCCGGCAGTGCGAGCGCGAGAATCAGAGCATAATAGCGATCGAGGAATCCTGCCATGATCAATGACTTAGCGGTGATAGCAAAGCGTTTCGTTCCAGCTCGACAAAGAGATCGGGATTAACTTCACGAAGCGAGGCGCAAACTCGTGTCGCCTTGGAGAAGTCATGATGCCGGGTGAAGTCATTGGGTACGGCGATGCAGCGCATGCCCGCGCGATGCGCCGCGATGACGCCTTTTTCAGCGTCTTCAAAAACCAAACATTCCGTCGGGTCGACTCGGAGCAAGCGGGCGGCCAGCAAAAAAATATCCGGCGCGGGTTTTACCTTGGCCACATCCAGACCGCTGACGATCGCCTCGAAATAAGACGCAATCCGGAGGCCGGCCAATACGCCATCGATGGCGTCGCGGTAAGACGAGGAGGCGAGCGCGGTGCGAAATTTGCCGTGTAAAGATTCAAGCAGTTCGAGGGCGCCGTCCATTGGCCGCAACGACGACTCTAGCAGACTCAGATAGTGTTGCGATTTGCGCATGCGCAGGGCGTGGGGGTCGAAGGCGAGGCCCTGGAGATCGACCCAGTCGGCGATGCCCTTGCCCTGACGAATCCAGTGCTCAGAGTAATCCTCAGCGCCGAGATCGACGCCGCGCTCGGCGAACGCCATTTGATACGCTTGGCAATGCAAGAGTTCGGTATCGGCCAGCAGGCCGTCGAGGTCGAAGATGACTGTGCTGATCATTGGTTTTAGTGCCGCCGTTGATTGTACACAATTATCGAGAGTTTTTCACCTAGCTGCTCGCACCGGGCAGGGGAAACGGCTGAAACAGCAAGGGCCCGGACTCGTGTGAGCCGGGCCCTTGGGCAATATATCGAGGTCCAATCGGTTAGGACGGCTGTCCGTGGCGGCCGCGGAATTGCTCGTGTTGGGAGCGCACGAGTGTTTTCAACTGGTCGCGCTGCTGTTGGGATAATACCCCTTTGCCGTTTTCCAGCGCTTCGACCCGCAGATAGCGGAGTTCGGAGCGGAATTTTTCCGCTGCTTGGATCTTACTCTTGACCTGAATCAGATTCGCCGGGGTTTGTTGCATTAAGCTGGCGATCTCTTTCTCGATGGAACCCATCTGCTGATGCAGCGGCGTCACCTGGTTTTGATAATTGGTGCGGATTTTTTCCAGGTTGCTGACCTGATCACCAGTCAAATTCAGCTCACGTTTGTGGTTAAGGGCGATGCTGATAAGCGGCGCACCGCCGCCGAATCCACCGTGCATTCGCCTCCCTTGAGCAAATGTCTTGCCGCCCGGGCCGGGCGCGTCTGGCGCCGCCGCCATCGGGGCACTGACCAAGCTAACTGTCGACCAAGCTAAGACCGCGCTGCCAAGCAATAAAGACTTTATTTTATTCATATACCCTCCTTCAGGGTGAGATTATTTGATCAATTAGACGATGACCAGCGTAGAAGGTTTACAATTCCGTCTAATAGCTCTCAACTTGCCTTAGCTGACTTGCGGCCTTGTTGGCGGAACAGCGATCGTGTAATACTCCGCGCCATCAGGTAAGCAAAACCAGCGCATTTCGCTCATCGTAAGAAGGGAAGGCCACCGATGGAGAAGCCAACCGCTACGACGAAAATCGATCGTCCCCATTTTGTCTCTCTCCACCACGTGAGCTTGGCCTGCCGAGACCTCGCGGAGTCGAAAAAGTTTTACATCGAAGTGCTCGGCGGAGAATTGTTTCATGATACCGCCGGTTTTTCCGAGGTGCTTCTGGCCGGGATGATCATCGGCATGTCCGAACAATCAAGCGGTTGGACCGGTTGGGACGACGAGTATCCGCACTACGGGTTTAACGTCGATGGAACGAATTTCGCGCTGGCGAAGCCATGGCTCGATGGTTGCGGCGTGCCCAACTATGGCTGGACACGCAACTACAAAACCGCGCTGCGCTACTTTCGCGATCCATCGGGTAATCTGCTCGAACTCTACTGCGACAGCGGTTACGACGGCATGAGCGCTTTGGCGTTGGGACCGCGCCAGGGCGGAGAGCCGCTGCCCTTGGCCACGCTCAATTACCGTTGGAGCGGCGGGTTGCCAGATCCCCCAGTGCCACGGCCGTGCTTGCAGAGCTTTGCGCATTTGAGCGTTGCGGTGCACGACATCGAGCAATCGAAAAAGTTTTTCATTGAGGTCATGGGCGGTGAATCGATGGTGACCAGCGATCCCGCGACCTTTACTGAAGTCCGAGTCGCCGGAGCGATCGTCGGGCTCTCCACCCGCGGCGGTGTCTGGACTGGACGCGATGCCGAGTTCCCGCACTATGCCTTCCAATCGGACGCCGAGAACTTTCTGCCGATGATCGAATGGCTGGAAGCGAACGGTGTCGTGACGCCGGGCCCGTGGACGCGCGACGGCAAAAAAGGGTTGATGTATTTTCGCGACCCTTCGGGGAACTTGTTCGAGATTTACTGCGGCAAGGACTTGGCGGTTGCGCAAAAGTTTCCCCGTGGCGCCAAGCAGGGCGGCAGCTACCTTACTGATTACGCGAATTTGTTTTACGATTGGAAAGGGTAACATTGGCGGGGCGTTAATCTCATGGCGCGTCGCATCGGGCTGAGCGAATCTGTCACTTTGCCGGAAGCGTTAAGGTAAGGCGACGAACGCCGCGGGTTTAGGGGCAAGTCTAAGGCGCGGTTTGGCGTGCCAATGTGGGCGGCCTAACTGCCCTGATCCGCGTCTGCGCGACGCCCCGCCTTCGATCACGACGAAGCGCTTGGCCAGGCGGACTTTGTAATTCATGCCGAGCCGCAAGCATTGTCGGTATAACGTTAGGGGGACCTCTGGACGCGAATCACCGTCTTCATACGACTTCAATATATTCTCCAAAAGGTCCACTAACCTATCCGCATCTTGAACAACGGGAATGATCTGGTTCATGCAGCCGATATAGGGCAAAAGTCGTGCAAGGCGATAAGCTTCTGTTTTCGTTACGATCACCTAATTCAAGCCTTGACAAAAAACGGCACTTCCCATGACAGAGAGCGGGACCGGTGGGGTTTCGTGTCATCTCAAGTGGATTATCTAGACGGACATTTTGCTGCTTGGTAAACTTTTCTGTTAGCCAAACGATCGGTTGGTGACGAAAAGCAGGGAGCGCGCGGGTATGATCACTCGGCGATTCTGAGTATCTCCGATTGTTATCGATGGAGAAAACTCGTTCGTCGAGGTGGCTGGAGCCTGGCAGCGTGATATATGGCGAATTGGCATGCTTTAGTTCATGGTGGCAATCGCCGTGGCGATTCGACTACGCCGAAGTAACTCCGCACGGTTTCATCGGAGCGTGCGTAGAACTCGGCAAATCAGGTATTATTTGGAGTGATTTTCCCCAAAGGCTTTCTTTGCTTGCCACTGGTTTGCACGTTCGTATAGATTGCTAGACGCGAATTGAAAATCGGCTAAAGGAGTGAAGAATGGAAATCGAAAACAGATTGAAGGCTCTTGGTTACGAGTTGCCTAGCCCGCCTGAGCCGGCGGCCAATTACATAGGTTACGTGCGCGTGGGAAATTTACTTTTTATCGGCGGCAACATCGGCCGAATTAACGGTGTGATCAAATACCGCGGCAAGGTTGGCGACCAAATAACCCTGGAACAAGCCTATGATGCGGCGCGCAATTGCGCGCTCAATCATCTGGCGATCATCAAGGCCGCGCTGGGTGATCTCGATCAAGTCGAACGGATCGTCAAGGTGCTTGGCTACGTCAATACCGCGCCCGGTTTTACGGACATGCCAAAAGTGGTGAACGGTGAGTCAGACTTGCTCGTGCAGTTGTTCGGCGAGCGCGGCCGGCACACCCGCGCTGCCATCGGCGTGGCTTCGCTCAGTCAGGATGCACCAGTGGAAAACGAGATAACGGTTCAGGTCAAGGAGTGAGTTTGCGGCACAGGCGCCGGGGATAGCTCAGTCAGTAACCGATACGTGCTTTTTTGACTTGGCTGGCCGCGATCCAACCTTGTTTGGCGAAAAACTCGGAGAGGTAACGGGCGGCCTGTTCGGCGTTGGCCGTTGCCATGCCGGCGACGCTGGTCGACCCGGTAGTGACAACACGGCCGCCGGTAACGCCTATACCCACGGCGACGCTGGCCGGCGCTATGGCGACGGCGGGGGTGGTGGCGACTGCGCCGGGAAATTTGCCGCTATCGGCGCTGACGATAAATTCGACAATCTTGCGTCGCGCCGAGCCTTGATAAACCCGCGCGCGGGTTTCTAGCCTAGCTGCCCCTGAACCAAAGCCGATGATCACCCGGCGCAACGGATTGCCTTCATCGACGTTTTCGAACTCGCCGTCGATGAGCAGATCGTGATCTTCCACGACTGTGCCGCCTTCCACCCTGTCAACGGTAAAACCCAGCTGCCGCAGTCTTTTGGCGAGCTCGGCGGACAAGGTATCGACCGCGAGCTTGGCCAATTCGCGTTGGCGCTCAAGCGCGTTGGGATTCGCGGGTTGTTGGCGTAAGATCCCTTGGTATTCGTTAACATCGGTGTCGCGGATGACGAAGTCCACAAGCAAAATACGCGCTGGCTGGTGCAGCTTGGTTGCGTTTGTCAAAGCAACCGGGCGAATCGCGCTCTGGCCGCAGGCGGTCAAAGCGCAGAGCACGGCGAAAATCAGCAGCGTTGATCGGCATGAGCCTGTTCTGGGAAAACTTAGACCGCCGCGGTTACGGGAGCGCACCGTACTCTGTGCCATATCGAGTAATTTAGCAGACGCCGCACTCGTTAGGCAATTGGCAGTGCTCAGAAAACTCTTTGAATGGAAAATTTAATCTAATATTCCCCGCAGCTTGCTGCGGGCACCATCAAATGGGGTTTCCAAAGGGGGCGAGCATTCCCTTTGGTCGCCTGCGGGGTTAATACCCCGCAGGCGAATTGCCTGGTTTATTAGGTGGCTAAGCCGCGACGGACGATAGTCGTGCAGCTGACCAGCAAGGCCCCGGAAATAATTGCGGCGCCAAATGGAGCGAGGATGATGATCTCGATCGCTCCGGTCGTCACCACCGAGATGAAAATCATCGCGTAGCGAAAAAATCGCACGGGCGCGCTGGCGGTCAATTGGATCGGTCGATAAAATGCTTCACGATCGTCTCGGTCAAGAAAGCGGCGCTGGTCGCGCCCGCGGCGCAAGTGAAGAATTCCTTTGGTCAAGGAGATGACCACCAAGAGCATGAATGTTTCAGACAAGATGTAGCCCATGCGATCGAGCAGCACGATTGATCCTCTTTGATGTTAGTGTAAAGAGCGATTTCGCAAGCTGGTACCTATAAGAAAACGATTTGCATGTCAAAAGGTCGGCGCGGATTTTTCAACTTTTATTCCGCGCCTTATCGTTACTAACCGATCAGCGGCGCCGGCGAAGTTGATCGAGCACCGCGGCTAGAGTCGGGCCCGGCTCGGTCTGATCTTTGAAGCCGGCGAGGCGCTCGGAGACTTCGGCCGCGGCGCTGTGAAAGCCACTGGGTAAACCGGCGGATTCAAACGCTGCGGCGATTTCTCTCATCTCGCCGACATAGCGCCACATCTTCGGCGCGACATTGGCGGCGGCGCGCACGCATTTATTTTCCAGTGCCGGTTGGGATATTTTCCATTCTTCCAGCAATGCTTGGTCCACGCCTTCGTGGGTGGCCAGCGCGCGAATGGCGAGAATCAGCGCGTCGGTGCCTTTGGTCCAGGCGGCATAGACGACTTTGAGCGCCGACGCTGCGCCGGGAACCGCGCCGATGCTGCGCGCGTCCAACATACTGGCGGAAAATAGTTGGGCGATCTCGTCGGCCCTCTCGCCGGAGAGATACATTCTCGTGGTGCCGGCCTTTTTTACCGGTGAGCCGATGATGCCGCCGTCGACGAAGCTGGCGCCGGCTTGGCTGACGATTTTACCGATCGTTTCGGCGGTTGTCCGCGAGACGGCGTTGGCATCGACGTAGATCCCTTTGAATTTCTGCGCCGCGACTTCATTTGCGACTTCGCCGGCGAACTCCGGCGGACAGACCGAGAACACGATATCGCTCTGGGCCACGGCCTCGGCCAGGCTTGCCACTTCCACCAAACCGGCTTGCTTGGCGCGCGCTCGCGACGCGGCACTGCGACCTGCCGACGCCCAGAGCACGCGCGCGCCACTGGTTGCGGCTGCGGCGCCAATTGTGGTTCCCATGTTTCCTGGATGAAGTAGCGCGATTGTCCGAGTTGCCATTTTCGGTCCTCCTAAGCAGACGCTATGCCAAGTCGGCAGGACCAGTCAAACGACGGCGCGGATTATCTTGACCTCACCGCGTGCCATTGATATGCCAGCACCATGATCATTCTCAGCAACGAAGAAATAGAATCGTTTCTCTCGATCAAAACTTGCATCGACGCGCTGGAAAAAGCCTACGCCAGTTGGGACAAGGGCACGGCGATCAACCGGCCGCGCACCGATTTAGTCATGCCATCGGCGACTGAAGCGGGCGTCTATGCGTTCAAGTCGATGGAAGCCGGCTTGTACGATCCCCCCATTGTCGCCATGCGAATCAACTCCGACATTATTCGCTGGAACCAGCAGGGCGACCGGACGATTAAAACTAAAATTCCTGCCGCCCCCGGCGACAAATACGTCGGCTTGGTGATGTTATTTTCGACCATCACCGGCGAACCGCTGGCGATGTTCCCCGATGGCGTGGTGCAGCGCATGCGCGTCGCATCGAGCAGCGCGTTGGCGGCGCGTTATCTGGCGCGCGAGGATTCCAGCACGATGGCGCTGTTCGGTTCGGGATGGCAGGCCGGTAGTCACGTGCCGGCGATGTGCGCGGTGCGGCCGCTTAAGCGGATAAATGTCTTCAGTCCGACCAAAGCCAATCGCGAAGCGTTCGTTAAAGAGATGCAACTCAAGGTGCAGGCGGAAGTGCGCGCGGTGAATTCGCCGCAAGAAGCGATTCGCGACGCCGACATTATCGCTGCGACGACCAATTCGCTGTCCCGCGTGGTCAGCGCCGACTGGGTGAAGCCGGGGTTGCATTTAACCTGCGTGCGCGTGCCTGAGCTCGGCGACGATACCATTCGCAAGGTTGATCGCTTGGTGATTCATGCGCACCAGCACGCGCCGTTAAACTATGTCGCCGGCTACGGCGAGGAAGGCATCGCCGCTCACGATGCGATCGATATTATAAAAAAAGGTCCAGCCCATGCTCATGAAATAAACGTTGAGCAGCCATTTTGGCTGAGCGCGCCCGATCTCAAAGATCTGGTGACCGGCAAGGCCGAAGGGCGCGCCAATGCGCAGGAGTCGACCTGCTTTCTCAACAATATAGGCATCGGTCTGCAATTTGCCGCGGTCGGGGCGGCGCTTTACAGCGAGGCCAAGGCCAAAGGGATCGGTCGCGAACTGCCGACCGATTGGTTTTTGGAAAGCGTGCATCCGTGAACCAACGGTATTCATTCTGAATTTCTTTTGTGATAGGGGTTCAACTATTCCAAACCGTGCTGAAAGGAGAATTGTTATGGCTGTTCGAATAGGCGATGTTGCGCCGGATTTTACGGCGGAGACTTCAGAAGGCAAAATCAATTTCCACGAATGGATCGGCAGTAACTTTGCGATCCTGTTTTCGCACCCCAAGGATTTCACGCCCGTGTGCACCACCGAGTTGGGCTACATGGCGCGCTTGAAGCCCGAGTTCGACAAACGTAACTGCAAGGTCATTGGCTTGAGCGCCGATCCGGTAAGCGACCACACGGCGTGGGCCAAAGACATTCAAGAGACCCAAGGTTATGCACCCAACTATCCGATCATCGGCGATGCCGAACTCAATGTCGCCAAGTTGTACGACATGTTGCAGGCCAGCGAGACCCCCGGCAAGCGCACTGCGGCGGACAACCAGACGGTCCGCTCGGTATTCGTCATCGGCCCGGACAAGAAAGTCAAGGCGATGCTTATCTACCCGATGAGCACCGGCCGCAACTTCGACGAAGTGCTGCGGCTGCTCGATTCAGTGCAGCTAACCGCCAAGCACACGGTGGCGACGCCGGTCAACTGGAAGCCGGGCGACGATGTGATCATTCCGACAGCGGTCTCTGACGACGACGCCAAGAAGAAGTATCCGCAGGGCTTCAAGACTCTCAAGCCCTACCTGCGGCTGGTTGCGCAGCCGAAGTAGGATTCGCTTTTCATCGTTCGCAATGGCACAAAGGCGAGTGGCGCTCGGCAATTCCGCCGGCGCACTCGCCTTTGCGTTTCAAGACCGATTCGACGGTTATTCCAAGTAGCCGCGCTCGCGCCAAAACTGTTCAGCGGCGGGATGAAGCGGAACTTCGAGGTGGCCTTCGTCCGTGTCACGGACGATTTGCTGCATGGGTAATGGCTCATCCTTGGCCCACGGAATTCGCTCTTTGCTGTCATCGAGGGCGCGGCAGAAATCTCTGACGAGCGAAGCGGGCGTGGACTCGATCGTGTAGATCGGCCAGCCGCTGAAGTCGAGCGTCGCTACGTCGGCGCTGAGTTTGGGAAAACTTTTTTTCTCGATCAAGCCGCGGCGCAGGCCGACCGATTCCAAGCGCTGCAAAATCGCTTCGTCCAAAGATAGAAACGTCATACCCAACTCCAACGCCATGTTGCCCCAGGCGCTGGCGCCTTCGTCAAAGATCGCGTCGACCTCGCCGCGCTGCACCGCGCCGATTCGATTCTCGCCGTACGGCATGCCGGCGTCGTATTTCACTTCGCCGCCCCAGTTGACGATGTCGTCGAGCGAGAAGCCGGCGGCTGCGCAGACGTGGCTGATGATGACTTGGAGGGAGTGATCGGGCTGGCGGCGCAGCGATAGCTTTAGGGGAAACTTACGATCGCGGATGTCGGCGATCGATTTCAAGCCGGTTTCTCGTTTGACGGCGAAGACCATTTGGTCGAGCGCGGGCAGAACGGCGATGATTCTTAGTGGTATCGGCTCTTTAAACGGCGCCTTGCCCAGCGCCGCTAGTTTTAGAATCATGCCGGGATTGATCATGGCGAACTGAACTTTGCCGGCGGCGACTTCGTCGATTGTCGCGGGGCTATCGCTGCCGAACAGCGTCAGCGGCCAACCGTCGCCGCCCTGCTCGCGCAAGCTGATGCGCGCCTGCAGTAAATTCCAGTCGCGCCGATTGACCAGCGCCGAGGCGACTTCAAGCATCAAGCGCGAGCGCGTCACGTGCGGATGCGTGCGCATGCGCGTGGGTTTTAGAGTGAATTGGTTTTTGCTCATGTTGGCTCGGTTACGTAACGGATGATTCACCACGAAGGACAAACGACCGGACGATGGCCGAAGATGGCGGATCGAGGATAGAAGATGGCAAGAAGCATTTGCTATCCTCTATCTCCTATCTTCCATCCTCGACTCATCCGACTTGGCTTCTTCGTGGTAATAGGCACTTCTCCGAAGACAGTAAATTCGCGTCAAACTATTTCGCCTTTAGCTCGCGGTAGACTTCCCGGGCGATGGTGAAGTCGGCGACGCGAGAGATCGGCACCGTTTGTTTGCTGTTCGTTACCTTTAAGCTTTCTTCGATTCCCGCTTGTAATGCCTGATCTGATGAAATGCCGTTCTCGGCCCAAGTTTTTATCGTTAATTCGAAAGCTTTCTCAGCGACTTCGCGATCGAGCGTCGCCGCCGTAGCGGCGTTGGCGAGCGGCGCGATGCTGCAAATGAGAGCGAGAATTAAAAAGACTGATCGGACGGATCGGTCGCATCCTACCCTGAGAAAGTGCTTCATCTTCACGGCCAGCGGTTGCGGTGTTTTGGACGTTTCGCCCAATAATCTTCGAACGCTTTCGATCCGGCGCGCTCGTAGACGCGCCGGTGCGTGGCTTGATCGGCTTCGTGCGCGATGACGCGCTCGGAATATTGCAAGTGCAGCACGCGTCCTACCGCCGCGGCGGTTTCGGCCGAGACGATGTCGTTCAGAAACTGCCGCAGCTCGGCGTGATTCGCCATGTTGCTGCGAAAAATCAGCCGACCATCTTTGTGGATGACGAACAGCGCGTTGGGCCACAGGCCGTAGGCGCGGTGAATGCGGCCGTCGAGGTGGTCGACGAGGATCGTGAAGCGAAGGTTTTCCAGCCGCTGCAAGTCGCGGGCGTAGGAGAGTTTCTGTTCGAAGCTAGTGTGCGCGCGATAGTTTTCCGCGGGATGAGACTCGCGCGTGTAGAGTAAAAAGAAAGCGATTTGATTGCCGGCGAATTCCTGGTGCAATTGATTGATCGACGGCGCTTCGAAGGCGCACATGGGACTGGTCACCGCGCCCGTCATCATGACGACGTGCTTGTTGCCATGGAAATCGCTCAGGCGAACGGTCACGCCATCCAAGGTCGTCGCTTCGAACTGGGGCGCGGCGGCGCCGATCTTTGCCGGCATCGACTCGCCGGGATTGGTCAGGTTCGCGCCGGCGGCAAATTCCTCCTGATTATAATCGCGCTCCTGGTCGTTCATTGGCTCTACAGCAGTCACCGGGCCTTGCGTCGCGGTTTATCGATCCACCAAGTGAAAATACTTTACTGCGTTGCCCACGGTCATTTTCCAGATCTCGTCTTCGGCGACGCCGGCGAAGTTTTCCGCGAGCACGCGGCGCGAGTTGGGCCAGTCCGATTCCAAGTGTGGAAAATCACTGGCCCACATCACTTTGTCGACGCCGACCTCGTGGCGCGCGATGCGTACGCCGATGGGATTGCGGTTAAAGCCCCAATAGACATTTTCCTTGGCGTATTCGCTCGGGATTCTTTTTAAGCGCGGCAGACCAAGCACGCGCTCGGCCCAGTATTGTTGGCGGCCATATTCGTTGTCCATCTGGTCGAGCCAGTTGGGCACCCAACCGATCTGCACTTCGGCGACGTAAATGTTTAACTTCGGATAGCGCTCGAACACGCCGGCCCAGATCATCTGGACGACTTGCTTGCTACCCCGAAAGCCGTACTTGTTAAAGCGCTCGATGACGTCGGGCACGTGATGCTCTGGGTCGGTCTGCTTTGGATATTTAAACGACGGCGCGGCAACCGTCGGTTGGCCGCGGCCGCGCCTGGGAAAACCGAACTCGACGTGGATGGTCAGCGCCATTTCGAGATCGACGACCGCCGCCCAAAAGGGATCGTCGTCGTTGGTGGGCTGGCGATTGCCGGCTGGAAAATTATCGATGGCGACGGCTTTGAGGCCGAGTTTTTTGCAATGCGTTAATTCGCCAACGGCATCATCGATATTGGTAATCGGAACCACGCCGATACCGATCAGCCGCTCCGGCGCGTAGGAGCAATATTCCACGGCGAGCCAGTCGTTATATGCGCGCACGACTGATTTATACGCATCGTCGTTACGAATGCCGCGCCAAAAGCCGGGACCGACGTTGCCGGGAAAAAGCACTTCGGCGTCGACGCCGTCTTTGTCCTGTTCGGTCAAGCGCTGCGCCGGCGTGCCGGTGCCCGGCGAAGTTTCATAGCTCTCGCCGGGAAGCGGATCGAAGGGCCGTCTTTCTTCGTAGGGCAATCCGCAGGAGATATTGGAGATCAAACGCTCCAAAGGTTGCCCTTCTTGCAATACCGCGAGGGTGCCGTCTTCCAAGGTGATGACTTTTGGCGCGCGATCGCGATACTTCTCCGGCACGCGCTTGGCATAGCGGTCCGGCCGAATTTCTAAATGCGAATCGGCGGAGATGCATTTGTACTTCATGGTGCGGCTCCTTGATTACGTGATCGGCGCTTAAACTACTCGGCGCGGCGCAAACATTCAAATGCCCAGATGCTGCTGCATCAGTGCCGGCTGGGTCTTTAGTTCGGCACCGCTGCCTTCGAAGACCACGCGGCCTTTGACCAGAATTACATTTCTGTCGGTGAGCGCAGCGACCGCGGCGAAATTCTTGTCGACGACGATAGCGGCGATGCTGGTCTCGCGAATCTTGCCGATGATGCGCCAAATCTCTCGGGCGATGAGTGGTGCTAAGCCTTCCGTGGCTTCGTCGAGAATGAGCAAACTCGGATTGGTCATCAAAGCGCGGCCGATGGAGAGCATTTGCTGTTCGCCGCCGGAAAGTTGCTGTCCGCCATGGGATAGCCGCTCGGCCAAGCGCGGAAAGGTTTCCAGCACGCGTTCGAATGTCCAGTTTGTTTGTCCCTGCGCTCCCGGCCGGGCGGCCATAACGAGATTCTCTTGCACGGACAGATTCGGAAAGATGCCGCGCCCCTCGGGAACGTAGGCGATGCCTTGACGGGCGATGAGATGGGGCGCGGCGCCGGTCATCAGTGTGCCATTGATTCTCACTTCGCCACGGCGCGGCGGCAGGTGACCGAGCAGAGTGCGAATCAAGGTTGTCTTGCCCATGCCGTTTCGGCCCATCAAACCGACGGCTTCGCCGGCGCGAACTGAGAAATTGACGCCATGCAAGACATGGCTTGCACCATAGTAACTGTGTAACTCGCGGGCTTCGGCGATCGGGGTATCGGTCATCTGGCTATGCCACCTCGCCGAGATAGGCGTTCTGCACGTCACGATTGGCCCGGACGGCTTCGGGAAAGCCGCTCGCGAGCACCTTGCCGTCGACCATGACGGTGAGCCTTTGCGCCAATTGAAACACCGCGTCCATGTCATGCTCGACCAACAGGACCGCATGAGTCTCGGCGAGCCGGCGGATGAGCGCGACCATTCTCAAGGATTCTTCGGTGCCCATGCCGGCCAGCGGTTCATCGAGCAGGAGCAGCTGCGGTTCGGTCGCCAAGCACATGGCGATCTCCAGCTCACGCTGCTCGCCGTGGCTTAAGGCCAGTGCGACTTGATCGGCGCGGTCGGCTAGTCCGACGGTTTCGAGCGCGCGCCGCGCCTGGTCCATCGTTTCTGCATAGGACAACGCATCGCGCAGCCAATTGAGCGGGCGCGGTTGGCGCGATTGCGCCGCCAGGCGGCAGTTTTCCAGCGCGCTGAAGCTCGGAAATATATTGGTCTTCTGATAACTGCGGCCGATGCCAAGGCGCGAGCGTTGCTCGGGCGCGAGCCGAGTGAGATCGCTGCCGCGGAAATGAATTTGGCCAGCCGTCGGCGCCAGATCGCCGGACAGCAAGTTGATGAGCGTGGTTTTGCCGGCGCCATTGGGACCGATGACCGCGTGGAGTTCGCCGACTTTTACCTCGAGAGAAACGTCATCGACCGCGGCGAGACCGCCGAAGTGTTTGGCCAAATGTTTAACCGACAAGATCGCTTCAGTCATCGCCCGCCTCGGTTGTGATCGCGCTGGCGTAGCCACGCCGGCGCAGCAAGACATCGATGAAACCACCAATGCCGTGGGGAAAGAACAGCACGATAAGAACGATCAGCGTTCCCATGGGTAGCTGCCAATGCTTAGCGTAATCGCCGAAGAACGTCTGTGCAGAGAGAATTTCTTGGAGCATGGTATAAACCGCCGCGCCGATGACTGCGCCGTGGAGCCGGCCCATGCCACCGAGGATCACCATCATGAGCACGGTGCCGGATTGATGCCAAGCGAGAATCTCCGGGTTGACGAAGCCGAACTGACAGGCCGCGAGATATCCGGCGAGGCCGGCGATGATGCCGCCGATCACGAAGGCGCCCAGTTTGTACGCAAGCACGGGAAAACCGATGGAGCGCATGCGTTGTTCATTGACCCGAATGCCGGCGAGGGCGCGACCGAACGGTGCGTGCAGTATTTTGCTAAGCAACAGGTAAACCGCCGCGAGGACGATCAGCACGAGATAAAAGAATTGGACGGGACTCTCGAGATCGAGAGTTTTGAAACCAGCGATGGTCATTTCCGGACGGACGGTGATGTAGATGCCGTCCGAACCGCCGCCAAGCTTGGTGTCGTGAAAAATCGCGTAGAGCATTTGCGCGAAGGCCAGAGTGACCATGATGAAATAGATTCCAGTCGTGCGCACGACCAGAAAGCCGATAACCAGCGCGGCGATGGCGGTGACGATCAGCGCCGCGGGCAGCGTGAGCCAGAGACTGGCCGCCTGATATTTCGGTGACATCAATGCTAGCGCGTAGGCCGCGACGCCGAAGTAGGCGGCATGGCCGAAACTCACCAGCCCGCTATGGCCGACGAGTAGGTCGAGACTGAGCGCGAAGATCGCCAGGATCAAGATCTTGGCGCCAAGTTGAATGTAGAAAGTTGTGCCGATCAACGGAAAGAGCGCCAATAAAAGCAGCGCGGCGAACAGAATCGAGCGGGGCAGGGTGATGTGAGTCACGGCGCTTTACGATTTGTTGGCCAGCCCTTGGGGGCGCCACAAGAGGATCACCGCCATCATGAGATAGATCGCGACGCCGGAATATTCCGGCGCGAGCACTTTGCCCAAGGTGTCGGCGAGGCCAATTAAAAGCGACGCGATCATTGCGCCGTTGATCGAGCCGATGCCGCCGATGACCACGACGACGAAGCAGATGATCAAAATCTGATTGCCCATGCCCGGCGCGACCGATGTGATCGGCGCCGCGATGGCGCCGGCGAACGCGGCCAACGCCACGCCGACGGCAAACACCAGCGCGAAGAGCAGAGGTGTGTTGACGCCGAGCGACGCGGCCATCTCGCGATTGCTATTGCCGGCGCGGATCATCATGCCGATGCGAGTTTTTTGAATGACGAAGTACATGACGCCGGCGACGGCAAGGCAAACCGCGGTGACGAAAAGCCGGTAGATCGGATAGGACAAGGTCTCAGTGAGAGGAATGGAAAAGTTCAACAGCGCCGGCACGGCAACTCCATGCACTTCATTGCCGAAAAAAATGCTGCGCAATTCCTCGAAGATTAGAATCAAGCCGAAGGTGAGCAGCACCTGATAGAGGTGATCGCGTTTATAAAGACGGCTAATGATCGCAGTCTCAAGCAAGAGCCCGATGGCGAAGGCGATGACAATTCCGATCGGCAGCGCGAGCCACAAAGAGCCAGTCGCTTTGGCGAGCCAATACGCGAGATAGGCGCCGACCATGTAGAAACTGCCGTGGGCGAGATTGATCACGCCCATGACGCCAAAGATCAAGGTCAAACCGCTGGCGAGGAGAAAGAGCAGCAGACCGTACTGGACGGCGTTTAATAACTGAATTAGATAGAACATGTTCAAGCCGTTCAAAACGTTCAAAACGTTCAAGCCGTCAGAATTCGCCCGGTGTCCGAAAACGATTTGAACGGCTTGAACTACTTGAACTGTTTGAACGCGGCGGCGAAGCCGCCGCTAGAGTTTGCATCCCCGCGCCGGGTCGGCCAGCGCTTTGTGGGCGACGTTGACGACGCGATTTTCCCGGCCAACGACTTTGCGCAGATAGATGTCCTGGATTGGGTTATGTGCTTTCGACATAGTCCAGGCGCCGCGCGGACTGTCGATCTTGGCTTTTTCCATGGCGGCGATTATTTCTTGGCGTTTTGTGAAATCTCCTTTGACCGCTTCAAGACCGCCGGCGAGCAGCAAGCCAGCGTCGTATCCTTGCACCGCGTAAACATCCGGTTCGATCGTATACGCTTTCGCATAGGCCGCGCGAAACTCTTTATCTCTTTTGCTGTTGAGGCCGTCAGCGTAGTGCAGCGTGGTTTCGAGGCCTTGCGCCGAATCTTGGATGGCATCCATGATGCCATCGGTTAGAAATCCGGAGCCAAACAGGGGAATCTTGTTTCTTAGTCCAGCTGCCGCATAATCTTTTACGAATTTGGCGGCGCCGGCGCCGGCGAAAAAGACAAACACCGCGTCCGGTTTGATCGACGCGATTTCCGTGAGCAGCGCTTGGAACTCGGCATTGGGAAATGGGATCCATAGTCCGCGCACCGTTTTCCCACCCGCTTTGATGAAGCCTTCGGTAAATCCGGCGACCGCTTCTTCACCGGCACCGTACTTCCAGGCGAGCGACACGACATTGCGAATGCCCCGGTCGGCGAGCACTTTGCCCATCGGATAGGAGGGCTGCCAGTTCGAGAAAGATGTGCGAAAAATATTTGGCGCGCACAGCGCACCGGTCGCCGCGTCGAGTCCGGCGTTGGGGATGATCATCAGCGTGTTGGTTTCCTTGGCGATCTTGACCATACCCATCTGCACGCCGCTGTGGACCGTGCCGACCAAGACGTCGACCTTGTCGCGTTGCACTAACTTGTTGGTATTCTCCGGCGCTTTGGACGGATCGGCTTCGTCGTCAACGGTAAAGTATTCCAATTCCCGTCCAGCCAGTTTGCCACCGCGCTCGCTAACCGCGAGCTTAAACCCATTGGTAATCGCGACGCCCAACTGGGCGAACGTTCCAGTGTAGGGAAGCATCAATCCGACGCGGAGTTTTTGCGCTTGGCCCAAGGCGAATTTGGGCAATAGGGTGGCGGCGGCGAGCAGGCTGGTCTGGGTTAAAAACTTGCGGCGGTTCAAACTGTAGTCGAGTTTCATTGTGGTCTCCTTGTCATCGATCGAATGGAGTAATGGAGTACTGGAGTGTTGGAGTAATGGGTTTCCGAATTCCCACCACTCCAGTACTCCAACACTCCATCACCCCACTTCTTCATATCACGTCGCGCGCAGCTTGAAACGTTGAATTTTTCCGGTGGCCGTCTTCGGCAACTCGTCGACAAACTCGATCCAGCGTGGATACTTGTAGGGTGCGAGATGGGCTTTGACATGCTGTTGCAACGCGGCGCCGAGTTCGGCTGTGTGCGGCACGTTGGGGCGCAGCACGACGTAGGCTTTCGGTTTAGTCAGGCCGTTTTCATCGGCTTGGCCGACCACGGCGGCCTCCAGCACCGCGGCGTGGGAAGCGAGCGCGGATTCTACTTCAAATGGCGAGACCCAAATGCCACTGACTTTGAGCATGTCGTCGTCGCGGCCACCGTAGGTGAAGTAACCGTCGTCGCTTTCGGTATACTTATCGCCACTTTTGGTCCATGGGCCGAGAAAGGTGTTGCGGCTTTTCTCGCGATTGTTCCAGTAATACGCCGCGCTGGTCGGCCCCGACACCTGAAGTTCGCCAATCTCGCCTTTGGCCACCGCGTTGCCGTCTTCGCCGACTAGCCGAATATCGTAGCCGGGCACTGGCTTTCCCGAGGTGCCGTAGCGATTATCGGTAGGGCTGTTCGACAGAAAGATATGCAGCATCTCGGTCGAGCCGAGGCCGTCGAGAATATCGACGCC
>CAYZJE010000593.1:0-9795 GCA_964478485.1 uncultured Syntrophobacter sp. | reverse complement strand
GCGGCGGCCTGAAGTGGGCCGATCGCTGCTGCGGTTTTTCCCTGTTTGACTAACGCGACGCCGAGGTTCAATTGCGCGCGGCTGAGCATCGGATTGAGCGCCACGGCTTCTTTAAAATGCTCCATGCCGGTATCGACATCGCCCTGCTCGGCGCGCAGTTGACCGTAGTTGCTGTGCACCTCGGCGTAGTTGGGCAAGAGCCCGAGCGCGGCTTCGAAGTGGCGCTGGGCCAAAGCGAAATCGCCTCGCTGCGCGTATAAATTTCCGAGATTGTAATGCGCCACGCCGTAGTCCGGTTCGACTACCAGCGCCCGCTCGGCGTTCTCGATCGCCGCGCCAAGCTGACCTTGCTTGGCGTAAGCGTTGGCCAAATTATTGTAACCCGCTGCGCCGGCGCCGGCAGTTTTTTGCAGCGGCCAATTGACCGCTACTGCGGCGGTGATGAATAAAATGAATACCGGCAGCAAACTTCGCCAGGCGCGCTGTCGGTACAATCGCGCCATTTCGATCAGGCCGGCGCCGGCGAAAAGTACGACCAGTGGGACCAAAGGAAAACGGTAGCGGCCGAAAACATAAAACGCCGCCACGCTCAGAGCCAGAGACACAATCATCGCGTAGAGAAGCCAGAGTTGGCGCCACTGTCGGATCGTGCACAACGCGCCCACGGCAGCCAGCGGCGCGAGCGTACCAAAATGGCTGAACCAAGCGAACCAGGCGAGCAGCCAAGACCAGTCCTGATAAATGTAAAAATCGTCGGAGTCTTCGATCTCGCGGCCGTGCCAAACCAACCACCACTTGAAACTTAATAAGCGCAGCCACTGCGTCGGCTGTGCCTCGATAAAAGCGAGCGCTCGGCCGAGCCAGTAATTCGAAACATCGCCGGCGGTGAGCTCCCGGCCAAGCGCTCGCTCCGCCAACCGCTGGGCGTCTGGCCCTTCGAGTTGGCTCTCGCCGATCTGCTTTCTGATCGACCCGTAAGTGCCGTCCGCCGACGGGTTGTTGCCGATGTAAAAGTTGGCGCCAAGCTGAGATGTCGTGAGCTTAAACTCGCCGCCGACGCCGAGGTTGCGTAGACCGACAGGTAGCAAAACCAAAATTAGACCGGCGCCAAAGCAGCCGAGCCAACGGGCGCGAACCGCGCGCGGCCGATCGGCGAAGTTAAACCAAAGCCACAAAGCGATGACCGGAAGCAAAATCAGCGCGTTTTCGCGCGACAAGCCGAGCAGCGCCAAGAGCGCGCCGGCGCCGAGCCATTTCGCCCAACCCTGGTCGGCGCCGACGTTGAACAAAACGAATAGCAGCAAACTCAGTAGAGTAAGATCGAGGATCGATTTTTCGATCAGCGCGTCATAAAAGATCGCCGGCGCGTAGCCGGCGAGCAGCGCGCCCGCGGCGATGCCGGCCGGCCGTGAAAATAATTTTTCACCGACGCGGTAGATCAGCGCGCAAGCAAGAGAGCCGAGAATAATTTGCAGCAAGCGGACGAGCCAGAGATTATTGCCGAAGACAAGTTGCACCACGCCGAGAAAGTATGGATATAGAGGCGCTTGATAAAACACCCCCTGGCCCAACCAGTCGCCCGCGGCGATCCGGCGCGCCCACGCGTCGTAGGTCCTGCCATCACCGGCAAGATGATAAAATAGCGGGATCGACTCGATCTGAAAAAGATAAATTAGGCGAATGAGAAAAGCGGCAACAAAGATCGCAGCGAACCACACAGCCGTCGTATTGCGCCCCGCGCGGTTTGCCGTCATCGATTGTTCGCGCCGACGACTGGCCCGCGACTTGTCATTCAGTCGAGCCGATCGCTGACTCATGGCAAATGTCCGCCGCCGGCAATTTCCCTGGGTAGCGACATTGACGCGCTCATGGAGTCCGCGCAATCGGCTTGCATTTTGCTAGATTATTGCGTTTCATTCAGGCTTCGTAGGTTTAACGATGGGATATAACAGCCTGCAAGATTTCCTTCAAGTTTTGGACCGTGAAGGCGAGTTAAAACGGATATCTCACCCGGTAAAAGCCGAGTTGGAGATCGCCGAGATCGCCGATCGGGTGATGAAATCCGGCGGACCGGCGCTGCTCTTTGAAAATGTCGTCGGCAAACAGATCCCGCTCTTGATCAACGCCTTCGGTTCGATCAAGCGCATGGCGTTGGCGCTCGGCGTCGATGATATTGAAACGATCGCCGCGGACATCAGCAAACTGATTCAGACCAGACCGCCCAAATCATTCAAAGACAAACTTGGGCTCCTAAGTGAATTGGTGAAGCTCGCCGGTATCCCGCCGAAGCTGGTTAAAGAGGCGGCGTGCCAGGAAGTCATCGAACGCGAGCCGAATCTAAACATCTTGCCCGTGCTGACTTGCTGGCCTGGCGACGCCGGGCCTTTCATCACCTTGCCGATGGTTTTCTCCAAGGAGCCGAAGTCCGGCACCCGCAATGTTGGACTTTATCGCATGCAGGTGTTCGATCAACGCACCACCGGCATGCACTGGCATTTGCATAAAGTTGGCGCGCGCCACTTCCAACAGCAAAAGGAAAAGTCCGGCCGGATGGAATTGGCGGTCTGCCTTGGCGGCGATCCGGCGATGATCTATGCGGCCACCGCGCCGCTGCCACCGCAGATCGACGAGGTTCTCTTCACCGGTTTCCTGCGCAAAAAAGGCGTCGAACTTGTCAAAGGCGTCACGGTGGACATCGAAGTGCCGGCGAATTCCGATATCGTCATCGAAGGTTATGTCGATCCGGCGGAGCCGTTTCGTCGCGAAGGGCCGTTTGGCGATCATACCGGCTTCTACTCGCTAGCGGATGACTATCCGGTCTTTCACGTCACCTGCATGACGCACCGGAAAAACCCAATTTATCCAACCACTATCGTCGGCCGGCCGCCGATGGAAGACGCTTTTCTCGGCAAGGCGACGGAACGAATCTTCCTACCGTTGTTGCGCGTCACTCTGCCGGAGATTGTCGATATGAACCTGCCGGTGCACGGCGTGTTTCATAACCTGGCGATCCTCTCGATCAAAAAAGATTACCCGGCGCACGGGCGCAAAGTCATGCACGCGCTCTGGGGTCTCGGCCAAATGATGTTCACCAAGACCCTGATCATCGTCGATCACGACGTCAACGTGCACGATCTCGCCGAAGTCACCTGGGTGGTCGGTAATAACATCGATCCGAAACGGGACACGGTGTTCGTCGAAGGGCCGGTCGACGTGCTCGATCACGCCGCGCCGATGCTTGGCTACGGCTCGAAGTTCGGCATCGATGCCACGCGCAAGTGGCGCAGCGAAGGTTTCGAACGGGACTGGCCCGGCGCCATCGTCATGGACGAGAATACCAAAAAATACATCGACTCGATCTGGACAAAGTTGGGGCTATGAAAGCCGATTCCGTTGCCCAATCCAAAATTCGTAATCTAAAATCCAAACTCGGCAACTACGGCAGTCTGGTGCGGTTTTCCCACACGGTTTTTGCGCTGCCTTTCGCCCTGGCATCGATCGCACTCGCATGGCCGAGGCATCCGGTCACCATGCGCGGGCTTTTTTGGATACTCGTTGCCATGGTCGGTGCTCGCACCGGGGCGATGGGATTCAACCGGCTGGTGGATCGAAACTTTGATGCATTGAATCCGCGCACCAAGAACTGGGAGATACCCCAGGGCAAAGTGAAAGTTGCCGAGGCGGTATCGCTCACGAGCTTGGCATCGGCGATCTTCATCTTCGCCGCCTATGAGCTCAATTGGATTTGCTTGGCCTTATCCCCGCTCGCCTTGGCAGTCGTGTTTTTTTACTCGCTGACCAAAAGGTTTACCTGGGCATCCCATCTTTTTCTCGGCTTAGCCCTCGCCCTTGCTCCCATCGGCGCATGGTTAGCGGTGGCGCGACCACCGTTCGAGATCGCAGAATTACAGGTGCCATGCTACCTCGGGCTGGCCGTGGTTCTTTGGCTCGCCGGATTCGACGTTATCTATTCGCTGCAAGATCGAGAGTTCGATCGTAAAATCGGCCTGCATTCAATCCCGGTCCGCTTCGGCGTCGCCGGCGCCTTAAGATTATCTGGGTTTTTCCATATCGGCACGGTCTTGTTTTTAGCCCTCGTCGGCATCGCGGCCCAGGCGGGCATCATTTACTGGCTCGGTTTTGCCGCCGTTGCCGGCGTGCTTTTCTGGGAGCACCGGATCGTCTCGGCGAAAGATCTCACGCGCATAAACAAAGCCTTCTTTGATCTCAATGCTTACGTCAGCATCGGCTATTTTCTCGCTACCCTTGCCGATGCCATCTTGCGTGCCAGCGCCGGGACCTTGGGATGAGCCTGACCCTGGCCGCCACACTCGTCGGCCTCGGCGGCGCCGGCGGTTTTTCCGCCGGCCTGTTGGGTTTTGGCGGCGGCGTGTTGATGTTTCCGCTGCTCTATTACGTTCCGCCTCTGGTCGGCGCGCCAGCGCTGGACGCCAAGGCGGTCGCGGCGATCGTAGTGTGCCAAGTTTTTTTTTCCACCCTCGCCGGCAGCATCGCCCATTTCCGCGGCGGCCGGGTGCAAGGACGATTGGCCCTGACGGCGGGGACGCTGTCGGCGTTAAGCGCGTTCGCCGGCAGCGTGGCATCCAAATGGGCTTCGGAAGGTTTCCTGCTCCTCCTCTTTGGCATCGTCACCCTCTTGGTTGTCCTCATCATGCTACTACCGGCGCCTAGCCAAGGCACGGAGGAAACCACCGTCGACAATGTTTTTGTGCCGCAGTTGCCGTTGTCTTTTTTTTCGCTTTCAACCGGCCTGGTCATCGGCTTTCTTGGCGCCGGAAATTTTATCTTCGTGCCGCTGATGATTTACATCTTGCGCGTGCCGACTCGGATCGCCATCGGCAGCAATCTGGTCATCGCGGTGATGAGCACGGCCAGCGGGTTTCTTGGCAAGCTCATCACCGGACAGATTCCCCTGTTGTCGGCCACGTTGGTCGTCGCCGGCGCGACTTTGGGCGCCTTGGCCGGGGAGCGAGCGCACCGACGACTTTCCAGCCTGGTGTTGCGGCGGATTTATGCCGTGCTGGTGGCGCTCATCGCTATCCGAGTTTGGCTGACGATTTTCGCTTTCGATAAATAGCTCCTGCGGGGAAATCTTCTCGGTCGAGAATCGACCGGCGGCGATAATTTCTCACAACCAGAGGCCAATGACGCGATCGACAGCTGTGGTCTGATCTCCAACAAATCGCTTTATACTTGCGCCATCTTAAAACTACCCAACAATATGGCATGGCACCAATTAAACGAAGCCACTTCACGGGCGGGGATTTAACCCCGCCCGCGACCAAAGGGGATGCTTGCCCCCTTTGGAAACCCCATTTAGTTGTGCCCGCCTCAAGAGGCGAGGTTAACATAGAATCTAAACTCTGGAACTTTTTGGCGCCGACCTCTGTCTGATTAAGTTGGCTGGAAGCGACCGCGACGCGTCAGCGCCACTTGGCAATTCGCGCGGTTTGTGCGATCCATTGCAATTAATCATGATGCCAGTCGGAAGAATTTTTGTGCCTCGACCTAGGCAAATGCTCATAGGTCTCACACTGCTCGTCCCTTGGCTTGCGAGTTGCGCGCCCCGCATCACTCAATGGAGTCCTCTCGAAGGGCGACCGGGCAGTATCGTCAGTCTATCGATGGAATATCTCGTCGGTTGGCCGAGGGTCGAGATCGGCAACGTGATGATGGATTGGCCAGAGCTAAAGCTACTTGCCGCCGACCCGGCCCGACAGGATACTCGCGGCGAAGAGTTAGTCTGGATCGAGGACAAGATTCTGCAGTTTAAGATTCCCAACCTGGCGCCGGGAGAATATCGAGTTGTCATTCACGACGACAAAGGACCTCCCGGCGATCCGATCTATTCTTTTCTCGAGACCACGGCCTATCTCGCGTTCCCGCCGGTATGGCCGTTCGTGCTGCGCTCGAATCAAACCGAAATGAAACTACGGGTTCTGCCGGCGCCATGAGCTAATCAAAAATAGGCATTCTGATGAATTGTCGATTATGGAATCGGATAACTCACCGCGGCGGCACGTCCTTCGACTAAGCTCAGGATGCGCGGCTATGAAGAATTCCGCTCGTGGTGATTTCTCGACGGGCTCGGAACTGAAGGCCGTCGAGGAAGCCTGCCGTGAGGCTTCTCGAACGGTCGAACCATACGAACTCTGTGTCTCCGCGGTGAATAAAGATCCGGAGAGATCACCGCTGCGCCGCGGGAATAGCCATGGGAGGGTTTGAATTCATGCCGAGGAATTCATTGACTCAAGCCGCTCTGTGTGTAAGATTCCTATAAACATAGCTAATTAGAGGGCAATCCTATGAAACTTCGCCGCCATATCAGGCTTATGGTGATGCTCGTTGGCGTCGCCGGCTGTTCGTCGGCTTCGCTGCCATCAATTCCCTGGTTCAGCTCCTCGCCCAAGGCGGATGCCACCGCCGAAGCCCTGTTCGAAGACGGCACGCGCGCTTTTGACGACAAAAAATATGTCCGCGCGCTCGATAACTTTTCCAGGATACGAACCGATCATCCGTTCAGTCCGCTGATGATTCAGGTCGAGCTCAAGATCGCGGATTCCTACTATCTTAATCAGCAATATCCGGAAGCGGTCAACGCGTTTAAAGAATTCCAATCGATGCACCCGACCAACGAAAACATTCCGTTCGTCATCTTGCGGCTGGGCCAGGCGCATTTCGACCAGTTTACCACCACCGATCGGGACCAGAAGAACACCGAGATCGCCAAAGCTTACTTCGAAAATGTCTTGACCACCTACCCTAATTCGCCGCAGGCTGCGCAGGCTCGGGAAAAGCTCGCCAAGGCGCTCGAATACCTCGCCGAGCATGAATTCAACATCGCGCAATTCTACTTGCAGCAGGAAAAATTTTCCGCCGCGCGGGACCGCTTCGAAGAGATCGTTCGAAAATATAGATCCACGCCAACGGCGGTGAAGAGCCTATTTTATTTGGGCGAAAGCTATCGCTTGGAAAAAAATCCAGTGCGCGCGGCGCTCGCTTACGAAGCGCTCCTGCAGCATTATCCCCAGAGCAAGTTCGCGGCCGAGGCCAGAACTCAGCTGGCGATCGTCGAGAAAGAAAACCGTGATCCGTTGGAACTGGTGTTGCGGCGGGACCGCCGGCCGGGCTCCGGCGCCGCGCCTGAAGTCAAGGAAGATCCGGCGCTGGCAAAGCTCAAGGATCTAAACCTGATCGCCAAGAACGAAGTGGTGTATGAAGAGCCCGGCGATGAAAAAGGGTTCTTCCGCCGGGTCGCCGACAAACTCAACCCGTTCTCCTCTGCCGATGGCGACAAGAATACGGACAGCGGCAAGAAAGAAGAAAAGAAGCAGGAAAGCGGCCTGGACCTCTTAGCCAAGCGCCAGGAAGCGCAAAAACAAGAGAGCGGTGGTATCTTCTCGTCACTGTGGCCTTTCGGCGGCAATGACAAGAAACAAAGCGCCCAGAGCAGCACTGCGAACTCAGCCGCGGTCATCAGTCAAGTCGACGAATCGCTCAAACAAAAAGGCATTGATGACGCGGCCAGACAAAACGCCAGCAAACCGCCAGTGGCCAACTTGCCCAAGGAAGAAGCGAAGCCAGCTCCAGTTGTCGATACCGCGGCGCTCTTGAGTTCAATCGACGGTAATCTGCAAAAGACTGGCAAGAGCGCCGCTGAACCGCCGCCCCCGCCCGAGGCCGCGGCGGCGTTCCGTGAATACGCCGCCAATCAAGCAGCGCTGGCGAAAAGCGCAGGGCAAAACGCGTCACCGCAAAACTTGCAAACCAGTAGCGTTCTTAGCAGCATCGACCAAAAACTGAAAGCCCAGGGAGTGGAGCCAGAAAAATTTGACCGCCCGCCAACTGCCGAGGAGCTAAAGGCCGCCGCCGCGCAAAGGCCGCAGATCAGAAACGTCGAGCTCGAACCCAAGCTCGCGCTAGAAAAAGGGCCTCTCTTCCTCAATCCTAACGAAGTTGCGCCGCAGGAAAAATCTGGCTCAAGCCAAAGCGCAACCAACGACGTGAAAAATCCGGAAAGCAAGCCTGAAGCCGGAGAGAGCGCTCGAGAATTGCCCAATCGGGTACTGGTTAAGGGTCCCGTCCAAACTCAATCCACGGCGAGCATAGCCAAACCGGCGGAAGCGAAAACCGCCACGACTAGTCAATCCGACGAAAAAGGGATCTTCGATCAAATCCGCCAGGACATGGAAAACGTCGGCAAAGTATTCAACCCATTTCGCTGGTAGCCGACTGTCCAATTCCGGCATCAGAAAGCTCGCCACTGCGACGCGGCGGAACGACGCATCTCTGTGTTGTCAGTCTATGTTACGGACATCCTAGGCGAGTTGAAGTCAATTACCCGGCGCGCCAACCGTCGCGCGCACTCGGCTGGCCGGCATGAGTAAGTGCAGATTTTCCACGATCACTAGATCGCTTGCACTCACTCCCTGCTCAACCACTACTTGCTTGCCCTCCTGAGCGCCAAGCCTAACCTCTTGGCGCAGTGCGCGCCCTTGTGCGAATTTAAAAAGGTAATGCTTGCCCGCGCTCTCGACTATCGCGCTTTGGGGAACCCGCAAAGTCTCGCCGGCGCGATCCAAAATTATGACTGCATCTACGGCCATGCCGAAGCGGAATCCCGCCGCCGCGGTCTTGATTAGAATCTCAACTTCGGCGCTCAGGTCATATTTCTCACCACTGGCAATCACCCGCGAGACGATCCCGTCGACACTCTTATCCGTCGAAACCACGGCGCTCAAACCTTCGCGCAGCCTGGCGGCATCCGCACCGGTGATGCGGCCGGAAAACTTCATCAGGTTGCCGTTGGCGATGCTCAGAAGCGGACTCGATTCGGTGATCACGCTGCCGGGCTCCGCCCACCGGCGGCTGACCACGCCGGTGCTCCGCGCGGTGACCTGGCCGAGGCTTTGTATCTTCAGTGCCTGCGCCAACATCGCTTCTTGTTGCGCCAAATGGGCGCGAGCTAGCTCCGCTTCGGCCCCTATGGTTTGCAGTGCCGCCACCGCCTGGTCCACATCGCGCCGCGCGATCAGATCTTGCTTGAATAGTTCCTGGCTGTGCGCGGCAAGTTTCTCCGCGCTCGCTAGCTGACTCTCTTTCTCGCTCAAATCCTTGCGCGCCGCGATGAGCGCGGCTTTAAGGCCGTTTTGACGCTGTGCGATATCGCTCGCATGGATCGTCGCGACCACGGCGCCGGCGCGCACCGGGTCACCGACTTTGAAGCGTAATTCGGTGATTCGACCGGCCAACTGGGAAACCGCATGGACCTCATTGACCGCCATGAGCACTCCGCTCATGCGAACCGATGCCGGCATGGCTTGCTTTGTGACCGACGCGACACGAACCGCAACCTCCCGCTCGCCCGCCAGCCAGTTGGGTAAGCGCCCGCCGGTTCCCAGCCAGACCGTCAAAACCGCCAAGGCCAGCACCAACAAAAAATCCCAGCGAAAGCGTGTCATTTTGTAACTGCGGGTTTTTAAATTGGCTATTCAGGGTTTCCTGTGAAGAAACATTCACCACAGAGGCACAGAGTTCGCATGGTTCGACAGGCTCACCATGAGCGGAGGAAAGCCGCGCATCCTGAGCCTTAGTCGAAGGACGCGCCTCGGCGGTGCAATTCCCCAGCCCCGCTTCACATGGAAGCCTGAAGACCCCTTAAAATACTTGATGATTCTGAGCCAGCTCGGGATCTGACGCATTGCCGACGGCAAAAAAACGGGCTACCGCCCAAATTTAACGGTAGCCCGATCGTTGCCTGTACGCCTTGCCGGT
>CAYZJE010000592.1:0-1999 GCA_964478485.1 uncultured Syntrophobacter sp. | reverse complement strand
CCAAGATGTTTCAGCAGCTGATGGATTCTTTCCGGCAGCGTTACATGAGTTTCCGTCATCACCGTTCTCCTCAAGAGTGACTGCATTGCTTATAGCGGCAAATGCCATCGGTTAAAAGCTAAGAAGCGCTCGACCATTTTCCAATTGGTCTGGAGTAGGTTATAGAACAAGCAGCAGCGAATTCATGAACGATCGAATGGTAGCAGAGCAGCTGAACATCGGTTTCATCAGCCCAGGGCCGGTGACCTGGCCGCACTACGATAGTTTCACGGCGTTGATTCCTGAATTCGTGAAGTTCGATTTTCATGGCTTGGGGCTTTACGGAAAATCGCTTTACGAGATAACTGGGAAGAAAACAGAAATTGTTTCCCGTATCAGTGAATTGGCAATTGCCAAACAGTGGCACGGGGTCGTCGTCATCGGCGCGCCGACAGAGGTGATGAATCCTGGTTTGCTTGCCGATCTTAAGTTAGCGCTCAAGATTCCCATCACCACGGCGCTGAGCGCGTCAGTCGCCGCATTGAGATCATACCAAGCAAAGCGGCTGCTGCTGTTGACGCCGTTCGAAAATCGTTTGAACGGTATGATTGAAGATTATCTGCACTGCGCCGGTTTCGACGTGGTCGCGCCCCGGTCATTCGCTGATATCGGTCAAGCCGGACAGCTCGGTCCCGAAGCCGTATTGAGTCTGACGAAGGAATCTTTGCAAGAAGCTGGCAGTGTCGATGCCATCTACTTCCAAGGCGCCGTGCTCGATCCGCTCAAGGTGTTGGAGCAAATTGAAAACGATCTTAGGACGACGGCAATTGCCAGTAATCCGGCGATGCTCTGGCATATTCTCTCGCAATTAGGCAAGCGGGCGGAGGTCTCCGGTTATGGCAGACTGCTCGCCGAGTGGCCGGCAGCTTAGTTAGGCGGTTAGCAATGAATTTAATCACACAGCTTCAGCAGGCGCGGACCAAGCAGTTCGTTGCCCTGATTCTCGATAACGAGGTGACGGTCGGTGAGTTCGTCACCGAGCCGCCGTTGCCCTGGACGCGCATCGTCCAACAAGATGGCATTTTCCAGATTGCCGACGGTTATCCCAACCTCCTGACCGCGGAGCAGGGACGTTTTGAGATGAAAAACTGGGATCAAGTGTCGTTGCGGGGGATCATGAGGACGCTGGGTGAAATCGGCGCGGCCATCGACTACTTCGTCATCGGCAACAACGCCGGTCAGGGTTTGCCGCTGGCGCAAGCCGTGCCGGAAACGTTACGCGCGTCCCAAGCGGCGATCATCTACGCGGCGCGTTTGCCAGAACAACGGTTCTACGAGCAGATGGGATATCGCAGTTACTTTCGACGCGCTGAAACCTCTGCGCGCCTGCTCGCCTTGGCGCACCAAGCGGAGCGACCGCTGGCGCTTTACTTCATGAATACGATCCAACACAACGAGCTGAATTATCACGATTCGTAAAAGAGAATTAGCCGCAAAGAACGCAAAACGCGCAAATAGGATTCGGACGTGTAGGGGCAACCCCCTGTGGTTGCCCTTCCTAATTCGTGCCTTCGTGGTGATAAATCCGAAAGCTGTCACTTCTTGTCTTTTCTCTAGCCTTACCGTATTCATAATTCATACAAAGGTTAATTTCTCGGCGAGACGGCACTGGAACAATCCATTGGGCCGCTCGTCAATTGCGCACTCCCACTTAGATTGGGGCAATAATGGACACGATCGTTAGCGGCATGCGACCCACGGGGCGTCTTCACTTGGGCCACTTTCACGGTGCGCTGACCAATTGGCTACGGCTCCAAGAACAGTACCGTTGCTATTTCTTCGTCGCCGATTGGCATGCGCTCACGACCGACTACGCGGCGCCGCAAGGGATCAACCAGAGCACCAACGAAATGTTGATGGATTGGCTGAGCGTCGGTCTGGACCCGGCGAAATCGGTTTTGTTCCGCCAGTCGCGCGTTAAAGAGCATGCCGAGCTGCATTTGCTCTATTCGATGATCAC
>CAYZJE010000591.1:0-5100 GCA_964478485.1 uncultured Syntrophobacter sp. | reverse complement strand
GACCGCGGCGTGGGCGCCAGCACGGGGAATCGATTGGAGCGCACCGAAGGTCGCGTGGAGAACATCGATACACGCCGTGGCACGTTTGAAATTCGCGACCAACGCAACCGCGTCGTCGTGATTTCGGTCGCGTTCAATGCGGCGCGCACGGTCACCGACCGCTTCAATCGGTTGCGCAACGGCGACTACGTGCGCATCGAGGGTCGCTTGGTGAATAGCGATCGCTTCGACCTGGAAAATTTTCTGTAATGATTTCTGTCGAGGCTAAAGTTTGTTGATCTCGGACTCGGACATTTCTCCCGCAAAGGCGCAAAGACGCCAAGTTCGGAAATTATAATTCTTTTCTTTGCGTCTTTGCGTCTTGGCGAGAAACATTCCTATTCCCTAGTGCAGAATCTGTTTGAAGAAATCGTTGCCCTTATCGTCGACGAGAATAAACGCCGGGAAATCTTCCACTTCGATTTTGTAGACGGCTTCCATGCCGAGATCCGGATATTCCAGCAACTCGACTTTCTTAATGTTCTCTTTGGCGAGGATCGCCGCCGGCCCGCCGATGGAGCCGAGATAAAACCCGCCGTATTTTTTACACGCGTCGGTGACCTGTTGGCTACGGTTGCCTTTGGCTAAAGTAATCAGCGCCGCGCCGTGGGATTGAAACAATTCGACGTATGAATCCATCCGCCCCGCCGTGGTCGGACCGAACGAGCCCGAAGGCAATCCCTCCGGCGTCTTCGCCGGTCCGGCGTAGTAAACCGGATGATCCTTCAGATACTGCGGCAGCCCCTCGCCTTTATCCAAACGTTCTTTGAGTTTAGCGTGGGCGATGTCGCGGGCGACGATCATCGTGCCGTTCAGTCCAAGCTGGGTGGTGACGGGATACTTGGTCAGCTGCGCGAGAATTTCCGCCATCGGCCGATTGAGATCGACCTTGACGACGTTGCTCGCCACCTTGCCGCGATAATCTTCCGGAATCAGCCGGCCCGGCTCCCGTTCTAGCTCTTCGAGCCAGATGCCATCCTTGTTGATCTTTGCTTTGACGTTGCGATCCGCGGAACAGGAAACGCCCATGCCGACGGGACACGACGCGCCGTGGCGCGGCAAGCGAATCACGCACAGGTCCAAGGCGAAATATTTTCCGCCAAACTGCGCGCCGTAGCCGGATTTATAAGCCTGCTCAAGCATGCGGTTTTCAGTCTCAGTGTCGCGAAAGGCGCGGCCATGGACGTTGCCAGTGGTCGGCAGGTGATCAAGATAACCGGTTGACGCTAATTTGACGGTCTTTAAGCACGCCTCCGCCGAAGTGCCGCCTATGACAAAAACCAAGTGATACGGCGGGCAGCCGGCGGTGCCGAGGGTGTTCATTTTCTCGGTGAGAAATTTTTCCAAGCTCGCCGGATTGAGCAGCGCTTTAGTCTCTTGGTAAAGCATCGTCTTGTTCGCCGAGCCGCCGCCTTTGGTGACGAACAGAAAGTTGTATTCCATGCCGTCGGTGGCCATGACGTCGATCTGCGCCGGCAGATTGGTGCCGGTATCGACTTCGTCGTACATCGTGAGCGGCGCGGTCTGCGAGTAGCGGAGATTTTCTTCCGTGTAAGTTTTGTAGATTCCCTTGGCGATGAACTCTTCGTCCTTGACGCCGGTCCACACTTGCTGCCCTTTCTTGGCGAAGACCGTCGCGGTTCCGGTATCTTGGCAGAATGGCAGTATCCCCTTCGATGAAGTGTCGGCGTTGCGCAGCATCGCTAGCGCGACATATTTGTCATTGGCCGAAGCGTCGGGGTCTTTGAGAATCGCCGCAACTTTCTCTAGATGGGCCGCGCGCAGCAGAAAAGACACATCGCGAATCGCCACGTTGGCGAGAAAAGTTAGCGCCTCGGGTTCGACCTTGAGGATGTCCTTGCCTTCAAACTTGGTCACCGAGACATGCTCCTCGGTCAGCAGCCGATAACGAGTCGAATCTTTCTCTAACGGCAGCGGATCTTGATAAACGAATTCAGGCGTCGCCATAAATCACCTCGCAATATTTGCTTCATCCTAATGGAAAATCCGGCCTTTGTCGACGCGCTAAAACGCGCGACAATATTGACACTAAGGGACGTTCTCGATTAGCGTGAAGACAATCGGAGGATTCATGAAATCTACGTTCCTAACGTCATTGATCTTAATCGCCCTCGCCCCGACTGCCGCGCACGCACAATCCATCGACCAGCTCATCGCCGGCGCGAAGACTGAAGGCAAACTCGTGATCTACGCCTCCGCCGCGGCACAGCAGTTGCAGATGTATCTCGCTGCCTTCGGCAAGCGCTATCCGTTTATAAAGACCGAGTATTTTCGCACCGATAAGCAAAAACTAGTCACCCGCGTGCTGCTCGAAGAGCGAGCCAAACAACGTCTTGCCGATGTCATCCACACGAGCGTTATCGAAACTCATATCCTAAAAACACGCGGCGCGCTGAGTCGCCACGTGCCGGCTGAATCAGCCTCCTATCCGAGCCAATACAAAGATCCCGATGGCTTTTGGACCTCGGTTTACGCCAGCGGCACGTTGATGGGTTTTAACACGCGCCAGGTTAAACGCGCGGAGGCGCCGAAAAGCTACGAAGACCTGCTCAATCCGCGCTGGAAAAACGCCATGGGCATCGACAACACCAAGATCGAGTGGTTCGCCATGCTGTCGAAGCTCAAGGGCCGCGCCTTCATGGAAAAGCTCGCCGCGCAAAACGCGCACGTCATGGCGGGCAACACGAATCTATTGAACCTGCTCGCCGCCGGCGAGTTCGCGATCATGGCGGGTGTCTACGAATATTCGGTTGATAATATGAAGAGCAAAGGCGCGCCAGTGGACTGGATCGGTCTCGAACCGGTGATCACCTATACGGTTGCCGCATCCTTGCCGTCGCAACCGGCGCGCCCGTTCGCCGCCAAGCTGTTCATCGAGTGGCTGCTGTCGAAGGAAGGTCAGGAAGTGATCAATCAATACGGCCGCGTGCCGATTCGCGACGACATCGACTCCAAGTACGGCAAGCTACTCAAGCAGCACAAACTGCTCATCGCCGACGTCGATTTGAGCCAGCGCGAGGTCGAGGTGAATGAAATGATTCGAAAACTGTTCCGCTGAGCTTGCGCTATCGACCGTCGAACCCATGGAAACTAGCCGATGGCCGGCTAATACAAAACTTTCTCCTCCTCGAGTTGGGTGATTTCCTCATCGCCCAGAGCCAACAGGTTTCGCGCAATCTCATGAGTGTGTTCACCCATCAACGGCGCGACGCCGCGCACTTTGCCGGGGGTCTCGGAGAGACGCATGGGGACATTCTCCGTGGCGATATTGCCTGCTTCGGGCTCGGTCAATTCGACTAAGAACCCGGTCGCGGCGTATTGCCGGTCGCGTTTGAATTGATCTTCCACGTCTTGCACCACCGCAGCGCAAACGCCGACGCTCTGTAAACTCTCCATGACGTCGTAAGCGTCGTGTAGCAGAGTCCAGCCGGTTATCCACTGGTCTAATTCTTCCCGGTGACGCACCCGGCCCAAGTGGGTGGCAAACTTGGGGTCGACCTTTGCGCCGGACTTTTCCAGCAATGCGGTGAAACTCTCCCATTCGGCTTGACTATAGATCGAGATCACGCACCAACGGTCTTCCCCCTTGCATTGATACGGCCCGTAGGGCGCGGCGATCAAGCTGCGGTTTCCCTCCGGTTTTGGGTCGCGCTTGTTCACCGAGTATTCCATATATTTGGGTCCGAGCAGCGAGGCGCCGATTTCCAACTGCGCGTTATCGATCATGTCGCCACGGCCCGTGATCGTTCGTTGCAACAGCGCCGCCACGACGCCGAACGCGCCGACGACGCCGCCCATGAAATCGGGATGCTGGGTTCGTGGTTCCGCGGTCGCCGTGGTCGCGCCGGGATAATTCCACAGATAGGTCGCGCCCATGTTGTTGATCACATTGGGGCCGTAGGTGAGGTCGGTAGCGTGCGGGCCGGTGCAGCCCATGCCTTTGACGCGGACGAGAATACACGCTGGATTGATCTCCTGGAGCTGAGGAAAATCGAGCCCCCATTTCTCCAAGATGCCCAGGCCGAAGTTTTCGATGAGGACATCGGACTTGCGCACCAATTGTTTTACCAGATCGCGCCCTTTTGCGGTTTGCATATTCACGGTAAAGGATTTCTTGCCGCGCTGGAGTTTCATGAAGTCCGGCTTCTTGTTCCACAGTTTGGGATCTTCGCCACGGTGGCCGTCGCCCCGCAAGCGCGTCTCGCAGCGGATCACTTCGGCGCCGAACTCGCACAGCACGCGGCCCACCGTCGGTCCCGCCGCGCCGGTGGTTAATTCCACCACACGTATGCCTTCAAGGGGTAAGTTGCTCATAGAATGTTCACCTGCTCTCCCAAAAACTGGAGTGATGGAGTATTGGAGTACTGGGTTTCCGGAGTTCCCAACACTCCATCACTCCACTACTCCATCACTCCAATTCATCTTCAAATAACCCCGCCGGCTCTCAGCGCGACGAGATCGTCATTGGACAAGCCAAGTTCGCCGCAATAGATTTCCTGGTTGTGCTCGCCGAGCAGCGGCGCCGGCCGGCGGATTGCACCGGGACACTCTTTGAGCCGCGGCACGCCGGCGAATTCAAAATACTTGCCGACCACCGGATGATCCATTTCAACGAATAGCTCGCGCGCTTTGGTTTGAGCGCAGTCGACAAACTCGCCGGCGGTGTTGATCGGCGTGACGCTGATGCGCCGTCTTTGCCCTTCCTCGTACATTTCCTCTTTGGTAAAGCCGCGGCAAAATTCTGCGATCGCCGCCTGCACGATCGCCGGGTGTTGGCGCCGGTAAGTCGTCTTCTCGAACTCGGGGGCGGAAACCGAAGGCGGCCGTCCCATCCAATCTACTAAACGTCGCCACTGTTCTATGCTCACCAGGAAGAAACGCACGTAGCCATCTTTGACCGCAAAGGGATCGAAAAGATCCGCCTCTTCGCCGTTGCGCTTGGCGCGCGCCGGTTTCGCTCCGCTCGCGCTATAGTGAGGGATGTAATAGCCGGCGATATGCGCGGCGCATTCGTGCATCGACACGTCGATATGCTGGCCG
>CAYZJE010000590.1:0-6550 GCA_964478485.1 uncultured Syntrophobacter sp. | reverse complement strand
CCTATTTGAGCGACGTGCTGATCCGCCAGGGCGCGAACTGGCCGGTGCTTTTCCTGCACCAAATCAAGATCAAACAAAAAACCGCTAGCGTGCACGCTAAAGAACTCAACGCCGTAGTCAAAAGTTCACGATCCTTCGACGGTTTCTGCGCCGCGCTGCGCCAGCACAAACAGCGCGAGTACCTGCGCATCGGCGCGCGCGATCTGATGGCGCCGGTGACCATGGAAGAAACCGTGCGCGAGCTCACGGCGTTGGCCGATGCATCGCTGGACGCTGCCTACCGGTTCGGCCGCGCCGAAGTGGAAAAGGATTATGGCGTTCTGAATCTACCCGGAACCGACAAGCCCAATCGCTTCGTCGTGCTCGGCATGGGCAAGCTCGGCGGCGGCGAGCTTAACTTCAGTTCCGATGTCGACGTGATCTATCTCTACGAAGATGACGAAGGCGAAAGCAGCGGCGGACCGAAAGGCAAAGTCGGAGCGCGCCAATTCTTCAGCGCTGTCGGCCAGAAAATTATTCACGCCATGGGCGACGTCACCGAAGACGGCTTCGTCTTTCGCATCGATCTGCGCCTGCGTCCACTGGGCGCCAATGGCCCGCTGGTGCAGTCGGTGAACTCGGCGATGCTCTATTACGAGTCTTGGGGGCAGTGCTGGGAGCGCGCGGCGCTGATCAAGGCGCGGCCGGTCGCCGGCGATCTTGAACTGGGCACGAGCTTTCTCAACGAAGTAGCCCCATTCATCTATCGGCGCTATCTCGACTACACGACTGTCGATGAACTGCGCCACATGAAGTCGCGCATCGAGAATGAACTGCTCACGGGCGATGAAAAAGCGCGCAACTTGAAACTCGGCTACGGCGGTATTCGCGAGATCGAGTTTTTTACCCAAGCACTGCAACTGGTCAACGGCGGCTACGAGCCCAAGTTCAGATTACCGAGCACGTTACCGGCGTTGGTCGAGCTCGCCCGGCATAATTTTATTTCAGCGCAAGAGCGCGACAAGCTCACCGAAGCCTACCGTTTTTTGCGCCAAGCCGAACACAAAGTACAGATCGTCCAGGAAGCCCACGCCCACTCGATCCCGGAAGGCAAAGACGAAGAACAAGCCTATGCGCGCCGCTTGGGCTATCAACGCAAGGGCAAGCAAAGCGAGCGTGAGCTTTTCTGGCGCGATCATCGCAAATACACCGAAACCGTGCGGGGCATCTTCGACCGGCTGTTTTACAGCGCGCAAAAAGAGCTCGAGAACAGCGGCGGAGCCGGTTCGATCTGGAATGACCTCGACAACCAACGGCTGATCACCTCCGAATTGGCTGAGGCCGGCTTCGCCGATGCCGAGAAAGCCTACGAGAATCTGCTCGCCGTGCGCGACGGTGAAGTGTTCTCGCCGCCAAGCCCGAAGCGATTGAAGGTGCTCCGTACCCTCGGTCCCGTTTTGATCACCGCGATCGCCAAGTCCGGCGCGCCGGACCAGGCGCTGTTTAACCTCGCGCAGTTTAGCCACCGGATCGGCGGACGAACGGGATTTTTGACCTTGCTTGCGGAGAACCCGCAAACCATGCGACTTTTGATCACGCTGTTCGCCGACAGCCAATTTCTCACCGATCTCTTTTTGCAGCGTCCAGAATTGATCGATACTTTGATCCGGGTCGATCTGACCCGTGTCGAGAAAACCAAGACCGAGATGCTGCGCGAACTGCGCGCGACTCTCGGCGCGCGTGACAACGATCTTGAAGCCAAGCTCAACGCCATCCGCCGCTACAAGACCGAGGAATTCATCCGCATCGGCCTGCACGACTTGGGCGGCAGCATCGAATTGGTGCCGGCGCTACAGCAGCTTTCCGACTTAGCCGAAGCCTGTTTGCAAGCGGCGCTCGACTTGACGCTCGCCGAGCTCGGCGAAAAATATGGCGCCGTGCCGAGTGGAAAATTCGCCATCATCGGCGGCGGCAAGTTCGGCGCGAGAGAAATAGACTACAACTCCGACCTCGACTTGGTTTTTATTTATCAAGCGGCGGAAGATGCCCAAAGCGCCGGCGGCTCCCAGGGCAAGCTGCCGGCCCACGAATTTTTCGTCCGCGTCGGCCAGAAGCTACCAACCTATCTTTCGGCGCCCACCGAAGAAGGCATCGCGTATAAAATCGACATGCAGCTGCGCCCGTCGGGTAAGTCCGGGCCCGTCGTCTGCCCCTTGGACGCGTACCGCGACTATCACAAAACGGCCTCACAACTTTGGGAACGCCAAGCGCTGATTAAAACCCGCTTCATTGCCGGCGATCCAAGCCTTGGCAAAGCAGTCGAAAAGATCGTCGAGCGCTTCGCTTACGGCAGCGGACTTCCAGCCGACGGCGTGAGCGAGATTCATCACCTGCGCATGCGCATGGAGCGCGAGCTCGCCGGCGAAGATGACAGCCGGTTCAATCTCAAGAAAGGCCGGGGCGGCCTGGTCGACATCGAGTTCCTGACCCAGATGTTGCAACTCGCCCATGGTCATCGCTTGCCCAAGCTGCGCCAGCGCGCCACCCTCGACGCGCTCAAAGCATTAGGGGAGGGCAAAATCCTCCCAGCGCGCCAGTGCCAACTGCTCGCCAACGGCTATCTATTCTTGCGCCGCCTCGATCATCGCTTGCGCTTGGAGCGCGACCAGTCGATAGACGCCTTCGACGCCGAGCCCGGCCGTGTCGACGGCATCGCCAAAGCGCTGGGATATGGTGACGGCCAGAAAAGCGCCCGACGGCCGGCGGCAAAGTCTGGAGAAAGGCTCTTGCAAGACTACCAAGCCCGCCGTGAGAAAATCCGCGCCTGCTATGAGCACTACTTCCTAACCAAGCCAGCCGAGCGCGGCCAAGCCGCAATCGAAGAATAAAAGAACGGCCGCAAAGAACGCAAAGTACGCAAAAAAGAAGTCGTCGTAGGGTGCGCTTCGCGCACCGGGTCAGTCTCAGAATTTCTTGCGGGAAGTAGGCAAATCCGTCATTCCCGCGGACGCGGGAATCCAGGTTTGAATTCGGATGCCCTCACCCCCGAATCGAGTCCGGGGCAGGCTCTCGCCTTCTGCCGCATTGCGGGCAGGGGGCGGTTTAAGCATGCTGCGTATCCTTTATGATAACTATTCCTTGATTCTGCTGAAATACTCCCCGTTCATCCTTCGAGAGCCTCAGGACGAACGGGGAGAGGGTTAATAACGTTAAGAAATTTCCGTTCATGCTGAGCCCGTCGAAGCATTCCTAGGGGTTTTTTAGCAGAATCATTCCTTGACACCAGATCCTGTAAATTGATAATTTTAAAATAACATTATTGACAGTAGCACAACTCTACGTTATCTTCGGCGCATGAAAACACAATTGCTGAAGGGCGTTGCCCTGGCGTCATTGGTTGCCGTAATGTCGAGTCCTTTGTACGCGCAGACAGCGGACACAGGCAGTCAGCCCGCTGAACCTGTCGGCCAAGAGGCTGGTTACGGCGTTGGAGCGGCTCTGGCCAGTATCTTCTATATCCCAGCCAAGGTTACCTACGCGGGATTGGGCCTGCTAACGGGTGGGCTCAGTTACCTGGTAACCGGCGGCAGAGCGGACGTGGCGAACAACATCATCTATCCGGCGGTGCGTGGTGACTACGTGGTAACCCCAAGCCATCTGAAGGGCACGGAGCCGATCTACTTCCTCGGGCCCCCGCCGGATGCGCCTCAGCCGGAGACCATCGCCGCCGCGCCGACGACGCCGCAACGTTAATCGGCGCCGAAGCAAACCCCGCGCTTTGAAGCTTTGATAAAATCCAAGAGGACCGCGACATCCTCGCTCGCCCTCTCGGATTGTTCTACCTCTTTGAGCGCAATCGCGAGATTCCGCCCCGGGCGAAAAAGTATCCGAAAAGCCGCGCGGATCGCGCGAATCCTTTTTTCATCGAACCCGACGCGCTTTAGACCGACCACGTTGACGCCACGAACTGTGTGCTGCCAGTCGACGATCGCATAGGGCGGCACATCGCGGCTGGTGGCGCTCAAGCCACGCATCAAAGCGTAATCGCCGATGCGCACGAACTGGTGCACCACGCAATTGCCAGAAAGAAACACGCTGTTGCCCACCTCAACATAGCCGCCGAGCAAAGCGCCGTTGGCAAGAACCACGCCGTCGCCGACATGACAATTGTGGCCGACGTGGGAAGTCGCCATCAGAAAATTATCATTGCCGATCACCGTCGCCGATCCCGCGGCGGTGCCGCGATGGACCTGGACATGCTCGCGAAAAATGTTGCGCTCGCCAATGCGCAAATAGCTTTCTTGGCCCCTGTAGGCCTTATCCTGCGGCGCAGCGCCGAGCACCGCCCCGGGATGAATCTCGTTATCCTCGCCGATCTCGGTCCAACCGGTCAGGTAAGCGTGAGCCATCACGCGCGTGCCGCGCTTGATCTTGACGGCACCGTCAATCACGACGTACGGACCGATCTCTACATTAGAATCAATCTCAGCTTTCGGATCGATGATTGCGGTAGGATGGATAGTCATAGCCAATTAGAATCTCCCGCAAAGGCGCGAAGGCGCAAAGTTCGACGTGAATGGCGTTGAAATCATTCAAAAGGTTCTCCGATCCGACAACGACTTTCAACGATTTGAACGGAGCGAAGCGGTTGAACGATTTGAACGGGAGCGCAGCGACAAAGATTTTTTAAACCTTTGCGCCTTCGCGCCTTTGCGGGAGTCACAATCTCATCGCGCTTCGTCATCGTCATCATCCGGCTCGTTCGCAACCGCGTCCAAATCATCGCTGGGAATTTTGTAACGCTCTTCGGTCCACGCGCCGAGATCGATCAGCTGGCAGCGATCCGAGCAAAACGGCCGGTGCGGATTGTTTTCCCACTGAACTTCCTTGCGGCAAGTCGGGCACTTTACGACCAACGGCATCGTCGTCTCCGTGGGCGTTGTCACTTGAACAAAATCGAATGGAAGAAATTTTCCCGCAAAGGCGCGAAGGCGCGAAGTAAAAACATATCCAATACTCCGAACTTTGCGTGCTTTGCGCCTTTGCGGGAGTTATCTCTTTTCCGACAATATTCGGTTAGTCGTCTATGTCGACGAACAGTTCTTCGACGCTGAGCTTTTTCTCCATCAACCCCTGATCGAGCGAGTAGCCGATGAAGCGTTCCAGATTGGCGCGGTTTTTCTCGATGCCGTGCGGCCAAGGGTCATCGCCGAACGCCGCGCGCTCCTCTTCAAAAAGATGCCGGCCCCAGACGAAACGCGACCAATTGGGATCGTCGTAGTATTCCATGCAAGCCGTTTTCGCCTTGTCGAAGGCGTCAGCGATACTTTTCGCCAGCCAGGGATTTTTCGCCAACACCTCGTCCTTGAACGCGACCACGTGCATGATCGGATAGTAGCCGTTCTTTTTGAAATACTTCGCCTCCTCAGCCTTCGGATCGGCGAACAGCCGGCGAATCGCGCCGCCGCCGCGCAGCGCTTCTTTCGGCGGGTGCGGCACCATCAGCCCATCGATCTCGCCCGTCTCCAACATAGCACCGATCTTCTGGCCAGGCTTCAGTAGCTGCATTTTCACGCCCGGCATCGGCTTTAGCGGCACGGCTTCGTCCTTTGAAATGTACCAATCGATCTGCCGCCACGGCACGCCGTACTCCGCTTGCAGGTCGCCTTTGGCCAACACCGACAAGGTGGTTTGGAAAGTGCTGAGGCCGACTTTCTTGCCGATCAAATCCCGCGGCGTTTTAATCTTCGCATTCACGTTTACCCACATCTGCGACAAACTAAATAGCCGGCGGGGAAAGACCGGGATCGCCGCAAACGGCATAGCGCGGCTCTTGGCGATCAAATACGACGACAACGACAGCTCGCAAATATCGAATTCACCCTTCTGCAACATGCGCTCATGACGATCCTGGCCGTGCTTTAACGGATTGGACTGGCCCACTTCCAACACCTGCAAATCGACACCATCCGCCTGCACCGAGCCGTCAAATAGCGGAATATGCCGGTCGTAGTGCGACAACGCCAGAGTTAATTTTGGCTTAGCCATCGATGGACCCTCCGTGAAAAGACATATCTCTGCTTACTCCATTTTCCAAACCAATGTCTAGCGTTCAGGCGGATTTGCACCTGCGCAGCGAGATGAACGAAGCCACCGCGTGGGTGACCGCTCTAAGTTAAAATGGACTGAAAGTAAATCTCGCCGGAAATGTTTTTGACAGATCGCCGTTAGATGAGATAAAGGCAGACTAGCGGAGGCAAGTAAATCATGATGGCCTATCCTTATGACGACAAGCGGATCATTCTCGCCCTGCAGATCGACCACTCGCGAGTCGCCGGTCATTTCGCGGCGCACTGGGGCAACCACGACTTCGACCGGCCGCGGCCCTACTCTTCGGTTGTCTTAGCCGCCAGTGAACATGACATCGGCTGGTGGGAGTGGGAGATGAAACCGTCGACACTCAACGACCAGGGCTTTCCCCTCGACTACCATGACGGCAGTTTGAAATATCTGGGCCAGCTTCGCCTCGATTTTTACAAGAACTCGGTGGACCGGGTCATGACGCGCGACC
>CAYZJE010000589.1:0-5027 GCA_964478485.1 uncultured Syntrophobacter sp. | reverse complement strand
AAACTTGGCGATCTGGCGGCGATCTCCAACGCGGCGATTTACATCGCGGTCGAGAAGGGATTTTTCAAGGAGCAGGGCGTTGTCACGGACATCACCAACTTCGCCTCGGCGGCAAAACAGGTACCCGCCTTGGTGGCGGGCGAGCTGGAAGTTTCGGTGGGCTCGGCCAGCGCGGGACTTTTTAACGCGGTCGCCCAGCAAGCGCCGTTTCGGATCGTCGCGGACAAGGGCCAAGCACGGGAAGGACATGGGTTTTCACTGCTCACGGTGCGCAAAGATTTGGTTGACTCAGGACAGGTCAAAAGCTTTAGAGACCTCAAAGGGAAAAAGCTCGCGATATTGGCCAAGGGCAACATTCAACACTATCTCGTTGGCAAGATGGCCGAAGAAGTCGGACTGACCGTCAACGACGTGGACCTCACCTTTATGGATGCTCCCAACCAGGTTACGGCCTTTGAGACCAAGGCCATCGACGCTGCCTATGCGGTGGAGCCTTGGGCGGCTCGCTTTACGGAGCGCGGGGTCGCCGTGCGCTTTCGCACTCCTGATCAGGTCAAAGGCCTAGGACCGGTCCAGGTCGGCGTCATCATTTTTTCGGGCAAATTCATTAAGGAGCGCAGGCCGGTGGCGCAACGTTGGATGGCTGCCTACCTCAAGGCAGCCGAGTTGTTCAACAAAAACGGGACAAAAGATTCGGAGATCGCGGCGATACTGGAAAAATACACCAAGGTGCCCGCCAAAGTGATTCAGGCGGCGATTTCACCGTATCAAGATCCGAGCGGCAAGCTCCTGGTGGACAATCTGGCGGATCAATCCCAGTGGTTCACCACCAACGGCATGCAGCAGAAAATCAGCATTGAAAACGCCCTGGACCTAAGTTTCTTGAAGTAACGTGCGTGCACTCGACGCAGTCGAGGATCGAAGATAGACGATCGAAGATAGCGATTCTCGATCCTCCATTCTCCATCCTCCATCAGCTAGTAAAGGAATTTTCTCGTGGCAAAAGACCTCAGAGGATTTTTAACTGAGCTTGAGACGGACGAGCCGGATCAAGTAATCCGGGTAAAGAGAGAAGTCGATCCGCACTTCGAGGTGACCGGCGTTCTCGCCCAACTGGAAAAGGAGCGAAAGTTTCCGGTCGTCATCTTCGAAAACGTCAAAGGCTCGGCTTTACCCGTCGTGACCAATGTTCATGCCGACGCCCGGCGCCTGTTCCGAGCCATCGGGCTTAAAGACGGCACGCTCGCGGAATTCATCCGCGAGTACTCCGCCCGAGAGGATTGCCCCAAGCCGCCCGTCGTTGTCAAAGAAGCGCCCGTGCAAGAGGTGGTCCTTACCGGCAAAGATGTAGATGTAACCCGCCTGCCGATTCTGACTTATCATGAGAAGGATGCCGGCCGTTACATCACCGCAGGCTTTGGTATCATGCGTGATCCGGACTCGGGGGTGCGCAATGCCGGCATTTACCGGCTCATGGTTCACTCTCCCGATACCTTCGGCATCCAGCTCTCGGAAACGGCCCACGGCCACTACATTTGGCAAACCTACGAGCGGCAAAATCGACCTACGCCGATGGCGGTGGCGATCGGCCATCACCCGGCGTTCTACCTTGGTTGCCTTTCTTTCACTTCTCTGGAGACGGACGAGTTCTCCGTCGCGGGCGGAATCATGGGCGAGCCCGTAGAGCTGGTGCCCTGCCGCACCATAGATTTAGAAGTGCCGGCCCACGCCGAGATCGTGCTCGAATGCGAAATTCTCCCCAAGCTGCGCAAGGCGGAAGCGCCCTTTGGCGAATACCCGGGAACTTACGGACCGCAGCGCAACAACCCGATCGTTCAGGTGAAGGCTATCACCATGCGCCGCAACGCGCTCTACCAATCGAGCTTTGTCGGTCATGCCGATAACCTGCTGCTCTCAGGCATCGTCCGCTCCACGACGATCATGAAGACAGTGAAGATGGCGTCGCCCAAAGTCCGGGCGGTGCACGTGCCGGCATCAGGCCGGTGCCGATTTATTTGCTATGTTTCGATCGAGAAGATCATCGAAGGCGAGCCCAAGAATGCCGCTATGGCGGCGTTCGCCGCGGATCCGTTTCTAAAGTATGTCGTGGTCGTGGATCAAGACGTTAATATCCTCAATGATGAGGAAGTGCTGCACGCCATTGCCACGCGGGTGCGCGCCGATACCGATATCTTCATGGTAACTCATGCCAAAGGCTCGCCGCTGGATCCCGCGTCTTATGATCCGGCGGCCGGTTCGCATCTGGTGACTAAGGTGGGAATCGACGCCACTCGTAAGGCGAACTATCCCGAGGAGATCCGCGTTCCGGGATCGGAAAACATAAAACTGGAAAATTACATTGAAGGCTGGCGTTCAACGCCGTAGCAGCTAGAAGCTATCGATCAAATCCGAAGATTTGTAGGATGCGGTGACCAGCGGGAACCGCATCGTCTTAAGTCGCAATAGAGCGATGCGGTTCGCGGACTCACCGCATCCTACGAATCTCCGCCGATTTCGGTCTTCCACGATTTGAACGCGTTGAACGTTTTGAACGGCTTGAACCGCGGCTTCTTAGCCGCGTGTTTACTAGCGCAGCGCCGGCATCACTTCCTGGGTAAACAGGTCGAGGGACATTTCGCAGGCTTCACGGGGTATACCCGGAACCGAGAACCGGCAGACGAGATGCCTCACATTTAACTCTTTTCGAAACCGGTTGATTTCATCAACACATGTTTTCGGATCGCCTAAAATAATCCGTTCTTCGGCGAGCCGTTCAATCGTCAGTTGCCCCGCAGGCCGCTTGACGACCGGGTGGGGCCAACGGAAGTACATCCTTTCGAAGGCTTGAATAAATGGGCCGCCCGCTGCGCTGATCGCCGCTTTCGTGCTGCTCGCCACGAACACGTAGCGAAACAAGGCTACCTCCCCATCTCCTTTTCCCGTGTCACTGCAGGCTTTTTGATAGAGCTGCGCGCAGGGTGCGATCTCGTTGAGATTGGCCGACGGCCCGACGAACCAGGCGTCCCCCAGACGCGCGGCTCGGCGAATCGCCGGCTCGGCCCAGGCGCCAAACCAGATGGGCGGCCTTGGCTGCTGCACCGGACGGGGCGCGACCGTGGCATTTTCTAGCTGGTAATGTTTGCCATGATGGGTGACGTTTTGTTCCGTCCAGAGCCGGTGCAAAAGCGCGGCACTCTCTTCCAATCTGCTGCCACGCTCCTTGAGCGAACAACCAAAGGCGGCGAATTCCTCCGGCGCATAGCCGGCGCCTATTCCCAAAATCAAGCGACCGCCGGAAATCATGTCGACCATCGCTGCTTCTTCGGCAACCATCATGGGATGGTAAAGCGGCAGCAAAAGAACTCCCGTACCCAATTGAATGCGCCGCGTCCGGCTCGCGATGGCAGCAAGTCCGATCAGCGGCGCAGGATGTAGAATCGGGTTGTTGTGGTGCTCGCCAAGCCACACCGAGTCGAATCCCGCCGACTCCGCTCGCTCGCATTCCCGCAGCGTTTCGTCAAAGCTCGTCTGTCCTTGGAGGGGGCTTAATCCGATTTTCACAACATGCCTCGCTCGCTCGACCTTGCTCTATTTTGCCCTATCCGGCCTCTCATTAGTTTCCGCCGCTTTCGCCAGACGAATATCGATCAGCGCCACTTGTCCGCCGGCGACGGCTTTGAGGCCGCGCTGGAGCGCGGCGCTCCAAGCAATCTGCAACTGGCCAGAACGAACTGACCTTAAAAGACTGCGTTACGCGCCGTTTCTATGCGACATGGCACGCTTGGCTTCCGTGAACGCGACCTCTTCCAGTTCCACGCGCTCTTTAATAATGCGCGACAACCATTCCTCGACATTTTTCTCTCTGTGCAATCTTGCGAGGAATGCAGCGCGAGCAGCTAAATCGGCTGGCAGAGACAAAGCGGTCGATTTTACTCTGCGAACTTTGATCGGTCGTTCCCAAGCTGAATCATCCTCGGCTTGGGATTCTACGATTTTATCGATCTCTCCTTCGGATATTCGTTGTCTCTTGGATTTCTTTGGATTCATAACGACCATCCCGTGATTATGCGGACGACATTATTGGACTTAAGTTGAAAGATAATCTTGAGCTTGCGTCCTCCCACACTCTCGCCGATGAGTTGGTAGCGGTCTTTGTACCTCTTGTTGCTCCGAACTTGGAAATCGGAAAAGAAACATTCGACAGCCTCTTCGAACGTGACTCGATGCACGGCGAGTTTGTCATTCTCGAAATCATATTCAAAGTCCGAGGGTGCAAACCCGGCCCATTTAACCACTGTCTTATTCTACCTTGCATTCGTGGTTATTTGAAAGCTCGTACTTCTGACGCGCCTAAACCTAGACCATGAGCCAAAATGTTCGCGCGCCACTCAATTCGCCCTATCCGGCCTCTCATTAGCTTCGGCTGCCTTCGCGAGGCGGACGTCGATCAGGGCCACTTGCCCGCCGGCGACGGCTTTGAGGCCGCGCTGGAGCGCGGCGCGCACTTCGCCGGGGTCTTCAACTTTTTCGCCGTAGCCGTCGAACGCGCGTGCGATCATGGCGTAATCCGGACTGGGATTGATCGAGATGCCGATGAAGTCCTGGTTTTTCACGGCGAAGCCGTCCGGGAAGAAACGCGGCACGCCGGATTTCTGCGAATGGTAGCCGTAATTATTGAAGAGCACGATCATGATCGGCAAATTGTGCTCCTGGCAAACTCCGAGCGCCGCCAGTCCGGGATCGTAATTGAACGCGCCGTCGCCGATCAGACACAGAACCGGCCGCTTGGGATGCGCCGCTTTGACGCCGAGAGCGGTGCCCGTGCCGGTGCCAAGTCCACCGATGCAACCTGCGAAGAAAGTGCCGGGCTTGAGCATATCGAGATAGCGGTGGATCGACAGCCTGTGCGTGATGGTTTCCTCGACGACGATCGCGTCGGCGGGAATGACTTGCGCCAACTCATGCGTCACCCAGCGCGTGTCGATCGGTTTTTGCTGACTGCGCTTGAGCGCATCTTCTTTCCATTC
>CAYZJE010000588.1:0-1716 GCA_964478485.1 uncultured Syntrophobacter sp. | reverse complement strand
ACACCTTGCCCCGATCCAACCCTTAGGCTATAGAACCCATGGAGGATTTTTCAATCATGGCCGTCATCATCAGCGAACCGCAAACCCGAAAGCTCATCGACATGTCCCAAGCCGTCAGCCAGGTCGATAAAATGTTTCGCGACCGCGCCGCCGGCAAAATGCGCAATGTGCCGCGGCGCCGTCTCAAGGGCAGTGACAAGCAGCTCAACATGATGGCCGCCTGGCACCAGGACTCCGATCTCATCTGCCTGCGATCCTACGCCGCCGGCGCCAACATCATCACGCTGTTTCACGGCGGCAAGGGCGGCATCCAAGCGATCATCAACATGGCTTACTTGAGCAGCCTGCGCACCGGCGCTGCCACCGGCGTAGCGGCAAAATATCTCGCGCCGGCCAACAGCAAAGTGCTGGGCATCGTCGGTCCCGGCTGGCAGGCCACCTTTCAAGTCGAAGCCGTTATGGAAACCTGCGACATCGAACAAATCGTTGTCTGGGGCCGCGCGCCGAAACGCAGGAAAGATTTCATCAAGCAGATGAGCAAGGTCGTCAAAGCGGACTGGAAAGAAGTCGACAGCGTGGACGAGTGCGAAGGCCTCGCGGATATCCTCGTGGTGTCCACGGACTCGACGACGCCGGTGGCCAATGGGAGCAATCTCAAAGACGAAGTTCTGGTCGCTTCCATCGGCGCCAACGCCACGGTCAAACACGAAGTTTCGAATAATTTAATCCGGCGCATGGACTTCATCGTCACCGACGATATCGGCGCGGCCAAAGCCGACAGCGGCGACCTGGTCGAAGCCTGCCAAACGCGCATCGCCCGCTGGGAAGATATCGTCCCGCTGGAAAAAATTGTCGCCGACGGCGTGCCGCAGCCGAGGCCGAAAAGAATTTTCTTCCAATCCAACGGCATCGCCGACGAGGATCTCGCCGTCGGCAAATTTGTCTTGGATCAGGCTAAACGGAAGAAGATGAAATTGAGGACGGTAACAGAATTCTAGCCAAACAAATTTGAATTTTTCGGTGAGCGGACGATCGGATAAGACATAACTCCCGCAAAGGCGCAAAGGTGCCAAGGTAAGATCGAAGATTTTTCGGGTTTGTGTAATCTCTAAACTTCGCGCCTTTGCGTCTTTGCGGGATAATCTCAAAATTTTACGGTTTCTCGAACTTCAGCACAAAGCGGTCGCTGCTCTCGCGTTGATTCGTCGCGCGGGTGTCTTGCGGATTGCGCAGCATGCTGCCTTCTTTGGCGAGCGTAAAACCCGCGCTGGTCACCTCTTTGATGACGAGCAACTTGTCGATACGATGCAGCGTTTTTGTCGCCTCATTGCCCGAACCGTCTTTCGCCGCATGGTCGACCACGCCGTAAATACCGCCCTTCTTTAACGCCGCCAACACCCGTTGGTTCATCGGTACACGCACTTCCGGCGCAAGATCATGATAGTTGAGATGAATGATTACGAAATCCAGCGAGCCGTCCTGCGGCAAGGCGATTTTCGCCAATGGACCATCGATCGCTCTCACATTGGCTAAACTCGGTTGCTTCACCCGCTCGAGCAAATCTGGGCGCGACGTGGCGCTTGCCGCATAGACGACGCCTTCCGGGCCAACTACGTGTGAAAGGATCACCGCGTAATAACCGCGGGCGGTGAGCAGATCGGCGACTTTGTCGCCCCGCTTCACTTCATAAAACGCCATCACTTCTTGCGGCTTGCG
>CAYZJE010000587.1:0-7923 GCA_964478485.1 uncultured Syntrophobacter sp. | reverse complement strand
CTGTGTCGCAATACCGTTCATGGTTCGAGAACCTCACCACGAACGGTATTGCTCGATCGCGAATTCAACTACTTATCCGTTCGCCCTGAGCGTGTCGAAGGGCTCCGAGTGAATTGCGACACAGTCTCCGACGGGGGAAGGTTAGATAGGGGTGCCGTAATCAAATGCAAAGCACCCTGTATCCTCTCGCAGAGGGAGACGGAGAAGAAACGGAGAAACTGATGCACAAAAGAATCACTCGGCGAACTTTTTGCTCGATGCTCTTGGCTCTTCCCGTTGCAGCCCGGGCGCAGCAGCCGGCGAAAGTCACGCGGATAGGTTATCTATCTTTTGGCGCCCCTCCCGCGAACCCGGCCCGCATGCTCCGCACCGACGCATTCCGCCAGGGACTGCGCCAGCTTGGATACGCGGAGGGGAAAGACGTTGTCGTTGAGTATCGATATGCCGAGGGAAAACTAGATCGCCTGAATGAGCTTGCCGCCGAACTGGTCCGTCGCAAGGTAGACATCATCGTCACGGCTGGTCCGGCGCCAACCCGTGCCGCCAAAGCAGCAACTTCGACAATTCCGATTGTCATGACGCAGGATGCCGATCCCGTCGGCAACGGGTTCGTCGCCAGCCTTGCGCGACCGGGTGGAAACATTACTGGACTGTCAACACAAGCTCCGGAGGTAAGCGGCAAGCAACTGGAACTTTTGAAGGAGACCGTCCCTAAACTCTCCCAAGTGGCCGTCTTCGGCACTTCGACTATTCCGGGCCACGCACTATCGTTAAGAGAGATAGGACTTGCCTCAGGGGCGTTAAATGTACAGCTTCAATACCTGGACGTGCTGGGTCCCAAGGATAGCGAGACTGCATTCCGAGCCGCAATCAAAGGGCGCGCTGACGGACTCATTGTGCTGGCGGGCTCCGTCCTCGGTTCTCAGCGAACACAGATTTTAGAGTTCGTGGTTAAGAACCGGCTCCCGGCGATTTACGCAAGCTCGGGAGCTGTGGATGCTGGCGGTCTGATGTCCTACGGCGTGAACATCAACGACTTGGACCGGCGCGCCGCTACGTATGTGGACAAGATCCTGAAAGGCAGGACGCCTGCTGACCTTCCCGTGGAGCAGCCGATGAAGTTCGAGTTCATCATCAATCTGCAGGCTGCTAAGAAGATCGGCCTGACGGTTCCGCCGAATGTGTTGGTCAGAGCCGACAGGGTAATTCGATGAAGCGTAAGGCGTGAGGGTCGAGGAGATGGAAAGGCGTTTTAGTTCGTATGCCGAATTAGGGGATAATCTGGAAAGCTCGGTTCCGATTCATTCGGTAGGTGGAGAAGCCGCGACGATCCAACGTAAATATTTTGTCCGTCTCCAGCTCTTCCCCCAAAACAACCAAGGTGGCGTCCGCGAAGTCCATCGGGACGTTGCGGTACTTTTCCATCAGGATTGCGACTCGTTGGAGAGACTTCGCCGACGAAGGAACCACTTGAAAGGCGCCTCTGAGGATAAACTCAAGACAAACTTTTTGCGCGCGCCACTGTGGCCCGACCAAGTAAAGCGTCTCGGTCAACACCGCTTCCGTGGTGACAACGGGTCCAGTCCAACTTTCCAGCGCGGCCACGCATTCATCGTGAAGCTTCTCGTCTCGGTCCACAAGCGCCACGAATGCGCCGGTATCCAACACAAGCTCATCTTCCACGACGCAGCCGGCGAATCAGGTAATCGCGGTGGCGTTGACCCAAGTCGGGCCGTCCGCTGGCGACGCTACCGAGAAGATCGCGTACGCGTTCGATCGGGCGAACATCCGGCTGGGTGTTCAGATATTGCTCCAAAGCCTCGCGCACCACTTCTGATCGCTTGCGTTTTAGCCGTTTGGCTGAGCGCTCTAGTTTGGCGGCAAGATCCGCTGGCAGTCGCATCGATAATTGACACTCCATACAGACCTCTCCATTCGCATTGCAGTGTAATGCAGCGAATGGCCGATGTCCAACGGAAGTTGACGGACGCGAAGCAGATCGGCCTGACGGTTCAGCCGAACGTGCTGGTGAGAGCGGATAAGGTGATCAAGTGACAGAAGTCAGAGGTCGGAGATCAGGTGTCAGCAAAAGCGAGGAGAAAAAAGTCATGCACACAAAAATCACTCGGCGAACTTTTTGCTCGATGCTCTTGGCTCTTCCCTTTCCAGTCCTGGCGCAGCAGCCGACGAAAACTCCTCGGTTAGGATTTCTAAGTGCGTCTTCACTTTCCGCCGTCTCGGCGCGCATCGAGGCATTTCGCCAAGGACTGCGCGAGCTTGGCTACATAGAAGGAAAAAACATTGTCATTGAATGGCGATCCGCGGAGGGACAGGCCGATCGCGGCCCCCTGCTCGCGGCCGAGCTAGTGCGGCTCAAAGTCGACATCATCGTCACGGCTGGTGGCCCAGCAAACCGTGCTGCCAAAGAAGCGACTGCCACAATCCCGATTGTAATGACCAACGAATTCGATCCAGTTGGAAGCGGGCTCGTCGCCAGCCTGGCGCGACCGGGCGGGAATGTTACTGGATTGTCAACCCTTGCTCCGGAGATCAGTGGAAAACGGCTGGAGATTTTGAAAGAAGTAGTTCCCAAGCTTTCTCGGGCGGCCGTCTTCGGGGCTTCGACGTATCCAGGTTTCGCGCAAGTGTTAGCAGAGACGGAACTCGCTGCTGCGGCGTTGAAAGTGAAGCTTCAATACCAAGACATATTAGAGCGCAAGGACATCGAGGCCGCATTCCGAGCAGCAACCAAGGGCCGTGTTGACGCAGTCCTCATGCTGGCAAGCACAGCGCTCATTGCTTATCGAACTCAGATTGCAGAACTCGCAATAAAGAACCGGCTTCCGGCGTCATACCTCACGGCGGAATTCGTCGATGACGGTGGACTTATGTCCTACGGTGTGAGCACTCCCGACTTGTTCCGACGCGCGGCTACCTATGTCGACAAAATTCTAAAAGGCAGGACGCCCGCAGACCTGCCGGTGGAGCAGCCAATGAAGTTCGAGTTCATCATCAATCTGAAAGCGGCGAAGCAGATCGGCCTCACGGTTCCGCCAAATGTGCTGGTGCGGGCGGACAGAGTAATTAGGTAAGGCAAAAGTAAAAATTAAAAAGGCAAAACGAAAAATGATTGGGTGAGGCGTGAAGAGTGAGGAGTCAGGCGTCAGGCGACGAAGAAGAATTTCGGATTGGGGAAACTCAACAGATAAATCACTCTGGGATACCACGATCCCCTTTCAGGAAGCCTGTTTTACGGAGCGAATCCTAACCCCAGCCTCCATTGAATCCAGCCCTGGGATGAAATACACTTTGCATTCAGTTTCTAAGGCGAGGCGAGAAATAACTGCGCGCGTTTCTTCATAGCAAAGTTGCTGGACAGGCCACGGGAAAGATGCAGACATGACGATCCGCTGCCACCCACACGCCCTGGCGCGTATGGAAGAGCGCGGGACGTCCGAAGAGGAAGTTATCGAAACAGTGAAGACCGGCGAACAATTTGCCGCAAAGTTTGGCCGCACGGGTTTTCGGCGCAACTTCGCATTTGGTGAAAAGTGGCGCGGCAAGCAGTTCAACACCAAGCAGGTGGAAGCCTACGCGGTTCAAGAAGGCGCGGATTGGTTAGTGATCACTATTCTCACTCGTTACTATTAAGCGCACGAGAAGGGAGCCAGCTATGCGATTCACGTATGACCCTCGTTACAATGTTGCGTACATCAGTTTTCAGGAAAAGCGAGCCGAAGTGGAGACGATTCGGGTAAGTGATGAGTTGGCTGTGGACCTTGCCCCCGATGGCACGGTTTACGGTATCGAACTGTTGAACGCTAACCAGCAATTACAACGAGAGCACATGGGAAAGCTCTTAGTTATTAACGAGGCCACCGGGGAACGCACGGAATTGCCCCTTGCCGTTCGTTAAAAGACTCGCCTGAGGGCGCAATTCGGTTCCTATCTAAATAAGGCCTCAATAGAGAGAGTGCCTTTAGCAATTCTTCCCGCAACCAAAACTTTATTACCCTAACGAAGAGGAATGTTTATATCTGCCTGGTAGCGATGGAGAGAACCTCCAAAGGGCTAAGCCATCCGACCTTCCCGTCGAGCAGCCAATGAAGTTCGAGTTCATCGTCAATCTGAAAGCAGCGAAGCAGATCGGCCTGACGATTTCGCCGAATGTGCTGGTTAGAGCGGACCGGGTCATAAGATGACATGGTTCGACGTTGCTCACCACAGGTTTTAGATTTTCGTCTGCGGGGCCGCTTGCCGATTTTCGATTGGGGAATAGAGCATGGAACAAAGATCTTGGATACAACGGCTGAATTCTTCTTCCGACAATCCAAAATCGAAAATCCAAAATCAGAACACGGGGAATCGAGTGATCAAATGATTAGGGACGGGTAAATGTAATGCCTCAAGACCTGCGAAGCTATCTCGATCTAATCAAGCGAACCGATCCGGGAGATTTTCTGGCCATCTCTCGCGAAGTCGATCCGGCGTTTGAGATAACCGCTATTACCGTGAAGCTGGAGCAGGAAGCGAAGCGGCGGCCGGTTTTGCTCTTCGAGAAAGTAAAAGGCACCAAATTTCCGGTGCTCACCAACCTTCATGCCGGCCGCTCTCGATTGGCGGCGGCGATCAATGCCAAGCCTGAAGAAATGCAGCAGGCCTATCTGCGCGCGATGGAGAAACCGATTGCGCCGAAACTAGTTGCCACAGGGCCAGTGAAAGAGGTGGTTCTTACCGGCGATCAGGTTAATCTTTACGACCTGCCGCAGATTCTGCACCACCAAGAAGACGCCGGCGCGTACATCACCGCGGCGATATCGTTTGCCAAATATCCCAACGGCGACACCTGGAACTGCGCTTATAACCGGCTGATGATCAAGGGCCGCGTTACCGCGTCCATTCATCTCACGCTGGCCAAGCATCTGTGGGAGTTTCAGCGCATCGCCGAGGCGCGCGGCGAAGCGTTGCCGGTGGCTTTCGCCATCGGCGTCCATCCCGCCATCGCGCTAGGCTGTCTTGCCATCGGCTCCATCGATGAAGATGAGCGCGCGATCATGGGCGGGTTGCTTGGCGAAGCGCTGGAGTTGGTCAAGTGTGAAACTTCAGAGGTCCTCGTTCCGGCTCACGCCGAAATGATTATCGAAGCGGAAATTTTGCCGCACGAGCGCACGCCCGAAGGTCCCTTCGGCGAGTTCACCGGCTACAGTCTCGGCGAGCGCCAACGCGAAGTGGTCAAAGTACGCGCGATCACGCACCGCCGCGATGCCATCTTCCAGGACATCACCGTCGGCCATCTCGATCACCTGATGTTATCCACCACGCCTATCGAGGCGAATCTTTACCGCGCGGTGCGGGCGATGGTGCCGACGGTCAAAGCGATCCGAGTGCCCGCGCCGTTTACCTGCTACGTGTCGATCGAGCAACGAATTTCCGGCCAGGCGAAAAATGCCATCTTGGCCGTGCTCGGCGCCGATCTCTACATGAAGCGCGTCGTGGTGGTCGATCACGACGTCGATATTTTCAACGATCGGCAAGTCAACTGGGCGATCGGGACGCGCTGCCAACCGGATCGTGACATGTTGATCGTCACCAATGCCCGCGGCTCGGATCTCGACCCCTCGACCAAGGAAGATGGCAACACGAGCAAGTGGGGCGTGGACGCCACGGCCAAACCCTCGCTGGCGGCCTACACGCCACGCCATCGCATCCCGCCGGAAGTTTGGCAAAAAATCAATCTCAAGGATTTCGTAGGTAAGTAGGGAAACCGTTGGCTGGAGTGTTGGAATAATGGAGTACTGGAGTGATGGAAAGATTTCCGGAGCCCAACACTCCACTACTCCATCACTCCAATACTCCGATCAATTAGACTGACCAACATGCACGAGAATTTCGTTTGCGCCATCGAAGCCAACGCGCGCCGCTTCGGCGCCAAGGCCGCGCTTCTTTGCAATGACGGCAATCTCACCTGGTCGGAGCTTGATCGTTTCGCGTCGGGATTTGCTCGGGATCTTTCAACCCAAGGCGTCACCGGCGGCGACCGCGTAGCGATCCTCTTGCCTAACGGCGCTGAATTCGTCGTTGCGTTTTTGGCTATCCTCAAGTTAGGAGCGATCCCCACTCCTCTCAATCCTTTACTCAAAGACGACGAACTTGCCGCGTTCACGGCGGACTTGAGACCAAAATTGACTATCGATCGGGTTGTCATGAGCCCGGGGTCCTGGCAGACGACGAGCGATGCCAGCGCGCCTTCTTTAATCCTCTACACTTCGGGAAGCACGGGCCGGCCCAAGGGCGCCGTGTTCAGCCATGATGCGTTAACCTTCGCCAATCGTTCTTGGGCCGAACCGGTCATGGGTTTGACACTTGAGGACACGGTACTGGTGGCGGTTCCGTTGGCTCATTCGCTCGGGCTCAACGGCGGCCTGCTCGCGCCGCTTCTGACCGGGGCAACCATTGTTCTTCTCGAACGCTTTACGCCGGAGGCGGTCTTCGCGGCGATCAAAAAGCATCACGTGACGGTGCTTCCCGCCGTCGCGACGATCTTTCGTCGCTTACTGAACTCAACCGAGTTTTCCGCCGCTGATTTCTCGAGCTTGCGTCTCGCGGTTTCCGGCGCGGCGCCTTGTCCGTGGGAATTGGCCGTCGAATGGCGCGAAAAAACCGCCACTAGAATCGTCCGCGGCTACGGCATGACGGAGCTGTTCCGGCCGCTGTCGTTTCGCGCCGACGATCCGAGCGACATGCCAAGTGCCGTCGGCAGACCGGTGCCGGGTGTCGATATCCGACTGGCGGTGGACGAGGCGACAAGCCGCGACGGCATCGGCGAGCTATGGATCAAATCGCCGGCGATGATGGATGGCTACTTGGACGCGCCCGATGAAACCAATGAAGTTATTGCTGACGGTTGGTTCAAAACCGGCGATCTCGCCACCGTCTCTTCTGAGGGTTACGTCCAGATTGTCGGCCGTATGCGCGAACGCATTCTTAGAGGCGGATACTCGGTCTTTCCCCAGGAGGTCGAAGCCGTGCTACTTTCCCATCCTGCGGTCGCCGAAGCCGCGGTCGTAGCCGTTGCCGATGCCGATCTCGGCGAGGAGATCGCCGCCTTCGTCAGTTTAAAGCGAGCGGAGCAGCTCACCTCCGATGCGTTACTCGGCTATTGCCGTGACCACCTCGCCCGATATAAATATCCCAGGCAAGTTCACATCGTGGCGGAGCTACCCAAAGGCCCGACGGGAAAGATTTTGAAATCGGCGCTGACAAATGACCAAGCGCGGCAAAGCCGCAACCAATGGGAAGAAGAGAATTAGCCGCAAAGAACGCAAAGGGCGCAAAAATAATGCCAAGAGGAAATTCGATTGTAGGGGCGTATCACGATACGCCCTGGGGTGGCGGCGTGGCAATCGCGTGATTGCGAAGTTTGCGCAGGCGATGCAAATTTTCATGGATAGCAATGCAGAGTGATCGAAAAACTCGTCAATTGAGCAACGAAAAAAATGAGGTTCTTCCGGGTTCACTGTGAAGAAGTTTTCACCACGAAGGACCTAATGTGGCATAGCCGCAACCAAATGGGAACGAGTTTTTCACCACAAAGGTCACGAAGGACACGAAGGGTTTCGATGACCAAAACTCCGAACTTCGTGCTCTTCGTGTCCTTCGTGGTGAACAGAATTATGGTGATAGTACCAGGTTACCCACTATGAGAACATTTCAAACGTCGATTCGATCGTTGATCCTCTTCATACTCACCGTCTCTCCGGCCCAAGTCAGCGCGGCGAGCGCGAACGCCCGCCCCTACTACGAAGGCAAAACGATTCAACTCGTTGTTGCTTTTGCTCCCGGCGGCGTGACGGATAATTCGGCTCGTTTGGTGGGACGTTATCTCGGCAAGCATATTCCGGGAAACCCCACCATGATCGTGCA
>CAYZJE010000586.1:0-5315 GCA_964478485.1 uncultured Syntrophobacter sp. | reverse complement strand
TTGGACTGCGCCACATGCTTAGGCGTCACGATGTTACTTCGGCTCGCGTAGGCGAAGCGGATACGTACCGGCGCGTCAGCGGCCGAAACCGCTTCGGTGATCAGCGCGGCCCAGATCAGCGCCAGCACAAGGTTCAAAATGGTTTGCCTTTTCATCTCGATTGTCCTCTGTCGTCGATCTTAAGCTTGCGGCATGCCGTCATCGCCCCGCCGCCTAGGCTATTCCTAGCATAGTCGCGCACTGCGGTGGTAACGATCACTGTCGCCATCGAGACCATCGGCACTAGCGGAATGAGCTAATTTTTACTATAAGTTCAGAATCTTTTGATGAGGGGGAACCCGATGCGCATTAACCGACTTAAGCAACTCATTTTCACCGTTCTTACGATTGTCGCCCTATCGAGCAACGCCGCTTGGAGCGCCGAACTAATCCCTCTGCGCGCGACCTACGCGTCGATCGGCGGCGCCTTCGCGCCATTATGGATCGCGCAGGATAAAGGAATATTCAATAAATATGGATTGGCGGTGGATTTGAAATACATGCTCTCCGCCACAGGCACTCAAGCTCTGCTTTCCGGCAGCGTGGATATCGTCAATCCTGCCACCGAGCTCGTCGAAGCCGGCTTGGGCGGCGCGCGGGTCGCCTTTATCATCGGCATTTTGAACCGTGCGGTGCTTTCCGTTTACAGCAAGCCGGAGCTGAAACAGTTTGCCGATCTCAAAGGAAAAATTCTCGGCGTCACTCTCCCCGGCTCGACCACGGATCTGACCGCGCGCATTTTGCTCCAACAAGCCGGCATGGCCGCGGGAAAAGACGTACAGGTGACCCATCTCCAGGGCATGCCCGATATGCTTACCGCGCTGACTCAAGGCAGAATCGATGCGGCGATTGTTTCAGCGCCAACGACTCTGAAATTGCGTCAAGCCGGACTCAAGGAGCTGGTCGATGTCGGTGCGCGAAACGTTCCGATGATCCACGCCGGCTTGGCGACGACACGGGACTTCATCAAAGGCAACCCCGATAAGGTGCGCCGTTACGTGCAGGCCTACATCGAAGCAACCAAGATCGCCCGCACCGATCCGGAAACCACTAAACAAGTGATCGGCAAATACACCAAAACCGAAAACAAGGAAGACCTCGACGAAACCTACGACACCTACGTGAAAGCTTGGGAGCAGGCGCCGTATGTGTCCGCTGCCGGCATGCAGACGCTGCTTAATTTCTCTATCAATCCAGCCGGTAAAACGGCAAAACCGGAACAGTTCATCGACAACTCATTCGTCGCGGAGTTAGAGAAGTCCGGCTTCATCAAGGAGCTGTACAAGTGAGAGAAGATAGGAATGATGGAGTGTTGGAGTACTGGAGTGGTGGGGAATGGAGTACTGCGTTGATGGAGTGATGGAGTGATGGATTTCCGACCCAATACTCCATTACTCCAACACTCCAATTCCCCATTCTTCGTTCATTCCAATACTCCAATCTTCACCTTCCCAGTTCCTTCAGCGCCGCGCGGGCGAAGGAAAAATCTCGCACTTCATCCAACGGCCGTTTCTTTTCGCCGACTCGTTCGATAATCGCTTCGATTTCCCCGTCCGTCATGGTGCCGTCACGGTTCAAATTCTTCAGCTCAGCATCATAAGAGTGTTCGGCGACATCGAGCGGCTGCGGCAGCCATTTGATCAGAGTCTGAATCGCATCTTGCCGGTTCTCGATAATATGATAGTGCGCCCGCAAGAGCGCCTTGAGCGTGCGCCGGACAATCTGTGGATTCTCTTTGATGAGACGATCCGAGGTGAGCATGCCAGCGGAAGGCAAACCCACCTCGGGCGGGCCGACTAACGCGTTGTAGCCCATTTTTCTAAGCATCAGATCGTGCGGCGGCGCCAAACAAACCGCTTCGACGGCGCCGCTGATCAGCGCTTGCATGCGCACTGGCCCGTCGCCGATCGCGACCGCCTGGAGCTGGCTCGTGTTAAAACCCTTGGCTTGGAGCATTTCTTCGGCGACCAATTGATCCGTGCCTTTGATCGTCGCCACGCCAAGCTTCTTGCCTTTGAGCTGCTGCACGTCTTTGATCTCCGGCCGCACCATGACGTAGTAGGGACCTTTCTTGATATGAACGAAGACCAGTTTCATCGGAAATCCCTGCAGCACGCCGCGAAAGGTGCTGGTGAACGGTGTGGCGAATGAAACATCGCCGTTGACCACGGCAGTGGCGCCGAGCCGAGGATTCATCTGAATGATCTCAACATCCAGCCCTTCCGCTTTAAAGAAACCTTTTTGCAGCGCCATATATTGCGGCAACGCCGAGCTGCTCCGGCTCGCGTAAGCGATGCGCACCTTCGGCGGCGCATCGGCGCTCAGCGCCGATATCGCCATGCCAACCATCCAAGCCAGACCGAAAACAATCGCGAACGTCTTTTTCATAATGATTCCCTTACTGAACGCCCAACTCTTCAAACCCCAAGGAGTAATGGAATACTGGAGTGGTGGAGTGATGGGTTTCCAGCCCAATACTCCATTATTCCAACACTCCATCACTCCAACTATTATATCGCATAGAACGCTCGCGGGTTTTCGTACAGTATCTTGTGCTTCAGCTGCGCCGGCATGTCTTCGCGCACGTTGATCGCGTTGACGAATTGGTCTTCGCGCGATGGATCGCTGTGCGGATAGTCGGAGCCGATCAACAAATGATCGTCGCCGGTATATTTGGCGATGTAAGGGATGTCCTCGTCGGCTTCGCAGGCGATGAACAGACGGTACTCGCGGAAAAGCTCCGCGCTGGAGCCGTATTTAAATCGCTCTTTGAGCAACCGGCGGATGATGTGAATCAAAAACGGCGTCCAGCCCGCCGCCGCTTCGATGAAACCGAAGCGTAGGCTTGGAAACTGCTCGGGAATCTTATTGGCCACTAGATCGCGAAACGCCAAGAGCGGCATCACTCGCGTATGGCCAAAAGTGTGATTGCGCGAAAGATCGAACATTTCGAGAATGGGCTTCACGCCGCAGCCGGTGTGCACGCAGATCGATAGGTTATGCTTCTCAGCTTCTTGGTAAACCGGAAAAAGATAAGGATGGTCGAGGGTGTATTCGCCCTCGATGCCGCGAAAGAAGATGCCCACCGCGCCGTTCTGTTTGGCGAAGCGAATTTCATCGAGCGCCACGTTCATTGACTGAAACGGCAACACCGCCACCCACTTCATCCGATCCGCGGCCTGAGCGCAGGCTTGCGCTAAAAAACGATTGTAAGCGCGGCACAGCGCAACTTCCAATTCTCGATCTTTCGTGTTGTAAACCAGAAACAGCGTCGGATAGACGACCTGCATCGCTGTATTGAGCTTGTCCATGTCCGCCACTCGGCCCTTGATGTCGGTCATCTCCCGCGTCGATGGCGTTGAGTCCTTGCGGCCGGCTTGGACTCTTTGCTGCGACGGCGTGACCAGCGCGAAACTGCCCTTACCGGCCGGCTTCGGATAAATCTCGCCGTCGATCAGCCAGAAGGCGTTGCGGTCGCGGTACCAGGTATCTTCCGGCACCGACAACAGGATCGGCCGACGCGGTTGCATCGCCTGATCCATCAAAGCCCACATCGCCGCGCCCTCCGAGATATGCGTGTCAGCGTCGATAATTCCTTGCATCTTGCACCTCCGGAAATTTCTCAGACTCGGTTCCACCTTTCAGGCTGCCGAAAGAAGGTGGAGCATGCTTCGACCCTTCGAGGGGCTCAGGGCAGGCCCCCTCGACAGCCTTTAGTCCCGAGCCTGTCGAGGGGTCAGCATGAACGGACTTATTTCAATCATTTCAAGTTCCACTCCGTTCGTCCTGAGCCCGTCGAAGGACTCCGAGAGAGTTTTTCAGCAATCTACTAAAACAAATCATGCTCGATCGATAAATAGAGCAAAGCGCCGTAGTTCGGCGCGTTGCGATTGAGTCCGACCGGCATCGCCGCACCAACGACGATTTGCAATTTGTCTTCGTTGACGACAGCGGCGCGAATGCCCGGTGAAATTACCGGGGCGAACACGAGCACCGTCCTGCCAGAACCGTTGATGTTATCTTCACCATTGCCCAGCCACTCCAGCATCAGGTGGAGCCGAGGGAAAAGCGCAAAAATGCCGCTAACCCCGATATTGTACGAGACCAGCGAACGCTTGGGTGACAATTGATCTGTTCCTCCATTCAACACGGCGCGGACATTCGGTTGATAGGTCAAGCCAAAGTTGGCGTGCGCGGCAAACAGGGAACTCAGTTTTTTGCTGAACGGTAAATTCCACTGATATCCAACCGCGCCATTGCCCGTCCCGCGCCGAACGTTACCGCTCGGCAAGATCAAACTAAAGCGCGGCGCGAACGCCGGTGTCGCATCACTCTCCATCAACGCTTGATAGCGGTAATTGAGCAGAACGTCGCCAACACCATAGACGTGATCGGTGCCGTCGAGGTAATGATAAGATGGAACCGTGTAGGAAAACTGGTGATCTTGCGAAAAGATCGGCCACTCTTGGGTAAAAGAAAACGTCCAGCCGCGTTGGCGCGAGTCGTTATTGTACGCGAACGTGGAAATATGCTGCACCACTCCCGCTTCTTGGTTGTAGGCTTCTTCGATCAGAAAACTATTGTCTTCGATCACATCGATGGGCCGCTCTTCAGCCGCGCATAACTCACGACTGCTCGAAACCGCGACCAGCGCCGCGATTATAATGTAAATTGCCAATCTCATCCGCTTCAAAACCTCCACGTGAGACAATGGATTCTACGGAATGTACCTTAGATCGACGATTTGTTGAACCGTAAGGCCCTTCGCTTTGGGATTCTCTTTGGCGGCGGCGGCAAGCACAACTTCCATTCCTTTAATTGTCGGCCTACCGTCATCCGGCGTCGCCCGCAGCGAACCGTCAAAAACCGTCTCAGCCATCTGGCGTTCCGGCAGCTTATTGAAAATCATCTCCAAAGTTAAATTCTGCTTTTTCAAAATCCCGGCATCTTGCCCCAAATAAAGCGGCGCCACCCCGCCAAAACCGTTGAAGGCGATGCGCACGCTGGTGGCCTGGGCGAATACTTCGCAACGCATCAACGGTAGCGAGAGGAATGCCGCAAGTGAAATAACGAGAACTACCTTCTGTGCGATCGTCCTATTTTGCAGTCTCACAGTAGCGCCTCCGAATCCTCTTTCTTCCCCCTCGAGAGACTGTGTCGCAATTCACTCGGAGCCCTTCGACACGCTCAGGGCGAACGGATAAGTAGTTGAATTCGCGATCGAGCAATACCGTTCGTGGTGAGGTTCTCGAACCATGAACGGTATTGCGACACAG
>CAYZJE010000585.1:0-8527 GCA_964478485.1 uncultured Syntrophobacter sp. | reverse complement strand
AATGGAACCGACCAAAGTCACGCCGATGATGCAGCAGTACCTGCAGATCAAGGAGCGCTATCAGGACGCCATCCTATTTTTCCGCCTCGGCGATTTTTACGAGATGTTTTTCGAAGACGCCCACACGGCGTCGAAGATTCTCGATATCGCGCTCACCTCGCGCAACAAGAGCGATGACGGTTCGGTGCCGCTGTGCGGCGTGCCCTATCATTCCGTCGAGCCTTATATCCAAAAGTTACTAGACGCCGGCCACAAAGTGGCGGTCTGTGAACAGGTCGAAGATCCGGCGCTGGCCAAGGGCGTGGTCAAACGGGAAGTGGTGCGGGTGATCACGCCGGGGACGGTGACCGCGGTGGAGGCGCTCGACGCGCGGGGCAATAATTTTCTCGCCGCTCTGTGCAACGGGTCGAACGGATTCGGCTTGGCTTTGACCGACGTCACCACCGGCGAATTTCGTTTTACGGAGATCGATAGCGAGCAGGCTTTGTTGGACGAGCTCGGCCGCATCCGTCCTAGTGAAATCTTGCTGGCCGGGCGGGACAACCGGCTCGGCGAGCGGCTCTATAAAGAATATCCCTGGATACATTTCAGTCGATTGGCTGACGAGGCGTTCAGCGATTCGGCTGAGAGCCGGGTGGTACCCGACTTTGCCGATCGAATAAGCATTTACGCCGACGGCATTCGCGCAGCTTCGGCGATCCTTGCTTATTTGCAAGCTAACGCCGGCGATTCGCTAAAGCTTCTGCGCGATCTCGAACCCTATGCGGTTTCCAATTATTTAGTCTTAGATGATGCGACGCGTGTGAATCTTGAACTGGTCGCCAACTATCAAGGCGACCGCAAGGGCTCGCTATTGGCGTTGCTCGACCGCACGGTGACGGCCCTCGGCGCGCGCCGGCTGCGCCAGTGGCTGTTGTATCCGCTACTCGACGAACGAGCGATCGGCGAGCGCTATGACGGTGTCGAAGAACTGGTCGAAAGCTTCGCGTTGCGCCAAGATCTCAAGCTCGGCCTGGAAAAAATCCAGGACTTGGAGCGGCTTGCCGGCCGGGCGCTGGCGGGGACGGCACTGCCGAGGGATTTGGTGGCGATTAAAACAACACTGCACGGCGTTTCTGATCTGCGTGGCCATCTCGATGCGCTTGCCGCTAATATTCTCACACGGGCGCGCGCCGACTTGACCGAGTTGCCGGAGGTGGCCAGCCTCATCGAGCGCGCCATCGTCGACGATCCGCCGTTTGCGCTCAAGGACGGCGGCTATATTCGCGCTGGCTTCGATGCCGAGCTCGACGAGATTCGCGGCATGCGCTCCCACGCCAAGGATTGGATCGCTCAATTTGAAGCGGGCGAGCGCCGGCGCAGCGGCATAAGTTCGCTCAAGGTCCGTTACAACCGGGTGTTCGGCTACTACATCGAAGTGACCAATTCGCACTTGAAGTCGGTGCCGGCGGATTACCTGCGCAAGCAGACCTTGGCCAACGGCGAGCGTTACATCACGCCGGAACTCAAAGAATACGAGGCCAAAGTACTCAACGCCGAGAGCTTGATGGAAAAATTGGAGTCGGTGTTGTTGACTCGGGTGCGCGAGCAGGTCGCGGCGCACTATCCGGCGTTAAAATCTATGGCCAATGCGCTGGCGGTGCTCGACGTGTTAGTCGCTCTGGCGGAAGTGGCCGAGGCGCACCGTTTTATTCGGCCCCAGGTAGACGGCGGGGTCAACCTGTCGATTCGCGAAGGGCGTCATCCGGTGGTGGAAAGCACCGTGGGACGCGGCGCCTTCGTGCCCAACGACTGCGTGATCGAGCCGCAGTCGCAGCAGATCATTTTGCTGACCGGCCCCAACATGGCCGGCAAGTCGACCTACATGCGTCAAATAGCGTTGATCGCGATTCTCGCCCAGATGGGGAGCTTTGTGCCGGCGGCGCAAGCGCGCATCGGCATCGTCGATCGCATTTTTACCCGCATCGGCGCGGCGGATTCGCTGGCGCGCGGCGAGTCGACCTTCATGGTCGAGATGAAAGAGACCGCGAATATTTTGCACCACGCCACGGCGCGGAGCCTGATCTTGCTCGACGAGGTCGGGCGCGGCACCAGCACCTTCGACGGCATCTCGATCGCCTGGGCGGTGGCCGAATCATTGCACGATGCCGCGGCCCGGCCGCGCACGCTGTTCGCGACCCATTATCACGAGCTCACCGAGTTGGCCGAGAGCAAGGAACGGATCAAGAATTTCAACTTTTCGGTCAAGGAATGGCGCGGCGAAATTATTTTTCTGCGCAACTTGGTCGCCGGCGCGGCGAGTCATAGCTACGGCATCCACGTCGCGCGTCTGGCCGGCATGCCGGCGGGCGTCATCGAGCGGGCGAAACAGATCTTGGCGCAATTGGAAGGCAGCGAGGGCAGCCGGGCGGATCGATTTAACGCTGGTGGCCAGAACGCCGTCGAGGCGCCGCTCCAGATGGGATTATTTTCCGCCGTAGCGGATCGCTTTCGCGATCAACTCGCGGAGCTCGATGTTGCGCAGATTACTCCAATTGACGCGTTGAATCTGCTGCATAAGTTGTCCGAGGAGGCTAAGAAGTGATGCGCTTGCGAGAGAGGTTTACAATGAACAAATCGGCGATGACCCTTGGGTTGTTTTTCGGCGCTGCATTGTTATTGCCTGGACTGGTTTCCGCCCAGCCTCAGAGCAAAGCCGGCGACAGCGACGGGGCGCCGCGTGGCGGTGAAGAGGAGCAGAAAACCGCGCCGGCGCCGGCCACCGTGGTGAGCGATAAAGCGCAGGTTACCGGTCTGCGTTTCTTATCTTCAAAGGCCTACACCCGCGTCATGTTGGATCTGTCGCAGGAAGCGAAGTATGAAATCCGTCAATTAAAAGAGGAGGCCGCCAAGGGAACGCCGCCGCGCATCTACATCGATATCTCGGCGGCGAATTTGGCGCTGACTTCGAAAGAAGCAGTGCCGGTCGAAGATGGACTGCTCAAGCAAATTCGCATCGGCCAGTTTAGTCCCGATGTCGTCCGCGTCGTGCTCGACATGCATAGCCTGCGAGAACACAAGGCGTTCATCTTGCCGGACCCCTACCGTTTGGTCATCGATGTACAGGGACAAAAGGCGCCGGAGGCGAGCGCGGCGAAAGCAGAGCCGGCGAAAAAATCTCCCGCCGCGCGCAAACCTCAGGTAAGGGAAAAAAGCGCGACGCCGAGCGCGTCGATAACGCCGGGGATTCGTAAGATCGTTTTGGATCCCGGCCATGGCGGAAAGGATCCCGGCGCCATCGGTATCGGTGGCAGCACGGAAAAAGATATTGTCTTGAGTATCGCCAAAAAATTGGCCGTCAAGTTGCGCAAAGAGATGGGCGTTCAAGTTGTCTTGACGCGCAAGGACGACCGGTTTGTCGCTTTGGAGAATCGCACCGCGGTGGCCAACGCGGAGGACGCGGATCTGTTCATCTCGCTGCACATGAACGCCAGCCCCAACGGCGAGGCCAAAGGCATCGAAACCTACTATCTCGATAACACCACGGACGAGGCGGCTTTAAGGCTCGCCGCCCGTGAGAACGGCACGTCGCGCAAGAATGTTTCCGATCTGCAATTTATTCTGAGCGACATGACCCAGAATATGAAGCTGGAGGACTCGATTACTTTAGCGCATCGGCTGCAGGGCTCGGCAGTCGGCGCCATGACCAAGGCGATCGGCGAGGTCAAAGATCTCGGCGTGAAGAAGGCGCTCTTCTACGTTCTAGTCGGCGCGCGCATGCCCAGCGTTTTAGTCGAAATGTTTTTTATCACCAATCGGAATGAAGGACGGGCGATGAGCCAAGAGAGCGGTCAAGACGCGATGGTCGAGGCGCTGATGCAGGGCATCCAAAAATACGCTCAGTCAATTCTGATGGCGCGGACCCTCTGAGCGATTCACCATGGATGCGGTTGCGATATCTTTAGTATTACTCAACGACACTCAGGTCGAGCCGGACCTGAAGAGCCTGGCTAAGAGTTATATCGACCGAGGCCGCAGAGTGCTCTGCGAAAGGCATCGGCAAGGCGCCGGCGGTTTCGAAGTGGCGGCGGCCTATTCGACGGTGATGGATCACCTGATTCGTCAGCTCCTGGGCGCCATCAGCGCCGAATTGCTCTATCACTTTCCCGGGCAGCCGCCCAGTTTTGCCATCGTCGCCCAAGGCGGCTACGGCCGCGGTGAGCTTAACCCGCAGTCTGACATCGATCTGTTGTTTCTGCATCGCTGGAAGGTGACGCCGTTCGTCGAGTCGATCACCGAAAAATTGCTTTACACTTTGTGGGACTGCGGCCTGCAGGTCGGCCACGCGACACGCAGCATCGCCGACTGCGTGCGGTTGGGAGAGAGCGACATGCGCATCCGCACCGCGCTCTTGGACGCGCGCTTTTTGTGCGGCGATTACACGCTCTACGGCGAATTTGAAAAGGTGCTCGAAGGCAAGCTCTTAAAAAAAGGCATCGCTCGTTTCGTGCGCGAGAAACAGGAAGAAAGCCGGGTGCGGCACGCTACCTATGGCGGTTCGGTCTATCTGCTTGAGCCGGAAGTGAAAGAAGGCGAGGGCGGCTTGAGAGATGTCCAAACCGCCCGCTGGATCGCCCGGGCAATGCTTAAAGTAAAGGATCTGGACGGCCTGGCGCTCAACGGCGTGGTCAGCGCCGCCGACGTGGCCAATTTGAAAGAGGCGCAGGATTTTCTGCTCCGGGTGCGCAACGAGCTTCACTTCGCCACCGGCAAACATCAAGACCAGTTGACTTTTGAACATCAAGAAAAAGTTAGCGGCGCGCTGGGTTTTCAAGGCGAAGGCAGCCTGCGCGGCGTCGAAGTGTTCATGCGCGAGTATTACCTCCACGCGGCGCAGATCAGCCGGCTTTCGAGCCTGGTCATTCACCGAGTCACCGAGTGCGATAAACCGCGCTTTACCGATAAGCTGGTGTTCGGCCGGACGCTGCGCGAAGGCATTCGCATGTCGCGCGGTCACATCAATGTGACCAAACCGGAGATCCTCGAATCTCATCCGGAATATTTAATCAGTATCTTTGACGACGGGCAAAAATATCGCTGCCGTTTGAGCCACGAGACGCGCGAGCTATTGCGCCAGCATTTAGGCGCCATCGATGACGATTTTCGCCGCGCCGAGGGTGTCAACGAGTCGTTCTTTAAAATTCTCAAATGGCGCGACGGAGTTTATGAGACGCTCTTGGAGATGCACCAGAGCGGCGTGTTGGGCGCGTTTATTCCGGAGTTCGGCCGGCTCCTGTGCATGGTGCTTCACGACGCGTATCATATTTACACTGTCGACGAGCATTCCTTGAAGCTGGTCATGGAGATCGAGCGGCTCAAGGCCGGCGACTACCAGGACGCGCTGCCGCTGCTGACCCAAATCGCCCGCGAAACCGAGAAGATCGAGCTTTTGTATCTTGGCATGATGTTTCACGATATCGGCAAGGGCTTTGGCGGCGGCCATTCAGAGGTCGGCGCCAAGATGGTCCGGCCGATCGCCCGGCGCATGCGGCTCAATGCCGACGACGGCGCCATGGTTGAGTTTCTCGTGCGCCATCATCTGCTGATGACCCACACCGCCTTTCGGCGCGACCTGGAAGATGAAAAAACCATCTTCGAGTTCGCGAAATCGATGTCCAACGTGAACAATCTCAAGATGCTTTTTCTTTTGACCTTCGCCGACGTGAAGGCGGTGGGGCCGGAAGTTTGGAATCCTTGGAAGGCTTCGCTGTTGGGCGAACTCTATGTCAAAACGCTGCATCTGCTCGAAGAAGTGGAAAAGGGCGAGTTTCAGCGCGAAGACGTGCGCGCGGTGATCCGCCGGGTGCAGAACCGCGTGCGCAAGCAACTCAAGGAAACCCAGCAAGACGAGAAGGTCGAGGGCTTCATCGACAACATGCCGGACCGCTATTTTCTTTCGGTAGCCGAGAGTGACATTCCCAGTCACTTTGAACTGATGGAAAAGTTTCGCGGCAAGAAAGCCGAAGTATCGGTCGAGCATTTCCCCGAGCGCGATTGCACCTCGGTGGTAGTTTGCTCGCAGGACCGGCCGGGATTGTTCGCCTCGATCACCGGCGTGTTGACCGCTCTCGGCCTCGATATTCTCAACGCGCGGATATTTACCGCTAGTGACAAGCGCATTCTCGATGTGTTTCGGATCTCCCATCATGGCCGGCCGGAAATCGTTACGGCGGAGCAAAAGTGGAATAAGTTTCGCGCCACCCTCGATGGCGTTTTGGAGGGCCGGTTGGACGTCGTCAAATTAGTCGAGTCAAGCAAGCCGACCCTGTGGCTGCAAAAACATGCGCCGAAGGTTTCCACGGTGGTCAACATCGACAACCAGATCTCCGATGATTTTACCGTCATCGAGATCTTCACCGAGGACCGCATCGGCGTGCTGTTTACCATCACCTACAGCCTGCACCGGCTGGGCTTGTCGATTCACGTGGCGAAAATCTCCACCAACGTGGATCAGGTCGCCGACGTGTTCTACGTTACTGACGAATCCGGCGGCAAAGTCGGCGATTCCGGTCGAGTGGATACCATCGGGCAGGTCTTGCGCCAAACCCTGGCGCCGCAAAGTGAGAACCTTGAAAGACTCGCTGAGCCCGTACATTGACGCGTTTCTCGCCATGGTCACGGTGGAGAAGGGGCTGGCGAAAAATACCATCGAGGCCTACAGCCGCGATTTGCGCCAACTCTCCGAATATCTTATCGGCAAGGGCGTCTGTGCTTGGCCGGAGGTGGACGCGCTTGGTTTGCGCTCCTATTTTTCGGCGCTGCGGGCCAAGGGGCTTAGTCCGCGCAGCATCGCGCGCCACCTGGTGACGCTGCGCCGACTCTGCCGCTTTCTCGAAACCGAGGGATTGATCAATGAAAGCCCGGTGCCGACGCTTTTATCGATTTCGCAAGCGCGCAAATTGCCGCACACGCTGTCGGGCGACGACGTGCGCAAGCTTTTGAGTCAACCCGATAGCGCCAAAATGCTCGGCGCGCGCGATCAGGCGATGTTGGAGTTGCTTTACGCCAGCGGGCTGCGCGTCTCGGAGTTGGTCACGCTCAAAACCCAGCAGGTCAATTTCCAGGGCAATTATCTGACGGTCAAGGGCAAGGGCGCCAAGGTGCGCGCGGTGCCGTTCGGTCAATGGGCGCGCGATAAATTATCGAGCTATCTCAATGGCGTGCGGCCGCGTTTGCTCAAGGGAAAATCGAGCCCATACTTGTTTACCAACCGGTCGGGCCAGGCGCTGTCACGCCAGGGCTTTTGGAAACTGATTCGCCGCTACGCTCTGACCGCGGGCATCGACAAACGGGTGACGCCCCATACTTTGCGCCATTCGTTCGCGACCCATCTGCTCGAGGGCGGCGCCGATCTGCGCTCGGTGCAAATGATGCTAGGCCATGCCGATATCTCGACGACGCAAATCTATACCCATGTCGATGGCGCGCGATTAAAAGCAGTGCACCAGAAATTTCATCCGCGCGAACGCCAGGATGGTAAACCCGGGTGACAGTTTCAGTTTCGGAACGTTGGCCGCAAAGAACGCAAAGGGCGCAAAAATAGGAATCGGAAGATTTCCCGCAAAGGCGCGAAGGCGCTAAGGGTAAGAACAAATTGTCATTTCGACCAAAGGGAGAAATCTTATTCAGATCCCTCGCATCGGCTCCGAATTACGGGCCTCGCCCGTCACTTAGCGTCTTTGCGCCTTTGCGGGAGAATATCCGAATCCGAAAAACTACAGCCGGATAATTTGCGGAGCCGCAAGAAAGGGGATTGGAGGAAAATGTTATTTCTCAACAACGATGACGTGAAGCAAGTTTTGACTATGGAAGTTACCATGAACGCGCTGGATCAGGCTTATCGTGAGCTGGCGCGCCAGGAAGCCGTCTGCCGGCCGCGCATCGATATTCAAATCCCCACCAAGGATTCGGAAAAGATTTACCAGTGGGGCACCATGGAAGGCGGGTCTATGTCAGGGTACTTCGCCATCCGCATGAAGTCCGACGTGATTTACGAGCAAGAATATCAGGGCGCGATCACCCAGGAAAAGTATTGCGTGCGGCCCGGAAGTTTCTGCGGCCTGATTCTACTGAACAGCATCGAGAACGGCGAACCGCTGGCCATGATCAACGACGGCTACCTGCAGCATATGCGGGTGGGGGCCGACTCCGGCATCGGCGCCAAGTACATGGCGCGGGAGAATGCCACGGTGGTTGGCATGATCGGCTCGGGCGGCATGGCGCGTTCCCACGTCGAATCGTTTTTGCAGGCGCGCAAAATAAAAATAATTCAGGTCTACAGTCCGACTAAAGCCAATCGCGAGGCCTACGCCAAGGAGATCAGCGAGAATTACGGTCTCGAAGTCATCCCGATGAGCCATCCCCGCGATGTTTACAAAGGCGCCGATATCGTCGCCGGCTGCACGGATTCCGCTGTGCCCATTGTCATCGGCAAATGGTTGGAAGAGGGAACTCATGTCACCTGCGTCGGCGGCAAGCCTGATGACGA
>CAYZJE010000584.1:0-7092 GCA_964478485.1 uncultured Syntrophobacter sp. | reverse complement strand
TCTTTGTCATGATCCGAGCACCCGCCGCGCTAAGAGTGTCTGAACGTAGCGGCGGCCATCCGCGAACAGATAGACCGGTGTTCCGATGACGCGGTAGACGATTCGATCAGGCTTGAAAAATACTTGTCAGTATTCACGAATAGCGAGCGCGGAGAGTTCTTTAGGGTAGGAACCTCGGCCCGTTTAGGTGGATAGGCTCTCGATCACCCCGGCGATGCGGTCGCGAAGGTCGCTTCGGCAATTCCCGATGGGTGCGGAATACGGACATGACCATCATGTTGTTGAGTTTCTGCGACCGCGCGTGGATCTTGCGAAACACGCATGATTGACGGAATCGGCTTTAGGTCATAAAATCGGCCCATGAGCATGCAACCTAAATCATTACCCGCAGGGGAGTTCAAGGCCCACTGCCTCGCGCTACTCGATAAAGTTGCCCGTACTCGCCAGCCGCTGATCATCACTAAGCGTGGTAAGCCGGTCGCCAAAGTAGTGCCAACCGAAACGCATACACCAAAGAAACTTCTCGGCAGCGTAAGGTTTCACGGCAACGTCGTTGATCCAATATTGGATAATTGGGAAATCGAGCAATGATCCTGCTCGACACGCATACCTGGCTTTGGTGGGTAAGCAAACCCTCCAATCTCAGTCGCACGGCTCGTTATAAGATTGCCGCGGAATCGCGCATTGGTATATCTGCAATAAGTTGCCTCGAAGTGGCAACCTTAGTGGCTAAAGGTCGAATAAGCCTCGATCGAGATCCACTGGAATGGTTAGAGGACGCTTTGGCCATGCCAAAGGTTGAACTGGTCCCTCTCACACCGAGCATAGCTGTCACGGCGACGCGACTGGGTAACGATTTTCCAGGCGACCCCGCAGATCGTGTTATTGCCGCGACCTCGATTCTTGAATCAGCCCCGCTGGTCACCAAAGATTCGAGAATCCGCTCTTGCGCCGCCGTGAATACAGTTTGGTAAACGACTGGGAATCAGGTCAGGCCATAACAATCCCAACAATCTGTTATCTTCGCCCCTTTGACGACCACCGCGATAGCATCGTGGTGATATTCGTTTGATCCCGGCGCAGATACTCCGCCACCTCACTTACCCGGCGACCAAAATCTTGAACCAGAAAAGCGACAGCCTCGGCGCGCTTCGCGGATACGTCCAAGTGCGCTTTTTGCACCAAACCGGCCAGGCTATTCCGATACGGGGACGTTGTTGACTAACTGGACGAACGTCTGGTCAATATCTTCGAAACCCCAGAGGTCGATATTCCGAGTTGACGCGCAACCTCGGCGATGGCGACGCCAAAATCTTCCACCAGCTTGCACACCAAGGCCGCTCCTATCGTGGGCGAAGATATATAGGGTCTTGAATCGTGGCGACACTCTGTGCGCTGATCCTCATTGAATTACGTCGCCACGTCGCGTCGCTCCGCCCAATTGAGTGGTTCTCTTCGTTGGAATCGGGTGAGTCCCTAAAGTGAAATCGAGCAGTGAATAAGTGGGGTCGTGCTTTGAGTTCTTGACGATCGTCCGACTGACCGCCATCGGTTTGCATAGGTAATATTTTTTCTCCCGTTATCCTTCAGCCCCTCTCGAAGGTATTTTGTACTTGTTTACGCAAGATTGATCTTTTTCCGGCTACTGCTTTTTGCCGCCGGTTGTTTGGCGAAAGAAGAATAAAGAGCTGGGTACTGGAACGCGCCGTTTAAACTTATCTAACAGTCAAAATATGGGTTTCGCCATGGACACGGCTGCGAGGCTTGTCCTTCACCACAATATCGACATCTTTGTCGAGGCGATTGAGGAAACGGCAGAGCCGATCGAGCGAGAAGTTTTTCAGTTGTCCCCGTATAAGCGCCGATACTTTGGGCTGGTCAATGCCGAGAATCGCCGCCGCGGCGGTTTGGTTGACGCCTCGCTCGCGGATGATCTCGACGATCTACATGGCCAGCTTCGCTTTCGCCAGATGCTCTTCGGGGTTGGCAAATTTCAGATCGGCAAAAATATTATCGGTACCGTATTCAACGGGTTCAGGAGCGCGTCGTTTGGCCATCGTCATTTCCTCCGGTTCTTTTCCATCTCAATCGCCTGCTTGAGGCGGCGTTCAATCAGTTCGAGATCGGGCTTTGGCGTAGCAATTCCCGACTTCGATTTTTTCTTCCAGATACTTCGTCGGTTCGCTTTGTCCAACTCATCGGTCCTCTTCGTTGAAAGTCGGGTGGGGCCCTAAGACGAAATCGAGCAGACAACGGCAATGGGCGCGTGTATCGGGTGAACTTCACGGCCAACGATGGGCAGGGCGGCGTGTGCAGCGGATCGGTGGATGTGACGGTTCCGAAGAACATGCAGCCTGGAAACGCGGCGGTCGATGACGGGCAGCTTTATCATTCAACGCTGCCCTGAATTAGGAAGCTCGGCGATGATCTTCAACACGGACTCAATCCACTCCGGTCTGAGCGTTCCTCGTCGCGCCAACCGTTCAACTGTTCCGAGCGCCGATTCTAATCCCATTCGTTCTTGTTGGTAAAGCTGGGCTACGTAGGGTCGATACGGTGTCAGGCTTTAATTGTTTGATTTCTACCTTATTGCGGGACGCATAGCAGTTGCTCGATAAACCGCGTTTGGCTCTTCATTACCAAACAAAAATAGCTCCAGACCCTATTTGTTTCCCCCGAGCCTCACTTCTTGCCTACATGTATCAACGGTGGTACTACACTGGATGTGGGCCGAAAAAAGCGCGGTGGCTATATTTTTGAGACCTATGCGGGCGATCACCGACCTTATCACGTGCATATCTACCGCGGCGACGAGTTTATCGGCCGATTCGATATCGAGAACCAAATTGCCATGGACGGTGAGCTTTCGAGCCAGCTCCTAAAGTATCTGGAAGAACTGGGATACAAGAAATCTTCGAAAGGATAACCAATGGTACGAAGCGCAGCAGCAAGAACCAGCGAAAGTTCATTGGCGCCGGAGTTTGGACGAAAGATTCGCGATGCGCGCTTTTTAGTTGGCGAGGATCGCTTCATCGTCACGTTCGACAGCGGCAAAGAGTACAGCTTCCGACGGTCATTGCTGGAGATTGATGACGGCAGCGAACTTGTGAATATCCGCCTCGACCGTCGGCGGTTCTTCTTTCGAGTGACCCAAGTGTCGGGCAACCGCTACGAAATTCCCTGGGATCGAGTGCTCCACGAGGCCGAGCCTTCGTACCCTTATTTCCGCGGCAAAAAGCGTCGAACAAAAACAACCCATGAGGTAGGTGCCACGATTCGAGAGCTACGCCAGGCAAAAGGGGTCACCCAGGAGGAACTCGCGAGCGCCGTTGGAATGATGCGCAACAACATCTCGCGCATCGAATCTGCGAAGCATCGCCCCACCCTCGATACCATGGAAAGAATCGCCAAAGCGCTCAAAGTGTCGGTCGTGGACCTCATTGCGCCACGCTGATCATCAACGCTAGGGCGAGAAGGAATTGAAGAGGGTCCGAGCCTTTTTTATTTTTCCGCCTTCGTTATCGACGACGAGATGGCGCGAACCCGCTAGACGCGGTCTCTGGAAGCAGCGCGTCGGCTTACGCTTGGCTAACCCGACCTACGGGAATGATCGGGCGAGATTTCGCTTGACACAATTCCGACAAGTCTATAGTGATCGAGCAAAGAACCATGACGGAAAAGGAAGTCAAAGTCGGCGAGAGCCACGTGTGGGTCGGCATTGAGGACCAACATGCCCGGCTCGGCTTGACTAATTATATTCAAGACGCCTTCGGCGCGGTAATTTCGGTAGAGCTGCCGGACATCGGCGATAAGATCGAAGCGGGTGAAATCTTCGCCGAGATCGAGACCGTGTCGACGGTGCACGAATTGGTCGCGCCGGTGACCGGCACCGTGCTCGCGGTCAATCCGCACTTGGAAGATCATCCCGCGGTTATCAACGAGGATCCCTACAGCGACGGTTGGTTGATCGAAGTTCGCTTGCAGGACCAGTCCGAGCTCGACGCTTTGATGGACATGGACGAGTACTACCATTTTGTCTTCAAAGACAAAGCCTAACCGGTGGCGTTTTCTTTGCGCGGCTTTTCTGCTGCTGCAAGTTCCATGCGCTCTGCTGGCGGCGCAGATCGAGTCGCGCCAAGGCGAAAAGCACGACCCTTTTCTGGCGCCGCGCCGGCTCATGGTCGAGCGCGACCTCAAGGGCCGCGGCATTAAAGACCCGCGCGTCCTCGCCGCGATGGAAGCAATTCCACGCCACCTGTTTGTGCCCGATCGACAAAAGAATGCCGCCTACGATGACCGGCCGCTGCCAATTGGAACGGGTCAGACGATTTCCCAGCCCTATATCGTTGCTTACATGAGCGAGCTCTTGGGGCTTAAGGGCGATGAGAAGGTTTTGGAGATCGGCACCGGTTCCGGCTATCAGGCCGCCGTCTTGGGGCGATTGGCGGCGACGGTCTATTCGATTGAAATAATCCCTGCGCTGAGTGAACGAGCGAAGCTGCTACTTGGCCAGCTCGGTTTCACTAACATTCAGCTCAAAGTCGGCGATGGATTTTTCGGCTGGAGGGAGCGGGCGCCGTTCGACGCGATCGTTGTAACCGCTGCGGCGCCTCGCGTTCCCGAGCAGCTTTGGGATCAATTGCGCGAAGGCGGGCAGATCATCATGCCGCTTGGCGAATCGGGCCAAACGCAACGGCTCACTCGAATCCGCAAAGCCGGCGGCAAGCAAGTCGTGGAGCAACTCAGCGAGGTTATTTTTGTTCCCTTGACGGGGGCGATCCAGAAGCGGTCTCACTGACCAAACCGCCGCGGCTGGCGCGGGACTCGGCTTTGGGAAAGCGGTAGACCACTTCGCCGGGGCGGACCAGATTCAACTCTTCGCGCGCGAGCTTTTCCAGATAATGATCGTCGTTGCGGATGCGCGCGATGCGCTGGCGCATTTCCTCGTTGGCTTTATGAAACCGGTAGTTTTGCTCGTCTAGCTGGTGTTTTTCACCGCGCAGGCGCCAGAGATGGAGTGCGCCCCGCTCGCCGATGACGGTGACCAGGGCGAGCAGCAAGATCAATAAGCTGAGCAGATAAAGCGGCCAACTGGCCGGCAAGCGGAATTGCAAAGTCATCGTAACGCATGTCAATATACCACATTCTAATCTTTTGTCTTGCAATTAGTATTCTCGGAGGGTGGGGATGAAAATTCAACGCGTGCACGCGCGCGAAGTTCTCGATTCGCGCGGACAACCGACGGTGGAGGTAGAGGTTAGTTTAACCAACGGCGTTATCGGCCGGGCAACGGTGCCGTCGGGCGCGTCAACCGGCGTCCATGAAGCGGTCGAGTTGCGCGACGGCGGCAAGCGCTTCCTCGGTAAAGGGGTGGCGCGCGCAGTCGCTCACGTCAACCGAAAGATCGCGCCGCGTCTGCGCGGCAAGGAAGCGCGCGACCAAGCGGCGATCGACCAGATCATGCTGAAGCTTGACGGCTCGCCGAACAAAGCCAAGCTCGGCGCCAATGCGATTCTCGGCGCTTCGTTGGCGGTGGCGCACGCTCAGGCGCGCGCGCAGGGCTTGGCGCTCTATCGATATCTCGGCGGCGCGGCGGGAAGAACTTTGCCGGTGCCGATGCTCAACGTGGTCAACGGCGGCGCCCACGCCGATAACAACGTCGACGTGCAAGAGTTCATGATCGTTCCCTACGGCATGAAAAGCTTTAGGGACGCGCTGCGCGCCGCGGCGGAGATTTTCGCCACGCTCAAAAAGGTCTTACACGACCGCTCGCTGTCAACCAGCGTCGGCGACGAAGGCGGCTTCGCGCCGCGGCTCAAGAGCAACGCCGAGGCGATCGAGTTGCTGCTCGAAGCGATCGGTGCCGCCGGCTACAAGGCTGGCACCCAGGTTGGGTTGGCGCTCGACGTGGCGTCGAGTGAATTCTACGACGACGGTAGCTATGTATTCAAAAAATCCGACGGGCGGCGGCGCAGCCGAGAAGAGCTGGTCAAGCTCTACGAAGATTGGGTGCGGCAGTACCCGATCGTTTCCATCGAGGATGGCTTTGCCGAGGACGACTGGGAGGGCTGGCGCATGTTGACCCAAGCCTTGGGCAAGAGAATTCAGCTGGTGGGCGACGATCTCTTTGTGACTAATAGATTACGCTTGCAACGGGGCATTGATTCCGGTGTGGCTAATTCCATTCTGATCAAAGTCAACCAGATCGGCACCCTGAGCGAAACCCTGGAGACAATGAATCTCGCCAAGAAAGCGGGCTATACGACCGTCATGTCACACCGCTCCGGCGAAACCGAGGACGTGACGATCGCCGATCTCGCCGTGGCGACCAACGCGGGACAGATCAAAACCGGCGCGCCCTGCCGCGGTGAACGCACGGCGAAGTACAATCAACTCCTGCGCATCGAAGAGGAGTTAGGTAAGCGAGCAGTTTATGCCGGCAAGAGCGCCTTTCGGATTCGACGCGCCAACTGAGTCGCGGCGCGCCACTGCGCTCAAAAGCGCTAAGGCGGCTTCGCGCACGGGCGAAACGCTTGCCAAAAAAACCGCGCGGGCGAAGGCGATTGCCGCTGGTCTCGCCGCCCTCTATGCCGACGTCGAATGTCCGCTGACCCATCGTAACACTTTCGAGCTGCTGATCGCGGTGATTCTCTCGGCGCAGTGTACCGACGCTGCGGTGAACAAGGTCACGCCGGGGTTATTCAACCGATATCCCAATGCCGCGGCTCTGGCGCAGGCTTCGCTCCCGGACATTGAATCCTGCATTCGCACCCTCGGCCTGTTTCGCGCCAAGGCCAAATCGCTCAAACGCTGCGCTCAGCAGTTGGTTGATGAATTTAACGGCGCGGTGCCGTCATCGATGGAAGAACTTACGCGGCTCGCTGGTGTTGGGCGGAAAACCGCCAACGTCATTCGCGGCCACGCTTTCGCGATTCCCGGCATCGCCGTCGACACCCACTGCAAGCGGCTATCGCGGCGCTTGGGACTGACGCGCGAGGATGACCCGGTAAAGATCGAAAGGGATTTGGCGCAAATCCTCGCGCCGGCCGAATGGACTAATTTTTCGCACCGGCTGATTATCCACGGCCGGCG
>CAYZJE010000583.1:0-3043 GCA_964478485.1 uncultured Syntrophobacter sp. | reverse complement strand
TTAAAAGGATTTGGGCCGAAGGCCGAAAATATTTTCCCCCCCCCCCCGCGTCTTCGTGGGGGAGGGGGCAGGGGGGGGGGGGCGGTACGGTGTGAAGGCGCAACACGCACGGACCCTCACCCTTGCCCTCTCCCGCAAGCGGGCGAGGGTAATCTCACTGCCCCGCTTGGAGACGTCGCGAAACATACTTCGCCTAAAGCATGCCCTGATCTCAGCCTATATTACGTCTGGCCGAAGGATCGAAGGGGCGAGGGATTTCAACCATCCCGTAGGTAGACATTAGAATGTCGGCGGCTGGGATTTTTTGAAGCTGTGATAAGCGTCGAACACCATGGTGGTATAGGCGTCGGAGAGCGCGAGATTGTTCACTAAACGATTTTGAATTTCCCCTGGGCCGGCGTTGTACGCGAGCAGCGCCAGATTCAGACTGTTAAACTGCTTGGCGAGATCGTGCAGATAGTAGACGCCCAAGCGAATGTTGAGCAGCGGTTCGTCCAATGATTCGGGCCGAAACGACGCCAGATGAAGCCCGTACTCGTTGCTCAACGTTTCGGTCAGGAACTTGCCGGTTTCGGGCATGATCTGCATGATGCCGCGCGCGCCCATCGGCGAGACCGTCGTGTATTGAAAGCCGCTTTCCACTTGAATCACGGCTAATACCATCATGGGATCGAGACGGCGCTTTTCACTTTCTTCCAGAATCACTTCCGAAACCCGCCACGCTTCGGCGTCGCTGATATCGGGACGGTTCGACTTAACAATCGAGAAAATTTTGACGAGGGCATCGGACCTCCCTGTTTCGACGACTTCGACAACTGGCAAAATGTCGGCGGTCTGAAAAACTTCCGTGTCCGATGTCGAATCATGGAATGCCAGCAGCGCCGGCGCGAACAAAGCGACGACGAAAACGAATTGGCAGCAAGCGGAACTTCGGTTTAAAGTACGAGAGAGCGTTTTTTGAGGACGTTTCACGATACTCTTCCCTCGATTGTTTTTTGGACGAAAACTGCGACGCGGCTCAAAATTTGCTGGAGTTACTGGTTAGCTATCAGACAGGGACGTTGATGTCAACGTAAATTAGCAAAAACTTTTCGTCGGCGGTAAAATAGTTTTTGCATTTTTTCGCGCGGCGAATTGGGCGAAAATTTTTTGCCGAAAGAAGACGGCTCGGAGATTGCACCGCCGAGGCGCGTCCTTCGACTAAGCTCAGGATGCGCGGCTATGAAGAATTCCGCTCATGGTGATTCCTCGACGGGCTCGGAACTGAAGGCCGTCAAGGAGGCCTGCCGTGAGGCTTCTCGAACGGTCGAACCATGTGAACTCTGTGCCTCTGTGGTGAAAACATCTTCATAGTAAACCCGGACGAACCACAAAAAAAAGGCAGGGAACGGTTCCCTGCCTTTTTATAGCGCAAAAAATTATTGCGAACTATCTTCCCGTGCGCGCCAAGGAGAGAACCCAGCCGTGCATGCGGCTCTTGGCGTTCTGAATATCTTTATCGTTGAACCATTTTTTCAGATTGACTCGGTCGACCGGATAAACCGGCCGCATAAAGTCGCTCTCGTAGCCGAACGGCACGGTGGCGTCGATGCCCATGCCGCCTTCGAAGCTGGTATTCGACGCCGTCCATTCTTTTTCGCCGGCGGTCATGCGCTCAGCAGGCATAAAAGTTTGGCCGCGACCGCCGGGGAGCGGATTGATGATATCGGTCTTAGGATTGACGCGAGTGGTCAGGTTCCACATGATGTCGTCCATGTCGTAGGGATCGGTGTCCTCGCTGACGGCGACCACCAAACGCGAACCCTGCGAGGTGGCGAGAATCGCCGCCATGAAATTGCGCTGCCACCCTTCTTCGATGCGGTTGCGTTTTTTCAATTGGATGATCGCGCCGCCCCAATCGGTCATACAATAAGGAATGTTGACGTCCATGATGATGCCGGGCTGCATTCTTTCGCAGAGCTCGAACATCGCCGCTTCGCGCACCGTGGTGTCGATGTTGTGATCGTCGAGAGTGTGCACGCCGAGGGGGAAAATAATCGGCTTGCCTTCGCGTTTGCGCGTGGTGACGGCGGTGACGTGAAAGGTCGGAGCTTTGTAAGCTTTGCCCATATAGCCGGCCCATTCCGGATGGAAATGGAAACGGCCTTGGATGCCGGCCTTTTCCGACTCGGCGGTTTCGAAGCGGCGGTCGCGCGGATTGACGTAGCCTTCGAGAATCACTTCGGCGTCAGCCAACCCATAGGCGTCGACGGTGCGTGCTTTGACTAGACGCATGGCCGCGCCTTGCACAGCCCCGGCGATGCCGACCTCGTCACAGCCTTGCGGCAGGATGACGTAATCGAAACCCGCGCCGGCGAGCAGTGAGCCCGCCACCGGCAAGCCGAAGTTCATCGTGATCGGCACCATCTTGTTGTCTTTGTAATATTTGCTGGCGACCTGCCACATGTGCGAGCCGGGGGAAATCTGAAAGGTGCCGACGTTGCCCCAGCGGAAGTTCATGCGGTTGTAGCCGAGGTCGGTGCCGCCGTTAAAATATTCGCCGGAAATTAATCGGTTGCCGGAACCGACGGTCAGTTCGGGCTCAATATTGGTGTGGCGGATCGGCACGACGTAGTCGTTGGCCTCCGCTGGTTTCTCGTAGACTTCTTCCTGCACCGGCGCGTCTTTTTGATCAACGACGACGGGCGGGATCGGATGGGTGATGGCGTAGGCTAGCTTTCTCGTCCGGTCCGCATGATCCTTCCAGCCGAACATTTTGTTGATCACGCTCATGTCGCCGAACAGATTGGTGACGCAACGGTGCTGCGGCTTGCCCTTGACGTTGTTGAATAGAATCGGGCAACCGCCATCTAACTGTTTCTGAATGCCGGTGAGCTCCAGATCGGGATCCACCTCTTGATCGGTGATGATGATATCCCCTTCCTTTTTCATCCATTCGATGGCACTGCGTAGGTCTCGTGCTTCTTCCGGTGATGCCCCGTCTCGTTTTGCGTTTGCCATTGCCTTCCTCCGATTCGTATACGTTAATTCTAGCCGCGATAAT
>CAYZJE010000582.1:0-12122 GCA_964478485.1 uncultured Syntrophobacter sp. | reverse complement strand
GAGACTGTGTCGCAATACCGTTCATGGTTCGAGAACCTCACCACGAACGGTATTGCTCGATCGCGAATTCAACTACTTATCCGTTCGCCCTGAGCGTGTCGAAGGGCTCCGAGTGAATTGCGACACAGTCTCACCGCGGGGGAGGATGAAGGAGGGGGCTCTTCACCGCAGCACCCTGGAGTTAGCTGAAGTTCGTAGAAGACAACGCTTCGCTGAAAACCAACAGCTAGGAGACAGCTATGAAAGAAATCTTTGAATTTGCCGACGATTTAGGCCCGATCAAAATAGTTCACATTTACGATCCCAAGTGCGGCCTCAAAGCCGTCGTCGCCATCGACAACGTTGCCCGCGGCCCATCCATCGGCGGTATCCGCATGGCGCCGGACGTCAGTGCGGAGGAAGCTTTTCGACTGGCGCGGGCGATGACGCTAAAGAATTCGGCGGCGAACTTACCCCATGGCGGCGGCAAGTCGGTGATTTTCGGCGATCCGAAAATGGCACTGCCGAACAAAGAAATAGTGATCCGTGCCTTCGCGCGCGCCATTCGCGATCTAGTCGAATATATTCCGGGACCAGACATGGGCACCGATGAGCGCTGCATGGCCTGGATCAAAGACGAGATCGGCCGCGCCGTCGGCCTGCCGCCGGAAATCGGCGGCATCCCCCTCGATGAGATCGGCGCCACCGGTCTTGGCCTCAAATCCAGCGTCGAAGCCGCGCTTAAGTACTGCGACTTCGCTCTCAAAGGCGCGCGCGTCGTGATCCAAGGTTTCGGCTCGGTCGGCAAACATGCGGCGCGTTTTCTCGGCGAGAAAGGAGCCGTTTTGGTCGCCGCCTGCGATTCGCACGGAACAATCTACAATCCCAAGGGCATCGATGTTGCCCGACTGATCGCTCTAAAAGATTCCGGTAAGAACATGATCGACTATCCAGATGGCGAAAAACTCGATGTCGACGCGGTGATCGATATCGAATGCGAGATCTGGATTCCCGCCGCCCGCCCCGATGTGATTCACAGAGACAACGTGGCGCGCCTGAAAACCAAGCTCGTGCCGCAAGGAGCCAACATTCCGTTCACCGCCGAAGCCGAACGCATCCTGCACAAAGCCGGCACGCTGGTGCTGCCGGACTTCATCGCCAACGCCGGCGGCGTCATCTGCGCCTCAGTGGAATACCACGGCGGCACTCAGTCTCAAGCGCTCCAGAGCATCGAAGAAAAGATTTACGCCAATACCGAAGAGGTGCTGGCTAATGCGAAGAAAAACGGCACCCTGCCGCGCCAAGCCGCGGTGGCGTTAGCCGAAGCGCGGGTGAAAAAAGCGATGGCGTGGCGCCGCTGACCGACAGGGAATTCAGGGACCCTTAGCGCGTGCCAGCAAGTAAGTGACACAGCCATTCAACGTGTTTAGTTTGCCAACATCGGCGTCGGGAATATCGACGCCCAATTCTTTGTGCAGGCCGATGACGAAATTTAGAAAATCCACGGAATCGATGTCGATCTGATCGCGTATATCTTTGGCCGGATCGATCGACTCAATATCCACTTCCGGTGCAACGTTACTCAGCGCTCGGCAGACGATCTGTCTCATCTCAGTCTCGGTCACGTTCCGTCCACCTTTCTCCATCTTTAATCTTTCAATCCTCCATCATCAATCTTCCATCCTCGACCCTCATCATCCATCTTCGATCTTCCTCACAGCTTCTCCGGTTCCTGCAACAAGCGATCGACGGCGAGCAGAAAGCGCCCGCCGCGATGACCGTCGCTGACGCGGTGATCGGCGGCGAGTGTGGCATCGATCACTGGGCGAATGCCCAGCATGCCGTTCGCCGCGACCGGCCGCTCGGTGATCTTGCCGAAACCCACTAGTGCCACTTGCGGGGGATAGATTACGCCGAAGACGCTTTCAACTCCTTGCTCGCCGAGATTGGTGACGGTAATCGTGCCGTCGGATAGCTCTGAGCTGCGCAAGTGACCGGTACGCGCGCGGTTGACCAGATCGAGCATGCTTTCCATCAACTCATCTAAAGTTTTCTTGTCGACGTCGTGGATCGCCGGATTAACCAGGCCGCCTTGGCGTAATGAAATCGCCACGCCGATATGGATACCCTCGCCCGGTTTGAAAGCCTCATTGAGCCAAAAACCATTCAGCTCCGGCGTACTGCGCAACGCCAGAGCGACGGCGCGCAGCAGCAGTGCGGAATAGAGCAACCTTTGGGTCACCGGCCGCTTGGCATTCTCCGCGGCAAGCCAGTCCAAGGCTTTCCGCATATCGATCGTTGTCGCGAGATAATAATGCGGGATCTCGCGCTTCGAGCGCGCCATCGCCGCGGCGATCACCCTGCGCATGGCGCCGAGATCCAAACCCTTTGTCGCCGTGGCCGGCGCCGCGATAATTGGCGCGGCTGCGGGACGGCCGCCTTGAACCTCCCGTTCGACATCGGCGACGGTGATCGATCCGGCTTCGCCGCTGCCGGTGAGCGACGACAAGTCGACGCCCTGCTCCTCCGCCCGCTTGCGCGCCAGCGGTGAGACTCGCAACCGGCGGGATTCTGCCGCTGGCGCCGCGACCGCAATTTTCGGCGGCGGCTCTTCTGCTCTCGCAGTGGCCGGCTGCGCGGGCGCAACAGTTTCTACTTGTGCTGGCGCCTGCGCCGCTTGCCCCGCGTCCGTTAAAGTCGCCAGCGTCGCGCCCACGGGAACTTTCTGTCCGGGCTGAACGACCAGCGATTCAATGACACCGCTGTCGAAGATTTCGACTTCGATCACGCCCTTTTCAGTTTCCACCAGCGCAACAACATCGCCGCGCTTGACGGTATCGCCGGGTTTCACGCGCCAGTCGACCAGTGTGCCGAACTGCATGTCGGCGCCGAGCGAGGGCATGCGGAATTCACTCATGACCCGTCACCACGTGGCGCGCCGCGGCGACGATGGTCGGCACCTGCGGGATCGCCGCGTCTTCGAGATGCTTCGGATAAGGCATCGGCACTTCGACGCTGCACACCCGCGCCACCGGCGCGTCGAGCTCGTAGAAAGCGTTTTCCATGATGCGCGCCATGATTTCCGCGGAGATGCTGCCACTCTTCCAACCTTCGTCGATGATGACGGCGCGATGCGTGTGCCGCACAGAGTCGACAATCGTTTCGGTATCCAGTGGCCGGAGCGTGCGCAGATCGACGACCTCGGCATCGATGCCGTCGCGCGCGAGCTCTTCGGCCGCCTGTAAAGTCTTGAACAGAGTGCCGCCGTAAGTAATTAAACTGATCTGCTTGCCCGGACGCCGTATCGCCGCTTTAGAAATATCCACCGCACCTGCGTCGACCGCTAACTCCCCTTCCATATTGTAGAGCAAACCGTTCTCGAAGATTAGCACAGGATCGGGATCTTCGAGCGCGCTCCAGAGCATGCCGCGGGCGTCTTCAAGTGTCGCGGGCGTTAACACTTTGATGCCGGGAATATGCCCGTACCAGCCTTCCAGACTATGCGAGTGCTGCGCCGCCAATTGCCGCCCGGCACCGGTGGTCATGCGGATGACCAGCGGAATGTTGAACTGGCCGCCGGACATATGCAGGATCGTCGCCGCGTTGTTGACGATCTGGTCCAACGCCAACAGGCTGAAATTCACCGTCATGATTTCCACAATCGGCCGCGCGCCGCCCATCGCCGCGCCAATGCCGGCGCCAACGAAGGCGGATTCCGACAACGGCGTGTCGCGAATCCGCTCCGGGCCGAATTCGTCCAATAATCCTTTGCTCACCGCGAAGCAGCCGCCGTAGCGGCCGACGTCTTCGCCCATCAAAAACACCCGTTCGTCCCGCGCGAGCGCTTCGCGGATCGCGGCGCGCATCGCTTCTCGATAAGTAGTTTTAATTTTTTCGGCACTCATAATCCCCCTCCTCTTTCCTCCCCCGCAGGGGGAGGATGAAGGAGGGGGCGCGCCTCCGAGTAAACAAAGCGGGTTAATTCCTCTACCGGCTCCCAGTTTCCCGCCTCGGCGAACGCAATGGAATTGTCAATTTCACGGCCAACCTCAGTCTCCATCTGCGCCCAGTCGTCTTCCTGCCACAGATTCTGCTGCTTCAGACGCTCAATCAAATTCGTGATCGGATCGCGCTTTTTCCACTCTTCGACTTCTTGTTTGTCGCGGTAGAGTTCCGGATCGTACATCGAGTGGGCACGAAATCGGTACGTGCGATACTCGAGAAAATGCGGCCCGCCGCCGGCGCGCACGGCGATCGCGGCGCGCTTGGTGGCGTCTTCGACGGCGAGCACGTCCATGCCGTCCACCGGCCAAGCGGGAATTTCGAACGCCGCGGCTTTGAGACAGATATCGGTTTCCGATTCGGAGCGAGCCAGCGCCGTGCCCATGGCGTAAAGATTATTCTCGCAGCAAAACAGCACCGGTAGTTTCCACAGCGCGGCGAGATTGAGCGACTCGTGAAACTCGCCCTCGGCGACCGCTCCTTCGCCGAAGAAACAAGCCGTGACTTGTTGCCGGCCGGCGATCTTGTCGGCTAGAGCAAGCCCGACGGCGAGCGGCAAGCCGCCGCCGACAATCGCGTTGCCACCATAAAAGCGCGTGGCGTCGTCGAACAGGTGCATAGACCCGCCGCGGCCGCGGCTGCAACCTTCTAGTTTGCCATACATCTCGGCCATGATCGCGTTAGCCGACAGCCCGCGCGCCAGCGCGTGACCATGCTCACGGTAGGTCGCCACGATGGCGTCTTCGGCTTGCAGCGCTTGCATGGAGCCGACGGCGACCGCTTCTTCGCCTATGTAAAGGTGGACGAAGCCACGGATCTTCGCCGCTTGATACAACTCAGCGCACTTCTCTTCCAACCGGCGAATGCGCAACATCTCACGCAGCAAATGCAGCGCATGCTCACGGTCAATCGCCGGCGATTTGCGTCGGTTCTTTTGCATGCCATGCCTCAAACGGATTCGGAAATCACTCCCGCAAAGGCGCAAAGACGCAAAGTTCGGAATTTCATTTTTCTAACCTTCGCGCCTTGGCGCCCCTTCGACTTCGCTCAGGACATGCTTTGCGGGAGATACTCCGATTTCTTGTTTTTCGCCCTTTGCGTGCCGATCGCCCTGAGCCCTGTCGAAGGGTGCGGTTAATGTCTCGATTCCTCTTTTTTCCGCCGCGACACTCTAATCATTCTCCAAGGTCGACAAATCACCCTCGGGCAAACCTAACTCTCTCGCCTTGAGCAGACGGCGCATGATTTTGCCGCTGCGCGTTTTCGGCACGCTGTCCTGAAACTCGATCTCGCGCGGCGCCACGGCCGGGCCCAAACGCGAGCGCGCGTGGCCGAGCAGCTCTTTGCGCAGCGCGTCATTGGCTACATAGCCTTTTTTGAGTGAGACAAATGCTTTGACCACTTCGCCGATCATTGGGTCCGGTTTGCCGATGACGCCGGCCTCGGCGATGGCGGGATGCTCCATCAGTGCGCTCTCGACTTCGAACGGGCCGATCAAATGCCCGGCGGATTTAATCACATCGTCGGCGCGGCCGATGAACCAGAAGTAACCGTCGGCATCTTTTTTGGCGAGATCGCCGGTCAAATACCAACCGCCGGCGAAGCATTTGCTGTAGCGCTCTTCTTCGTGCAGATAAGCGCGAAACATCGATGGCCAGCCGGGCTTGAGCGCCAACTCGCCGATTTCATCGGCTTTGAGTTCAATGACCGTGCCGTCTTTGCGTTTTTGGACTATGGCTGCTTCGATGCCCGGCAACGGCTTGCCCATCGAGCCGGGGCGAATCTCCATGGCGTTGTAGTTGGCGATCATGATGCCGCCGGTCTCGGTCTGCCACCAGTTGTCGTGGATCGGCAGACCAAACGCATCCTGTCCCCACAGCACAGCTTCGGGATTGAGTGGCTCGCCGACGCTGGAGATAAAGCGCAAGCTCTTGAGATCGTATTTGCGAATGATCTCGGTGCCCGCTTTCATCATCATCCGCACCGCCGTCGGCGCGGTATACCAGATGGTAACTTTTTGCTCTTGAATAATGCGGTACCAGCGCTCCGCGTCGAAGTCAGCTTCGTCGATGATGCTGGTGATGCCGTGCGTGAGCGGCGAGATAATTCCGTAGGAAGTCCCGGTGACCCAACCAGGATCGGCCGTGCACCAGAAAATATCGCCAGGGTGAAAATCGAGCGCATACTTGCCGGTAATGTGATGGGCGACCACCGCTTGATGCACATGCACCGCGCCCTTAGGTTTACCCGTTGTACCGGAGGTGAAGTGAATCAGCGCCATGTCTTCTGGATCGGTTGGCGTCGTCGTGAATTCCTCGCTGGCGCCGTGCATCAGCTCATGGAAATTCTCTGTGTTCGGTGGCGCCGTCATATCGGCGCTGCCAATCACCAAGACATGCTTCAGCGCCGGCAGCCTCGCGCGCAGCTCGCTGATCTTGCGCCGGTTATAAAGCGTCTCCGTCGTCACCAGCACGTTGCCTTCACCGATGGCTAGTCTCTGCTCAATCGGCTCGGGACCGAAGGCGGAGAATAGCGGGCAAAACACGCTGCCGTTTTTGAGCGTGCCCAACGCGGCGATGTAAAGCTCGGGGATCCGTCCAGCTAACACGAAAACCCGATCGCCCTTGCCGATGCCGAGGGCGCGGAGCGCATTGGCAAAACGGTTGGTCAGCCGCTGAAGATCGCCATAAGTGTAGTCGAGCACTTCGCCCTGTTTGCCAAGCCAACGCAGCGCCAGATGCAAAGCGCGCGGGCCGGCGGCATGATGGTCCACGGCTTCGTAGCCAATGTTCAGTCCACTTCCTTGACGTCCGCCGCGTAATTCGCGCTCGCCGCTCTGCCAGGAAAACGCCGCGCAGGCGCGCGCGTAGTCGGTGAGATTTGGAACAATCCTAAACCCGGCTGGGTCCTTTTTGATCGCTGTAAAAGCCATGACTTTACGCTCGAACTGGTTACGCGCTCGGCGCGATGACTCCTGCTTTCATCACGACCCTGGTTGTCAATTCACGATCCAATCCTCGTCGGTGTGTGAATTCCGCAAGAAATGCGCCAAAGGGACGATGGATAATTCCATCGGTTTGCCACAAGATTTTTTCATTCCTGCGAAGCGACCAGAGGGTTTTTGCCAGAATTGAAAAGCCTGCCCCCTCAGCCATCGGTAAACCGGTGCAGTCCGGCTGGTTACTCTCCCGAGTTATCGGCCGAACGCGGCATTGAAATTGCTCAAATTAAAACATCGAAGACTACAAAGAGTTTGAACCGAGGAGGATTCGTCATGAAAACCGGACCAAGTTATCGCTATAAACTTGTCGGTAAAGAGTCGCGCCGCAAAACTAGCAGCGATGTCTTTCAAGGCACCCTGCAAAAAACTCAGATTTGGTTAAACGATCTGATGTCGGAACTGGACTGGGCTGGGAAACCGGAAAAAACCTATTTAGCTCTGCGGACGGTGCTCCACGCCTTGCGCGACCGTTTGACCGTCGAGGAAGCGGTCCAGCTCGGCGCCCAGCTGCCGATGCTGGTGCGGGGCTTCTACTACGAAGGTTGGACGCTCAAAGGCAAGCCGCACAAGGAACGGCACAAAGAAGACTTTCTCGCCCATGTTAAAGACGCCTTCAAGGACGATGTGACGGTGCGGCCGCAGAGTATCGTTCGCGCGGTATTCAAAGTGCTCGAGCGCCACACCAGCGACGGCGAGATCGAAGACGTGAAAAACAGTTTGCCCAAGGCGCTCCTTGAGCTATGGCCGGCGCGGCGAAAACTTTTCCGCGCGTATTGAGCCTGCTCGGCTGACGCAGGGTCTAGGCGCAGGCGCGTAGCCGCTGACACGCGCATAACCGGGGATGAAGTGCGGTGAACAGTTCGCAGCAGAAACGCGACTACTACGAAGTCCTCGGCTTGGACCGATCGGCCAGTCAGGAACAGATCAAACAAGCCTATCGCCAACTGGCGATGAAGTGGCATCCGGATCGCAACAGCGCTCCGGACGCCACCGACCGATTCAAGGAAGTCGCCGAAGCCTATGCGGTCTTGTCCGACGAGACCAAACGGCGCGCCTATGACACCACCGGCCACGCCGGTGTGAGCGAGCGCTGGAGCACCGAAGATATTTTCCGCGACTTCGACTTCGGTGATTTCTTCGGCGGCCGGATGGGCGATTTGGGGAGCGTGTTCGGCGATTTCTTTCCCGGCCGTGGCGCGCGCCCCAGCGCCAGCCCGCAGGGCGCCGATCTGCGCTACGACTTGCATCTCCGCTTGGACGAAGCCGCGAGAGGCGGCGAGCAACTGATCAAACTCACCCGTTCCGATCGATGTAAGACTTGCAACGGCAGCGGCGCGAAACCAGGCACCAAGCCGGCAACCTGCTCGGAGTGCCGTGGCACCGGCGAGAAGCAACAGGTGCGCGCAGACAAGGCGATGCGCGTCGTAACGCTGACCACGTGCACGCGCTGCAATGGGCGCGGCTTGTTTATCGAATCGCCCTGCGCCACCTGCAAAGGCAGCGGCCTCGAATTTTTGCCCCACTCCATCAAAGTGCAAATTCCCGCCGGCGTCGAGCACGGCATGTTGCTCCGCCTCGTGAGCCAAGGCGAGGCAGGCCCCCAAGGCGCGCCGCCCGGCGATCTGCTGGTGCGGATCTACGTTCAAGCACATCCGACACTGAAACGTGACGGTGACGATCTTTATGCGGTCGGAACCCTTACCTTTGCCGACGCTGCCCTCGGCACCAAAGTGACGGTCCCCTGCCTTGAAGATGAAAAGGTCATCGTCACAGTGCCGCCCGGCACGCAACCTGGCACATTGCTACGCGCCCGCGGCAAAGGCATGCCGCGGCTGCATGGCCGAGGCAAGGGCGATCTTTATATTGTGGTCGAAGTGAAAACGCCGAATAACTTAACGCCGCGCCAACGCGAATTGCTCAGAGAGTTCAAGATGGAGGCGAACAAGAAAGCCGCGGCAACCGGAACTTGACGTGCTATTCGTCTCGCGGTAGCGGGAGCCGCACTCCTTGCTACGCTCGCGGGCATTGGCGAAGCCATCGGCGCAGGTGGATTTGATATGAATTCGGTAAGATATTTTCTCGCCGCATTTTTGGTGATCAGTTTGCCACCGCTGTTTCTTTACTGGCTGTTGATCCATCCGTTCGTCGATTTCTGGCGTGGCAAAGGCATCGGCACGACCTACACCGTCGTCCTGACAATCATCGGCGCGACAATGGTCGGGTTGTTTTCGATTCGTCATTATCTGCTCGATATCGACTACGGCACTCGCACCTCTTTCGTCTTGCTGGGCGTTTTGTGTCTAGTGTTGTCGGGGGCGATGCGCTTTGCGCTACAAAAGCAGCTTACCATCAAGACCCTGCTGGGACTTCCGGAGATCGCCCCCGACCGTTTCCCGCGTAAACTGATCACCGAAGGGATCTATGCGCGCATGCGCCATCCACGCTACGTGCAGCTTCTCGTAGTGCTGATCGGCTACGCGCTGATTGCCAATTACTTGGCGAGTTATCTCGCCGTCGCGCTTTGGGTATCGGGGATCTACGTGATAGTGCTTCTTGAGGAGAAAGAATTACGCGCTCACTTCGGCGACGTTTATGTTGCGTACTGCCGCAAAGTGCCGCGCTTTGTGCCCAAGTTGAGACGCGATTCAACCGCGTTGGGTTAAACATGAACACGGTGGAACCTGCGCCGGCACCGATGCCAACTCAAGCAGCGCGAATGTCCTTCGCCCCGGACGGCACGTTTTGCTGTGCAGGCGCTTGGACGCTCGATCATTTGGCAGACCTGGAACGTCAGATCCTCGCGCTCCCCAAGACGTTCACTGGCCGTATCGCCTGCGATGTCGGCGCCATCGCTGCCATGGACACCGGCGGTGCGTGGTTACTGCAGCGAACTGTAAACCAGTTCGAGCGCAACGGCTGCACCATCTCTCTGAATGGCCTGTCAAATGATTTTGCCACGCTCATGCAGACCGTGGCGCACAGTTGGTCGCAAAGCGATCAGCCGCAGCCCGCGCCGCCTGCCGGCTGGATGGAACGACTCGGTCGGTTTGCCTGGACTTACGCGGCCAATGTTCGCAAGGCGCTGGCCTTCGGCGGCGAAACTGCGGCCGCGGCTTTTTCTTTGCTTACCCACGCCAATCGAATCCGTTGGCGTGTGCTGCTTTACAATCTCCAGGTCGATGGTCTGAACGCGTTGCCGATCATCGGCCTACTGTCGTTTCTGATGGGCATCGTCATCGCCTATCAAGGCGCCGAACAGTTGAAAACCTTTGGCGCCAATATCTTCATCGTCGATCTGGTAGGCATCGCGCTGTTGCGCGAGATCGCGCCGCTCCTGACCGCCATTCTGGTTGCCGGCCGCTCGGGTTCGGCGTACACCGCGCAGATCGGCACCATGACGGTGACTGAAGAATTAGACGCGCTACGCTCATTGGGCATTTCCCCCATGAGCTTATTGGTTATTCCTCGAGCGCTCGCCTTAGTCATCGCCCTGCCTTTACTGACGGTCTTTGCCGACGCAATCGGGGTCTTCGGCGGCATGTTGATCGCGTTGAGCCAGCTCGGCGTTACGTTTACCGAATTCCTCAACCGTTTCGAGTACGCGATCGTTTTGCGCCATTACCTAATTGGGGTTGGCAAGACGCCGGTCTTCGCGATCATTATCGCGCTGGTGGGCTGTTACCAGGGCTTTCAAGTATTTGGCGGCGTCGACAGCGTCGGCCGCCATACCACCATCAGCGTGGTCCAGGCGATTTTTCTGGTCATCGTCACCGATGCTTTCTTTTCGATTCTTTTCAACTGGTGGGAAATATGAATGCAACTTTCAGTTCAGCGCAATCGCAGGCGACGGTGATTGAAGCCCGTCATATCAGCACTCGGTTTGGCGCGGCTGTTGTGCATGACGACGTTAGTCTGGAGATCGAAAAAGGCGAGGTGTTCGCGATCGCCGGCGGCAACGGCGCCGGCAAATCGGTCTTAATGCGCGAAATGACCCTGCTGCAACAACCGAGCGGCGGCGATCTTCGCATCTTCGGTCAAAACATCAAAGCCATGAGCGACGCCGAAGTCTCGGCGCTGCGCCGCCGTTGCGGCGTGCTCTTTCAACATGGAGCGTTGTTCAGTTCGCTCAACGTCGTCGAAAACGTCGCCGTGCCGCTGCGCGAGCACACCAACCTAAGCAAACGATTCATCGAAGAACTCTCCTTGCTGAAAATCGCCAGCACCGGTTTTCCCATGGCCAGCGTCACCAAGTATCCAAACGAACTGAGCGGCGGCATGCGCCGGCGCGCCGCTTTGGCGCGCGCCATGGCATTGGACCCCGAACTGTTGTTTCTCGATGAGCCGACCTCGGGACTCGACCCGATCAGCGCCGCCGGTTTCGATGAGTTGACCCAGCAGCTGCGCGAATGGTTTCACCTGACCATAGTCATCATCACCCATGATTTGGATTCGCTCTGGCGGATTGCCGACCGCGTCGCGGTATTGGGCAACGGCAAAGTGCTGGGCATCGGCACCATGAACGAACTGTCCGCTTCGACCGATCCGTTAATTCATGAGTATTTTTATGGGCCGCGCGGCCGGGCGGCCAAGGAGCAAGCATGGAACCGAAAGTAAATTACACGCTGGTGGGTCTTTTCATCGCCCTGTTGGGCGCCGGGTTGCTTGGGGGAGTGCTGTGGCTGAGCCGAACCGACTACCGCGGCGTTTACGACCGCTACTATACCTATATAGATGAATCGGTCTCCGGACTGAGCAACGATTCGTCGGTCAAATACCGTGGCGTCGACGTCGGCCGTGTCAAGGAAGTCATGCTGAATCCGGAAAACCCCGAGCAAGTACGTTTGGCTCTCGATATCGTGCGCGGCACGCCGGTCAAGGAAGACACCGTCGCCGTGCTCGAAACCCAAGGACTGACCGGCATCGCCACGGTTAATTTGACCGGCGGTGGCCACGCCGCGCCGATCTTGAGAGCAAAACCTGGCGCAGCTTATCCCGTGATTAAGAACAAGCCATCTTTTCTTACCCAGCTGACCGGTAGCCTGGCGGGTCTCACAAGCAACCAACAGCTGCCGGCGCTGTTGCTCAATCTCAACAACTTGGCTCAGGATGCGCGCGGCTTAGTGGACGCCCAAAGCCGCGC
>CAYZJE010000581.1:0-10508 GCA_964478485.1 uncultured Syntrophobacter sp. | reverse complement strand
CCGGCCAAGGTTTGGTTAGAACTAAATATCCACCGCCGCCTTTTGGAACCGAGTTGCCGTTTTCGTCGACGACATCGGCTTCGATTCCAGGGAACGGCATAGTTGCCGAGCCTGGTTTTAGTTTGGTAATCGCGGGCAGCGGCGTGATCAGCGGATGGCCGGTCTCGGTTTGCCACCAGGTGTCCATCACCGGGCAGCGCCCGCCGCCGATAAATTTGTGGTACCACATCCAGGCTTCCGGATTGATCGGCTCGCCGACCGAACCGAGCAAGCGCAGGCTCTTTAGATCGTGCTTGCCGGGAAACTCCGTGCCCCAACGCATGAACGTGCGGATCGCCGTCGGCGCGGTGTGAAAGATCGTCACGCCATATTTTTCAATAATCCGCCACAAGCGATCTTTATCCGGCCAATCCGGCGTGCCTTCGTACATCACCTGCGTCACGCCGTTGGCCATCGGCCCGTAGACGATATGGGTGTGGCCGGTGACCCAGCCGATATCGGCGGCGCACCAAAAGACATCTTCTTCTTTCATGTCGAAGATCCACTTGTTAGCGAGGGCGACACCGGTCAAATAACCACCGGTGGTGTGGACTATGCCCTTGGGTTTTCCGGTTGTGCCGCTGGTATAAAGTAAGAAAAGTATATCCTCGCTGTCCATCTTTTCCGGCTCGCACCACAGCGGCACATCGGCCATTACTTCATCCCACCAGAGATCGCGTCCTTTTTTCATCTGCGCGCCCGACTCAGCACCGACCCGTTTGACCACCACGCAGTGGGTGATCGACGGCGTATCGGTCATCGCTTCGTCGGCATTCTTTTTTAGCGGCACGATGGTGCCGCGCCGGTAACCGCCGTCAGCGGTAACCAAAATTTTTGCCGAAGCATCGTTGATCCGGTCACGCAAAGCTTCTGCGCTAAAACCGCCGAAGACGACGCTGTGTGGCGCGCCGATGCGGTTGCACGCGTGCATCGCGATCAGCAGCTCCGGCACCATGCCCATGTAGAGGCAAACCCGGTCGCCTTTTTTGACGCCGAGTTTTTTGAGCACGTTGGCGAACTTATTCACCTCGCGCCACACGTCGCGATAGGTCAGCACGCGCTCGTCGCCCGGCTCGCCTTCCCAAATAATCGCCGCTTTGTTCTTGCGCCCAGCGTTCACATGGCGATCCAGGCAATTGTAAGACGCGTTAATCTTGCCGCCGATGAACCACTTGGCCCACGGCGATTTCCACTCGTGGACTTTCTTCCAGGGCTTGAACCAGTGCAGTTCCTTTGCCGCTTTGGCCCAGAACGCCTGGGGATTTTTGCGCGCGCTGTTAAAAATACTGGCGCTTTTCAGGTTGGCTGATTTTTTGAATTCTTTGGGCGGTGGAAAATTTCTTCGTTCGTCGAGCAAAACTTCGATCGCTTTGTCTGCCATGATGCACCCTCCCAAAAAAGTTTATCGCAGCGTATGAATTCGCCAGATGTTATGTGAGCCCCTCCGGCTTGGCAAGAGGCGGCGCGCGAGCGCCGCCGGTTTCGCGTTTCGTGTTTCGAGTCTCGGGTTTTCTAACCCCAGACGCGAGACCCTTGACGCGAGACAGCTTCGAACCCAATTGACGCCAACTCGGCATATGAGATAGGGAATCAAGAGACCAGGAAGAAGGAGTCAGCCATGAACAAAGTCGCGGTGGTAACGGGCGGCGCCGGAAACATCGGTCAAGCGGTGGTCGATCGCTTGGCGAAAGACGGATACGGCATCGTCATTCTCGACATGAACCAGGACGCCGGCAATCAAGTCGTCAGCGAGTTCGCTAAGCGTAGTATTCCGCTTGAGTTTCATTGCGCCCACTTGGACCAAGAAGCCGAAGTCAAAGCGACATTCGACAAGGTCATCGCGGATCATCGCCGCATCGATTTGTTGGTCAACGTCGCTGGCGGCAGCTTTTTTCACCATAAGTTTGAAGAATACCCGCTAGACCATTGGCGCACCGTTATCGACGCCAATCTCACGGCAACCTTTCTCTGCTGCCGTGCCGTGACGGTCATGATGAAAAACCAGAAATCCGGTGCCATCGTCAACATTTCATCCGACATCGCCTACAGCGGCGGCGAAAACCGCGCGGCCTACGCCGCGGCAAAAGCGGGTATCCTCGGTCTCACCCGCACGCTCGCGCTAGAACTCGCGCCCGCCGGCGTGCGAGTCAACGCCGTCGCCCCAGGACGAATCGAAACCGCCAAAGTCCGCAGCCACTACACCGATGCCGAATGGAAAGCATCGAACGAACGCATCCCCCTCGGCCACCCCGGCGCCGTCGAAGACGTCGCCGAAGCGGTCGCCTACCTAGCCAGCGACGCGGCGAAACATGTGACGGGACAGACGCTCCACGTGAACGGCGGGAGAATCATGCACTAGCTCGAGCTAGGCAGCGCGAAACGCAAAAAAAACCGGAGGTCGCTGCCTCCGGCTTTTATAGATCGATCATTCTGAATAACGATTGAGTTACTTCCCCGCCCTTCGCGCCGCGATCACTTCCAACATCTTCTCATCGCTGGTGTATTTGAAGTCCCAGGTCTTGCGCGCTTTGGCGGCTTCTTGCTCAGCGCCTTCGAGAAGTTCAACGTCCGGTTTGGTCACAACCGTCACGCCTTTTTGCGTGAGCGTCTCCATCAGCGCTGCGATCTTCGCGTCCATCTCTCCGGCCGAGCTACCTGCTTTTGTCGCGAGATACTGGTTGACGACTTTCATGCCGCGCTCGGCGTCTTGCTTGGCGACGCCGACCAGACCGACGCTGGCGTTGCGCGACCAGCCGGCGACGAAGATGCCTTCGAGCGCTTTCTTTGCTTCGGGATCGTATGGTTGATAGGCGGCGGGATTGGGATCGCCGGGAAGTTTCTCCGGATTGGTCACGAACGCGCCCCGTGAAAACGGCAGACCGAGCGCTGCGTCAACTTGATCGCCGATGGCGTAAATCACGCAGTCCACATCGATGCGCCGCGATTTGCCAGTGCCCATAGCGACGGTCTTGCCGTCTTGGAGAATCATTTCATTATCTTCGGCTTCCAAGGCGGCGACCCGGCCTTGCTCGTTGGCGATTACTTTCGTGGGTGAACAGAGATAGCGAAAAGTGAGCCGGCGCCCTTCCAGCGGCTCGCCTTCTCGCACCATTTTTTGCGTGATCGCGCCGACGTCTTGTCCGACCGCGGTCAACGATGCGCTGATGCGCTCGATCTCCTGCTTCATGTCGGCGTTGTCGAGATACATGTCGATGTATTCAAACTCGCTGTCGTCATAGGCTTTTTCCAGCGGCCCGCGGCGCGCGACCACGACCACCTGGTCGATCTTTTTCAGATTGAGCAGCCAGTTGGCGATATCGACCATGACGTTGCCCATGCCGATGATCGCCACGCGCCGGCCGATTTCAAAAGTCCGCTCGCTGAACGGCGGCAAAGAATTGTAGTGATAGACGACGTCTTTAGCGTGATAGACGCCGACAGCGTCTTCGCCTTCGATGCCTAATTTCTTCGTTCCTTGCGCACCCGCGGTCACCACCACCGCGCCAAAGCCCATCGCTTGAAGCTCTTTGAGCGACAGCGCTTGATCTTGCCCAACCGCTACATGGCCTAAGTAAAAAACTTTGGGGTCAGCGAGAATTCGCTTGAACTGTTTGCGCAGTCCGGTTTTCATCTTTTCCTTGTCGACAAAGATGCCGTACTCCGCCAGCCCGCCCGGTTTAATATCGCGGTTGATCAACACGACTCGATGGCCCGTTTCGGTCAATTTCCTGGTTCCGTAAATGCCTGCGGGGCCGGCACCGACAACCGCCACCAAATGTTGATTAGACACTACTTTACCTCGAAACCTAAATTGTATTTCTCTCGCCGTTGAGAGATGGGTTGGAAATTAAAACCAGAGAAGCAAAGGGCGTCCTATGAGTTACTGAAGTTCCCTTTTGCCTTCGTATTCTAGCTCGGTACCGCGGGAGTCCTTGTGGGTAAAAGAAACCAGCTCCCAACTGCCATCTTCAAGGGGCCCCTTGAGAATGTAGGAGTTCTCGTCGCTGCCGAGAACTCGGAAATAGCATGCTTGCTCGCCGTACCAGCGGTCCACGCAGGCTTCGACCTGAATGGCTCGAGTTCCGAGCATGAATCGGGTAGGACTTTCGTGTCCCTTGGAGTCGGCGTAAGATTCAACTTTGATCTTCATATTGGGCTCGCTTGGCTCGGATAACGCGACAACGTAATATAGCCCAAAAAAAAATCCTTTTAAAGGAGCCACATGGACACCCGCGAACAAATTAGCAAGGACATTATCAGCGCCTGCCGAATCCTTACCTACAAGAAGTTGGTCGAGGGATTCGGCCACGTCAGCGCGCGCATTCCGGGCACCGACCGGTTTTTGCTCACGCCGCGCATCGGCCTCGCGCTGGTGCAAGCAAACGACATTTTGACGATGAACTTGGATGGCGAAGTGGTCGAAGGTCGCCTCGCCGCACCTTCCGAAGCCTGGCTGCACACGGCGATCATGAAGGCGAAACCGCGCGTCAATGTGATTACCCGCATCCACGCCCGGGTGGCGAATATCTTCTCGGTCACCGACCGCAGGCTCGAAGCCGTGCATAATCACGGCAGCTTCTTCGCCGCAGGAGTGCCGGTTTTCAACATGCCCGATCTCATTACCACGCCGAATCTCGGCGCCGAGGTCGCGCAAACCATCGGCGAAGGGCCGGCGGTCTTGCTCAGAGGCAACGGTCAAGTGACGGTCGGCAGGACCATTCCCGAAGCGGTGATGATGGCGATCTATTTGGAAGAAGCGGCTGAAATCCTTTACGGCGCGCTTCAAATCGGTAAGCCGATACCCTTGACGCTAGACGAATCCAAGCAGCGTCAAGTCGAAGCCCTGCCACCGGTGGATTTGGAGCGGGCGTGGAACTACTTCAAGAACAGAAGTGAGGCACCTTAACCCCGACTGGCCGCCAACGCGGCGCGGCTGGCGCTTGAAAGCCATCAGTCTGAGCAAAAAAGCGGCCCCGAATGGGGCCGCTTCTTAATTGTGGTAATTCTGCAGCAGCTTACTTGCCGGCGAGCTCGAAGGCCGCTTTGGCTTCTTCCTTCGCCTTTACCGTCACTTTTTGAGTGCTCTTGCCGAGCTTCTCATGCCACACTTCGACGGTGTAGCTGCCCGCAGGCACGTCGGTCAACTTGAAGCTGCCCGATCCATCGGTAACCGCGAAATACGGGTTGGCCGTGGCCACGAGCCAGCCATGCATCCAGCCGTGGACATCACATTTCACCTCAACCACTTCGGCTTTTTCGATCTTCACATCCAAGCTCTTCTTAAACTTTGGCTGGGCCTGGTTGAACGGGCTGTTAACCTTGCTGTAAGAGTGCACGTTGTGCAGAATCCCATCAGGATTCAAAATTTCCACAGTCGTCCCCGCGGCGAAAGCCAGCACATGCGGCTTATACTCGCAGCCGTTTTGATCGAGTATTACCTTTTTGGCGTCAATCTTCTTGCCGCTCTTGATATCGGTGATCGTCACCACCGCATTGGCCAGGTTGCCGTCTTTGACGATCAAGGACTGATCCATCTTTGGCGACTTGTCGCAGACTTCTTTATCCTTGCCGACATCGAGTTTCTTGGGCGCTGGGGCGGTGCCTTTGAACTTCACCGTGCCAGAAATTGTCCCGCCATCTTTAACATCGCCGCCTGAATACTGGGCGATGGCGCTCACCGGCGCCGTCACTAACGCCGCCGTCAATACAAAAGAACCAAATTTGCTCATACTTTCCTCCTTCTAACTAGCTAGTCACCGGTTTGACGACCAGGTTACTCCTATATTCACTCAAATAAACCCCGCCTCTCGAGGCGGGCTCCAACTTAATGGGGTTTCCAAAGGGGGCGAGCATCCCCTTTGGTGGCGAGCGGGGATCAAACCCCGCTCGCGAATTCAAATTGATTATCACTTGGCTGGTTTCGCCTTGGCTACCCGCGCTGGCGCGGCGACCGCAACCTCGGGCGCGGCACCGCGGCCGATACTCATTAGATAATCGCGCAGCGCTTCGATCTGTAGGTCCTCTTTGCCGCCGAGAACATTATCTGGACCCCCCGGATAAAATGACGGCATCTTGGTACCGGGCTGAACTTTCTGGGGATCTTTTAGCCATTTGAGAATCCAATTTGGATTTAAGCGTTGGCGCGCCAGGGTCAAGTCTGGCGCCCATCCATCCTTAGGACCCTCCGGGGTCTTGGCGCCCTGCATATGGCAGCTAAAACAATTGAAATAGTCCTTCGATGTCAAAATCTTGGCAGCTTCGATCTGCTGCGCCGGAATTTTTTTGTCATCGATATAGACGTACGGCAGCTCGACCTTCGACAGGCCGTTGAAGTAATTGACCAGCTGGGTGGCGTGCTCGTCCGAGAAACCAAAGGTCGGCATGCGAATTTCCAACCACGGCCGGATCGGTATCGGCGCGTTCAAGAAACTGAAGAACCAATTCGACTGTACTTTCTCGCCTTCGCCATTGAGCACCGGCGGCGCAAGAGTGATATTCTCTTGATAGTACTTGCGGATAAAGCCGCCGCGTTTTTCGATCTCGTGGCACCCGACGCAGTTGTACTGCTGCATCAGCCGGCGTCCTTCGACCACCTGTTGGACGCGCAATCCTTGATCGGCCTGGTAGCGCTGGCCCACCTTCCGTTCTCGAAACCCGCCAAGCAAGATGCGCAGCGCCTTAATGTCTTCGTCGGCCAAATTAAATTGCGGCATCAACTGCTCAATGCGTTCAGTTGCATAGCCGCGCGGTGTCTTTAACTTGTTATAGGTCCAGTCATCCCAGGTATGTTTGACATCCAACCGGTTACCGAAAAATAATTCTTCAACCGCCTTCGAACCGAACGTTGTCAGCTCAGCGCCGACACGGGACTCTTTTTCCATGCCCTTAATGTCGTGACAGCCGAAACAGCCCCACCTGCGCACCAGCGACTCGCCGCGCTTGATGTTCTTGGCATCGGCAAGCTTTTCCTGAATCCCCGCAACCGGATCGGGGCGGCCGCCCAAGCTCATTATGTAATTCGTGATCGCCGACGCTTCGTCGTCGGTTAATCGTAGGCTCGACATGCGCGTGTCGGGCGCAAAACCGCGCGGATTTTTGATCCAATGATAGACCCATTGCGGCCCAACCACTTTTGCTGCGACATCTTTCAGGTTTGGTACAAGGTCTTTTTCTTTTCCCAGCGGCGTGCTGAATTCGCCCTCGGCAAAGCCGTGACAGCCTTTGCAGCCGACCGTTTCGATGAGTTTCTTGCCCTTGGCGATTTCGTTCGGATCGCCTTCGCGAAAACCGGCTGGCAGCGGATGTTCTTGAGTCCACTTGTCAGCATCTTCCTTGGACTGCGACCAAATATAGGCGGCGATCGCGACCGCATCGTCTTGCTTCAGGTCGAAATTCGGCATGCGCGTGCGCGGCCGGAACTTGTGCGGGTTTTCAATCCAGCGCACCATCCAGCCGGGATCGACCTTAGCGCTGATTTTTCTTAAGCTCGGCGCAATCTTGGGAATATTCTCATATCCTTTGACCAAGTGACAACCGGTGCAGCCAACCTGTTCGAAGAGCCGCTGACCTTCGGCCAAGAGCGGTGCATCATCGGCAAATTTTTGCACGTCGAGATGGCAGGAAGTACAACTCGACTGCACCTTGCTCCCGCGTAATAGTGGAAATTCCCACAAATGAACTTCGCCGTGGGCCTGTTTGACGCTGTTGACGGCCATGCCTTGGCCTTCATGACAACTCGTGCAGCCTAACCGATCGGGCGGATGAGCGTTATCGGCGAGCAGCACCTCGCGCCGCGGATGAGTTTTGAACGGATTGGCTTCCTTCTCAAAGCCGGGGCGATTGATCGCCAGGTGGCAGGTTTGGCACCGGTCGACGCGCGCCACCGGTTGATCGAACCGGTTGCGATCGAACTCGTCCAACGACGCCTGCTGAATCTTGGGGATCTTGGGAAAGGTGAATGGCCCGAGCTTGAACGTGACGTTCTCCATCACCCGGATCCACTTATCTCTCTCGGCGGTCATTTTGCCGAGCTCATTTTCGATTTCCATGGCGCCGGATTGAATCTTTTTAATCTCTTCCTTTAACTGATTGCGTTTGGCGTTGGCCGGTTCCAGTTGTTTGTCTAACAGAGCTTTCCTCTGGTCTAAGCCGGCGATTACGTCCAGATAAGGTTGCGGATTGCGCTTCTGTTGCACCGCATGATCATGCTCGTACCACGCCTCTTCTAGCTCGCTCTTTACATCTTTGACTTGTTGATCGGCCTCTTGGAATTTTATCGTCGCCCGGACCTCTTCGCTTTCCAAAGCCTTGAGTTTTTTGCCCAAGTCGCCGCTGCTTAGACTGGCTTGGAAATCGGCGAGCTTTTTCGCCAGCTCGCGATACTTGTCATCCGCCTGAAGCTTCTTATCCTCTTCATTGTAAGCAGCTGCGGCTCGATCGTAATCCAACCGATAGAAGCGGCTCTGCACGCCCTTCCACGGGCGGCGCGTGATGTTGTCATCCAAGAAAGCCCAAAGCGACAACGCTACCAGTAGTCCCGCGCCCAGAACGAAAACACTGCCGTAGGATTTTTTTTCTTCTTTTTGGTCGACGCCTCGTTCCGCCATCCCGACTCCCTTACGCTACCTTGCGCTCAAGCGCCCGGCCCAAAGAAAAAACCCCGAGACCGATCAAGGTTAAAACAATTTCTTCAGCCATCGAAGAATTTCTCGCGATACCGGCAAAAAGCGCATAGCCAATATCCGCAAGACCCAGCGCCTGGAGAATTTTCGCCAAATAAAACATTTAAGCAAACATTTAGGTAAACATTTAAATATTGATCCACGGGGTAACCAAAACGTACTTGATATTAAAGGCGAGCCGCAAAAACATCTTGGCGGGGAGAGACATCATCAGCACAATCAGCAAGCCCGTGATGGTAAATCGCACCATGCCCCAACGTTCGAGAAAATCTTTCCCTTTGACCTTGAGCACGAAAACGTAGAACAAGATCATGCCGCCGACAAAGTACCCGCCGATGGCCACTAAACTGAACGCCGCGGACAGCCAATAATCCCTGAATCCGAGAAGATAGGGCAAATCGACGTTGGTCAGCGCGACGACTTTATGCGGGTCCCATCTCTGCCACGGCCAAAATAAGTTCCATCCCGGGCCCCGGAAAAACGTCCCGATGATGATCATCACTACCCAAAGGACATGGAAGCCGAACATAAAGGTCAGAATCTCCCACTTTCGATCCTTGTAACAGTAATAACCGTTGCCCTTCGGATTGATGTCGATGAAAGGAATCACCATGAGACCAACAATGATCAAGGTCGGCATTACGACGCCGGCATGCCAGGGGTCGAAATAGACCAGCATTTCCTGCAAGCCGAGAAAGTACCAGGGCGCCTTCGACGGGTTAGGCGTCCTGGTTGGGTTCGCCGCTTCTTCCAAGGGCGCATCAATGGTGATCGACCAGATGGTCAAACCGACCAGCACGAACAGCATGACGAGAAACTCCATGCGCACCAAGTGCGGCCAGGTATGAATTTTATCGTCGACCGGTAGTTTTCTTGCTTGTGCCACCTCTGCCATGGATTCGCCTCGTTTTCGGATAACTTATAGGGATGGACCGGAGAAACCGTCGCGCCGGATGCGCCAAAAATGAACGGCCATCAAGATGCTGGCGACCAGCGGAATGAAAATGCAATGGAGAATGTAGAAGCGCAAAAGCGTGTGCGGCCCGATCTCGCCGCCGCCGAACAAGAAAGCGCGGGCATCGTAGATCGGGTTGGCGCCGACGAATTCGGCGAACGGGCCTTCATAGCCCAACAACGGGGTCGCGCGAGCCATATTGGAACCGACGGTCACGGCCCAGATCGCCAGCTGGTCCCACGGCAAGAGATAACCGGTGAAGCTCAGGAGCAGTGTCAGCACGAGCAGTAACACGCCGACGATCCAGTTGAACTCCCGTGGCGGTTTGTAAGAACCGGTCAAGAACACGCGAAACATATGCAGCCAGACGAAGACGATCATCGCGTGCGCCGCCCAGCGATGCATGTTGCGCATGAGCATGCCGAAGGGCATGTCGAATTCGAGGTACTTCATATCAGCGTAGGCATACTCAGCCACCGGGCGATAATAGAACATTAAATAGATGCCGGTGATCGTCGTCATCAGAAACATAAGAAATGTCAGCCCGCCCATGCACCAGGTAAATCGCATCCTGACCGCATGGCGGCGCACTTTGGCCGGATGGAGATGGAGAAACACGTTGGCGGTCACCATCATCACCCGGTTGCGCGGCGTGTCATCGTAACCGTGACGGAAAATCGCCTTCCAAACTTGGCTCTCGACGATATCGTTTTTGATCTTTTCTAATGGACTCATGATCTTACCCGCTAGGCTTTGAGGATGCTGTCAGGATACTGTTCGTCCGGATTGGCGCCGGCAGTCCCTTTGAAAATTTTATTCTTATCGACCACGAG
>CAYZJE010000580.1:0-4704 GCA_964478485.1 uncultured Syntrophobacter sp. | reverse complement strand
GCCGGGGGCAATACCCCGGCCGCGAAGTGGCTTCGTTTAATGGCGGGTCTCCAGCTCCACTTTTGACAGATCAACTTTAAAGATAATCGCAATTAGAAGTCTGCGCCGGTCAGGAAAATGAGTAAACTAATGAACCTACTTGGCCGCATTAAGGCACAGCGCACTTCTCATCAAAGGGAAAGTTAGACCCAGGAGTTCTGCCGGAATTCTATTCCTGAATTTCCATCGAGAAATCATGCAGCAAGCAGTTTCCATTAAACCGAGCGTCAGCCGGTTGGAGTTATTCCTGACATTTTCTCGGATTACCCTGTCTAGTTTTGGCGGCGCGCTGTTTTGGGCGCGGCGTGGTTTGGTGGAGCAGCGACGCTGGCTGAGCGAGCGAGAGTTCGCCGAATTGTTGACCCTCGGCCAGCTCCTGCCAGGGCCGAACGTGCTCAATCTGACCGTGTTGGTTGGCTATCGTTTCGCCGGTTGGAGCGGCGCCGCGGTCTCTGTCGCGGGTTACTTAGGTTGGCCGTTCCTCGTCGTCATCGGCATGGGCCTGGCCTACCAGCACTACGGCGCCTTGCCGCAGGTGCAGCAGGCGCTCGCCGGCATGTCGAAGGTTGCCGCAGGGCTTCTGCTCGCCACCGTGATCAAGTTGGCGATGGTGTTGCCGCGACGCTGGCGGCCGTGGCTATTCGGGATGCTCGCCTTTGTCGGCGTCGGCGTGATGCGTTGGCCGCTGCTGTGGGTCATCGGCGCTCTCGCGCCCTGCGCCGTGTTCCTGGCCTGGAGAGCGAAGGAGTAATGGACCGTCTCGACCTTGGCGCGCTGTTTCTGCATTTTCTCGCTCTGTGGTGTGTCGCCGTCGGCGGTCCAACGGCGATCCTGCCGGACATCCACCGCTATGTCGTCGACGTGCATCATCTGTTGACCAACCAGGAGTTTGCCGAAATTTACACCTTGGCGCAGGTGGCGCCCGGTCCCAATGTCATGTACACGACGCTGATCGGCTGGCATTTGGCGGGGTGGGCTGGAGCCGCCGCGACGACTGTTCCTTTGCTGGTGCCGGCGACGACGCTGACGCTCTTCGTCGGCCACCTTAACGCGCGCTATCCCAACGCGGCGATTTTTCGCGCCGTGCGCAGCGGCTTGATGCCGATCACCACCGGCCTGATGTTCGCCGGCGCATCGGTCCTGCTGCGCGCGGTGAACCACGACTGGCGCGGCTATCTGATATCGCTGGTCACCGCCGCCCTGGTGCTACGCAAATCATGGAACCCGCTCTGGCTCATCGCCGCCGGTGCCCTGGCGGGCATGGCCGGCATAGTGTGAGCAAAGATTCGCGCTCGGAAAGTTGAATGACCGTTGTTTCAGGGCGGAGCGAGATTTCCCGCGCGGTGGTAGTTAACCGGCAGGAGCTGGGAGCAAAAATTCATCTTTAAGCCGCTTTATCCTTTCCGGCAGCTGACACACTGAGGGCTTCTTTCTTTTTCCTAAAATACTCTCGTTTAGAAAGTCGAGTCGCTTGCCGCTTGCGCCGTTGCAAGTTACGTTTAGCATTCTGGTTCATTTTACTGCCTCCATGCGATGCGTTTCTGAACTCACTCAAAAGTTCTATCAATACCACTATCGAACGACAAATTCCCACCGCTCAGGCAGTGTCTACAGCCTTGCGCTGTCTTATCTCTTTCACCCGCAACATGCCCGGAATGGCGAATCATCCCTTGCTCTGATAGAACGCTTCGACATTTCGAGAATTCTCAAAACGTGCAAGTACCCGTCCGAATCCGTCCTTGAACTTTGAACGCTTGAACTATTGAACCGCCGCAAGGCATTAAGCGGAGTAAAGAGATTGAAGGATTGGCACGGGCTTCGTACTTTTTGCCGCGCGCCCTCGCTTGTTTGTTAGAAAGAGTGTTTCAGCGCCAAAAACCTGAGGCTAAGCCACCAAAACATGTCTATTAGCCAATCTCATATCAGTGAATCAATATCTTGCACAGGTCCGACCCAGACACGACTGGACCAGACACGACTGGTAGTCGAAGTTTGACCCTGTGTATGTTATAAGATACATTAGGCAATGGTCGAAATAAGCCAAACTGAGCTGTACTCACGCTGGTTTGACGGCTTACGCGATCTGCGAGCGCGGTCGCGTATCGATATTAGAATCCGTCGGTTATCGCTCGGAAATCCCGGCGATGTCAGGCCAGTAGGAGAAGGTGTATCGGAGCTGAGGATCGATTATGGACCGGGCTATCGCGTTTACTTCCTGAAACGCGGAGCCTCGCTGATTATCTTGCTCGCCGGTGGCGATAAGCGGACCCAGGACCAAGATATTCAGAAAGCAATAAGAATGGCACGGGCACTATAGGAGATTGCCATGGCGAAAGTTAAAACTAAGCGTTGGGACCCAGCGGAACATTTGGAATCAGACGAGGATATGGCAGCGTACTTAGAAGCGGCGCTTGAAGACGGCGATCCGGCGCTGATAGCCGCTGCGTTGGGCGATATCGCAAGGGCACAAGGCATGAGTCAAATCGCGCGAAAAACCGGCCTCGGTCGCGAGAGCCTGTACAAAGCATTGTCGCCCGACGGCAATCCAGAGTTTTCGACGGTACTGAAAGTTGTGCGCGCGCTGGGCCTGCGTTTACACGCGACGTCGGTGGATGCATAACGGCCGCGGCTGGCGTTGGATATTTCAGGGGCGCGAACTGACCTGGGCTATGGGCCGAAGTTCGATGTTGAAGCGGTGGTGAGGGAATTTATTTCGGAGATGGGGCAGGAATAAATCGTTCAAGCCGTTCAAAACGTTTAAAGCATCGGAAGCGTTCAAAGTTTGGACGGGCGTCCGCATGTCGTTGGATCGGCAATCAGTCGATTACCGGCAACTAATTATTCTAACTGTCGCGTCTTTCAGTTAAATCTCAGGCCGAATTTGGCCTTTTTTCTCGTCTAAGTTTTGTCGTGATCTCCGACAAATAATCCTTTTCGCAAGTGCCGTGTGCGTGATAGCCTCAAGAGCGAGGTGGGCAATGAAAAAACCTGCTCTGTCATCGATCTTGGTTGCAACGTTAGTGCTTGTCCTTGGAGTCGCGGCCGAGGCGCAGCAGTCGAAGAAAGTTCCTCGGATAGCGTATTTATCGGCGAGCGATGCAGCTAGTGAGTCCGCCCGTTTCGAGGGAATTCGGCTGGCTCTGCGCGAGCGTGGCCACATCGAAGGACAGAACCTCGCCATCGAGTACCGATCTGCGGAGGGTAAGGTCGATCGGTTCGCTGAGCTTCTGGCCGAGCTGGTGCGTCACAAGGTTGATATCATCCTAGTAGCAGGAGGGTCCAGGCTGATCCAGGCGGCCAAGAATGCGACCAAGACGATTCCCATCGTTATGGTGGGGAGCGGGGTCGATCCTGTCGAGGCAGGCTTCATTAATAGCCTCGCCCGCCCGGGCGGCAACGTCACCGGCCTTTCGACCCTTTCCAGAGAACTAGGCGGAAAGCGGCTAGATCTGCTCAAAGAAGCGGTTCCCAAACTTGCCCGTGTCGCAGTTCTCTACGATGCGGGGTCTCCGGGCGGTGAACTCGACGTGAAAGAGGTTCTCCCAGTCGCGGCACGGGCGCTGAAGTTGACTATTCGTTCTTGGGCCGTACGAGCTGCGGACGATTTCGATAGATTTTTTGCTGCGATGGGCAAGCAGCGCCCGGATGGACTCTTCGTGCTTGCGGGCCGGCTAATCAATGAGAATCAAAAACGGATCATCAGCTTTGCGTTAAAGAGCCGGTTACCGTCGATGTACGGCAACAGAGAAGCTGTAGAGGCCGGTGGGCTCATGTCCTACGGGGCGGACGTCGTGGAGAGCTACCGGCGTGTCGCTTACTACATCGACAGAATTCTCAAAGGCACGAAACCTTCCGATCTGCCGGTCGAACAGCCGATGAAGTTTGAGCTGGTGTTCAATCTCAAGACCGCCAAGCAGATCGGCATCACGATCCCGCAGTCGGTGCTGTACCGGGCGGATAAGGTGTTTCAGTAGGCAGTAGGCAGTAGGCAACAGGCAATAGGGAGCGGAACGAATCCCATGACGAAAAAAATTCTTGTCTGGCTACTGATAATTTTATTTGTGGCAAATGTTTTCGTTGCTCAGGCGCAGCAGACAACGAAAATTCCCCGGATAGGATTACTATATGCCGGCTCTCCTTCCACTCAAGCGGCCCGCATCGAGGCATTCCGCCAGGGGCTGCGCGAGCTTAACTACGTCGAGGGGAAAAATATTATCATTGAGTATCGATACGCGGAGGGAAAATTCGATCGCCTGCCTGCACTGGCTGCCGAGCTAGTGCGTCTCAAGGTAGACATCATTATCACAGGTGGTGAGCCAGCAACTCGTGCCGCCAAGGAAGCAACTTCTACGATTCCCATTGTCATGTCGCAGGTTGGCGATGCTGTTGGCAGCGGGTTCGTCGCCAGTCTGGCGCGGCCGGGCGGAAACATCACTGGGTCGTCCACCCTTGCCCCGGAGTTAAACGGAAAAAGATTGGAGCTTTTGAAGGAAATCATTCCCAAGCTCTCCCGCGTGGCGGTCTTCGCGACTTCGACCCAGACGGACAACGCAAAGTTGTTAAGAGACGTGGAGCTCGCCGCAAAGGCGTTCGGAGTGAAGCTTCAATACCTCGACGTACTAGCTCCCAAGGATATTGAGACCGCATTCCGAGCCGCAGTTAAGG
>CAYZJE010000579.1:0-6965 GCA_964478485.1 uncultured Syntrophobacter sp. | reverse complement strand
ACCATCTTGTACTCGAACAGCCGGCATTCCAATGCGCCGTTAAAGAGCGGCGTTCTCTTAGAGACCGCCAGGCGGATGAGTTTGGGCAGGCGCATGTCGGCGCTCAGTAAATAAGCCCGCCAGCCGGTGAATTGTTTTTTTAAGACGTCACCGAGCTTCGGATAAAACTCCGCCAACCCTTGCTGCTCGCCCAGCCGCACACCGTAAGGCGGGTTGGTGACGATGATGCCTTGCTTTGCCGGAGCGGTGAGAGCCAAAACGTCGGCACGGTTAAGACTGACAACGTTTTCCAAACCGGCGCCGGCAAGATTGGCACGGGCGGCGCGCAATAGGTCGCCAGAAATATCGCTGCCGTAGATCGGCTGTGGCGTTGTGGGCTTGCGCCGCGAACTGCGCCGATGGACCAATTCGCGCCAATGGCGCGCGTCGAAGTTCTTGAATTTCTCGAACGCGAAGTGGCGCCCCAAACCCGGCGCGATGTCGAGCGCCATGTGCGCCGCTTCTAAGAGAATTGTCCCGCTACCGCACATCGGATCGAGCAGTGCAATGCCGGGTGCCCAACCGGCGAGGCGGAGAATGCCCGCGGCAAGGTTTTCTCGCAGCGGCGCTTCGCCTGTCGCCAAACGCTGGCCGCGCTTGAACAACGGCTCGCCGGTGGTGTCGAGATAGAGCATGAAGTCGCGCTCGGTCAGATGGCCTTGAATCGGAATATCCGGCGCCCGCGTATCCACGCTCGGCCGGCGCTGCGAGAGCTGGCGAATCTTGTCGCAGACCGCGTCTTTGATCTTCAAGGTGACGAAGTTGAGACTGGTCAGCGGACTCTTGGTCGCTGAAATATCGACGCGAATGGTCCTGGCCGCGTCGAACCAATCGGTCCAGCGCAGCGCCAAGGCGATGCGATAAATATCCTCTTCACCGCGGTAACCGCCGCTCGCCACTTGCCAGAGTACCCGGCTGGCAATGCGGCTTTCGAGATTGACCCGGTAGCAGAGCGAAAATTCGCCGGCAAACTGGACACCACCGCCGACCGCGTGAACTTTGTCGGCATCCAATTGGCGCAGCTCGTCAACTAAAAGCAGTTCCAAGCCGCGCGGACAGGTGGCAAAAAAAATTTCCATCGACGGATAGGGTATGCAGATTTAAATAAAAGGTCTTCTGGGTTTCCTGTGAAGAAATATTCACCACAGAGGCACAGAGTTCGCTGAGTTCGGAGTATTTTTGATCAAAAATTCTTTACTCCGCGTGCTCCGTGCCTCAGCGGTGATTCACATGGAACCCTGAAGAACCATAAAAAAAGGCAACCGGTTCGGTTGCCTTTTTTCTAGTTGATTCGGTGAAGAAAAAACTAATAGCGGTTTCGGCCACCGCCATCGCGGTTGCCGCGGCCACCACCCCCGCCACCGCCACGATTGCCACCACCGCCGCCGAAGCCTTCGCGCTTCGCCATCGGCTTGGCCTCGTTGACGGTCAACGTCCGCCCATCGAGCTGCGTGCCGTTCAGGCTATCGATGGCCTTTTGCGCCTCGCCGCTGGAACCCATCTCGACGAAGCCGAAACCCCGCGATTGGCCCGTGAACTTATCGGACACCACGCTGGCGGATTCCACCGTGCCATGCTCCGAAAAGATTTCTTGCAGCCGGTCGCCGGTTACCGAATATGGCAAACCACCGACATATAATTTACTACCCATGTTCTCCTCCTATTAGAGAATGTTATGGTCTTTGACCCTGAGAAATGAACTGCTAATGGCATCCGAACATGGGGCAAACTGCTGAACCGCTCGCTGATCGGGTTTTCCTTTAGATATCTGTTCGCAAGGAGAGACTGACGGAGGCCTTCAGGCTTGATTAAGTCCTCTATCAGAAGGCCGTATACTGAAGAAGATGGAGTACACTAACCAGAGCATGTCACAATGTCAACACTTCTCGTGAAATAACTTCCATCGCGCCACTGGCGCCAAATTGACTTGCATCCCTTGCCGCGCCCACATAATAATGCCGCAGCGCATCAAGATAAAACCACGATAAGACGTAGAGGGGTGCGATGAAAAAAAATATCACGGCGACCATCTTACTAGCGTTGGGTTTAATCATTGAGAGCTTCGCGCCGGTCGATAGTTTAGCCCAGGAACGCGTGCGCATCGGCGTGCCGCTGTTTCCAACCGTCTCCTATCCGGTGTTGATCGCTCACGAAAGAGGCTTTTTCGAAAGGAACGGCCTGAAGGCGGAAATCATTCGGATCAACAGCGAGCCGACCACTTATCAAGCTTTAATCTCCGGCGACATTGACGCCACTTCCGGCGCGCCCACGGGGCTGGTGCAATCGAACATTCAAGGCGTGCCGGTCGTTTCGCTCGGCAGCTGGGACAATTTGGTCTCGTACACGGTCATGTCGAAGGAAAAGATCGACGATCTCTCGCAACTTCGCGGCAAGAAAGTCGGCATCAACCGGCTGGGCGGCAAGTCTTCGTTGATTCTCCGCGTCATGCTCGAAGACGCTGGGCTCAATACTTCGAAAGATGTGACCTTGCTCCAGCTTGGCGGCTCCCAAGAAAGATTAGCGGCGCTCATGCGCGGCGGCATCGATGCCGCGCCGGTGGACTTTGCCTTCGAGCCGAAAATGAGACAGCTGGGCTTTCATCTTGTCCCCAGCAAGAAAACCCCTTTCATGAACGGCCCGATCACCGTGACGGTCGCATCGCTCAAAGCCAACCGCGGCAAATGGCTGCGTTTCGTCAAGGCTTACTTGGAAGCGACTCATTACATGACCGTCAACAAGGCTGGCTCGATCGATGTCTTGAAAAAAATCATCCAGACCGACGAGAGAGAAACGCTCGACCATGCCTACGAGCAAATGCGCATTCGTGCCACCGTCGATTTAGTGGCGCCCGAACCGGCCATCGATAACTTGATCAAAATGATGACCTACGTCGACAAGCGGGCGACGACGGTCGACCGCAGCAAGCTCACCGATTATTCGATTCTCAAAGAGCTGGCGCAAACGGGACAAGTGCCGGGGAAAAAATAGCCATTGGAGTAATGGAGTGTTGGAGTACTGGAGTAATGGGTTTCCGACCCAACACTCCAATACTCCATCACTCCAACACTCCCGTCGCTTCGAGCCGCGGGTGATGCTCTTTGCACTAACATCTACGTCAAGCCACTGAGACGACATGAAAGAGATTTCCTTCATCGACACTACCTTGCGTGATGGCCAGCAAAGCCTCTGGGCGCTTGGCATCTGGGGCAAGCAAGCGCCAGCGCTGCTTGACGCCGACGTCAAAGACAAGATTCTAAATCGCCGGCGCGCCAAGGACTGGCAAAACTGGGCGCCGCCCGATCTGAGCCTGCACGAAGTGCGGCAAAAGCTCGGTGCGACGATCTCCGACGAAGAACTCCTGCTGCGCGTCTATGCCGGCCCGGACGCCGTCGACGCCCTGATGTCCAACGGCGCGCCGAAACCAAAACTCGATGCCAAGCAGCCACTGTTAAATTTGCTCGAAGAGTTGACCAAGAAAAAAGATTGCCATCACATCTACATCCGCCGAGACGGCGTGTCGCTGACGCTTGGACGAGCAAGGAGTTTTTTTCCTAAAACCTTTGCGCCTTAGCGCCTTTGCGGGAGATATTCCGAGACTGACTGACTTGGACGAGCAGCGGAATACAATCTTGTTGCTGTGAGCAAGTCGCACTGAAACTATTCACCACGAAGGACACGCCATGCCCAGCTACCAACTCGGTGACGACATACCGAAAATTCCAAAGTCAGCTTACATCGCAGCCGAAGCCACAGTCATCGGTAAAGTAATTCTAGGCGAGAACGTAAGCATCTGGCCGGGCGCGGTCCTGCGCGGCGACAACGAGCCGCTCACCATCGGCCATGGCAGCAACGTCCAAGACAACGCCGTGCTCCACGCCGATCCCGGATTTCCACTGAATATCGGCGACAACGTCACCATCGGCCATCAAGCCATGCTGCACGGCTGCACCATCGGCCACGGCACACTGATCGGCATTCAAGCCGTTATCATGAACGGTGCGGTGATCGGCAAAGACTGTTTAGTCGGTGCCGGTGCGCTCGTGGCGGAAGGAAAAGTTTTTGCCGACCGCAAACTCATCCTCGGCGCCCCAGCAAAAGTTGTCCGTGAACTCTCCGACGATGACATCGCCAAAATGCACCGCGCCGCACCCGGATACGTGAGTCGCCAGCAGATGTACAAGGCGAAGCTCAAGAGAATCAACTAATGCGTAAGCCCTATCCGATTCTCCCCACTCCTCACTTTTTACTTTTTAATTTTTAATTTCCCGCCTACTCCCGCATCTTCGAATAACTATTCACCGTCGCGTGCAGGTTGCGCGCGAAGTCGGTGGCGGCTTGGGGGCTCATGTCGAACGCGGTCTTGGCATATTCTTTCGCGGCGAGGAGCGCGGGCAGCGGGGTTTTCTTGAACTGAGCCACCAGTTTGGCAACGCTCCCGTCCAATTCGCTCGCCGGCGTGACGTTGCTAACGAGACCGTAGGCCAGTGCCGTATGCGCGTCGACTTCTTCGGTCGAGTAGATCATGTAAGTCGCCGCTTTGCGTGACAGGCGATCGACCAGCGCGGAGAAAGCGATCGTCGGCATGATCCGGTGCGCCATCTCGGGAAACGAAAACTTCGCTTTGTCGCTGGCGATGGTAATGTCGCACAGCGCTGCCAGCGCGCAGCCAAGACCGGCGGCGCGGCCTTGGACGACGCCGATGATCGGCGCCTTGCAGTTGCGAAACGCGCCATAGAGATTAAATATCGTGTCGGCGCGTTCGCGCACCGCATAAGCTTCGAGCACCGGAGTGGGCGCGCCCATCGACGCGCGGCCCAGACAGAAATCATCGCCCACGCCTTTGAAGATAACCGCGCGCGAATCCTTCGACGCCGCATTGAACATCTCCGTCACTTGGGCCCAAACTTCATCCGTCTGCCGGTTCCCGACATCTGGGCGGTTCAGAGTGATGATGGTTACGTCGCCATCTTTTTCCTTGAGTACTGCGTCTGCCATAAATGCCTCCTCAACTTTTTTGTCAATGTTACACGAAGTGGTTCTGCTGAAAAACCTTTAGGAATGCTTCGACAAGCTCAGCATGAACGGAACATTCATAAGATTTTCAATCCCCTCCCCGTTCGCCCTGAGCCCCGTCGAAGGGTGAACGCGAGTTTTTCAGCGGAATCATGAAGTACGGACTGACCTCGCCGAAACCTCCGTCAGGTTATAACCATGCACCTATCACGAGAACAATTTTCCGGTCAACATTGAACCCTTGAACCTTTGAACTCTTGAACCAACACTCATTGACACCGCCAAAGCCAACTTGTTATAGCCTGTGGGATCGCCGCAGTAGGAAAGGCAAAAGTAAAAAGGTAAAGGTAAAAATCAGGCCGTCAGAGTTCGAACCGTTTTGAACAAATTGAACGGCTTGAACGTTTTGAACGAATTTGAATGGGAGTAATCATGGCAGCGAATACCGAACCGGCACAGCAATCTGAGAAATTGAAAGGCCCGCTCGTTTGGCTCGATATGGATCAAAAAGAGCTTGACGACGCCTATGATCAAACGGTCTACGCGCCCAACCAACCCTTGCTCGCCGCGCGCCGCAAGGTCGCCAGCGAGTCGGTGATCAAACGCTTTGGTCCGCCAGAGCGCCGCGCCTACGGTTCGAGTGAAATTGAAAAACTCGACATTTACAAGACCAAACGGACCAATGCGCCGGTCAACGTATACATCCACGGCGGCGCTTGGCGCAACGGCACGGCGAAAGATTTCGCCTTTCTCGCGGAAACCTTCGTCAACGCCGGAGCACACTCGGTGATCCTCGATTTCATCCAAGTTCAAGACGCCGGCGGCAGTTTGATGCCGATGATCCAACAAGTCCGTAGCGCCGTTGCCTGGGTCTACAAAAACGCCGCGAGCTTCGGCGGCGATCACAATCGCATCTACCTCACCGGCCATTCCTCCGGAGCGCATCTCACCGGCTGCACACTGGTCACCGCCTGGGAAAAAGATTTCGCCGTGCCGGCAAATATCATCAAGGGCGGGCTCATGGTCAGCGGCATGTACGACTTGAAGCCAGTGCGCTTATCGAAGCGCAGCCAGTACGTGAATTTCACCGACGAGATCGAGCAGGCGCTGAGCTCACAGCGCCATCTCGACAAGCTCACTGCGCCGATCGTCGTCGCCTACGGCACCCAGGAGACGCCGGAGTTTCAACGCCAGAGCCGCGACTTCGCCGCTGCCGTAAAAGCAGCCGGCAAACCGGTCGAACTGATCGTTGGCGAAGGCTTCAACCATTTCGAGATGCAAGAAACTTTAGGCAACCCCTACGGCATCGCCGGCCGCGCCGCGCTCAAGCTGATGAACTTGGCAATTTAACCGTAGAAAAAAAGAGTATTGACCACAAAGAGCCTAGCGCGGCAGAGCCGCAACCGAAGAAGATTGGCCGCAAAGAACGCAAAGGCCACAAAAGGGACGTAGGGGCGACCGGCTGGTCGCCCTTCGGATCGGCGAGGCAGAAGTTTTGCGCAATGCAAAGTTCGCAAAGAGGAATCGGATTTGTAGGGGCGCAGCATGCTGCGCCCTCATCCCAACCCTTCGTGACCGTAGCCTGTGGTGAGCATAGTCGAACCATGTCCTTCGTGGTGAACCATTCATATTGATCGTGGCACCTTCGCCATACATTGAACAGGAGGAATCATGAGCCGAATCCCCAGCGCAAAGCGCGCAGAGTTGTCGCCCGAACATCAACAGATTTGGGATCATATCCACGCCGCGCGCAGCGGCGGCGGCGGTCCCTATTCGATGTTGCTGCATGTGCCGGCACTCGCCGGCTTCGTCGCCGCCACCGAAGATTATTTTCGCTTGGATTCGGCGCTCAGCGACGCCGACCGCGAGATCGTCATCCTTGCCGCGGCGCGCGAGCTGGGCGCGCACTATCC